>NZ_JBFBEA010000004.1:0-424587 GCF_040683495.1 Streptomyces sp. NPDC093544 | reverse complement strand
GGCGCCGCTGGCCGCCCCCCGCCTGCTCCCCCGCCGCCCCCCCCCCACCCCCTAGGTGCGGTCGATGTGCACGTTGGTCGACTTGACCCTCGCGGTGGCCTCCATGCCGACCTCCAGGCCCAGTTCCTCGACAGCCTCCCGGGTGAGGAGGGAGACCAGCCGGTGCGGCCCGGCCTGGATCTCCACCTGGGCGGCGACGTCGCCGAGCTTGACGGCGGTGACGATGCCCGCGAAGGCGTTGCGGACGGAGGTGTAGGAGGAGACGTCCTCCTCGCCGCCGGTCTTCGCCAGCTCGACGGAGAACGCGGCCAGATCCCGGCCGTCGATGAGCCGCCGCCCGCCGTCGTCCCGGTGGGTGGCCATCCGCCCGGCGTCCGCCCACCGCCGGGCGGTGTCCGGGCTCACGCCGAGCAGCCGGGCGGCCTGGCCGATTGTGTAGGACTGCATAGGCGTCACGATACGTCGACCCGCGCCGACCTCCGGCCTCTACTGGAGCCCGCGCCGGGCCTCGGGGACGGCGGGCGTGAGCTGGACGTCGGAGGTGACCTGGCCGCCCAGTGTCATGACGTTGAGGGTGGCGGAGTTCTCGTTGGCGATCGCCGTCTCCACACGGGCCACCAGCGCCCGGAACGCCTCGTCTTGCGAGAGGCCCGTGTAGGGGCCGATCTTGGTCTCGAAGTAGATGCGCTCGTGCACGAGGAGCTGTTCGGTCGAGCGGTAGTTCTTCCACTGCTCGCGGTAGCGGTAGACGCTCTCCAGGGACACCGAGCCGACGACGACCAGGCTCAGCACGGTCGCGCCGAGCTTGGCGAAGGACAGGTCGAGGTTGACCAGAACCGGTACCAGCGCGCCTCCGACGACGGACAGCGTCCGCATCCTGAGGTGCATGGCCTTCATCTTGACGGCTTTCCTGTCGTACCAGTCCCGGTACTGGTCGAGCCTGCTGTCCACATAGCCCTGCGCCGTGGCCGCCTCCGGCCCGGGGGTGACGGGGTGGGCTTCGAGCAACTCGTTGTCGCGCTGGTCATGCGTCCCTGGCATGCGTGGGAGTACATCGGTGACCATGGGCGCAGTCAAGCTCGGGCAACCCGCGGAGACGGTCCCGCAACCTTCGGCGGTTATGGTGTCGACGCGAATCGAACACAAAGTACAAAGCGCACAGAAGGCAGCACAGAGCACAGGGCTTGTGGCACGGAGAGAGTCGGCGAGGGCGCGTTGTGTCGGACGAGGGGCGGCTGATCGCCGGGCGGTACCGGTTGGTCGAGCAGATCGGGCGCGGTGGCATGGGCACCGTATGGCGGGCCGAGGACGAGGTTCTCAGCCGGGACGTCGCGCTGAAGCGGCTACGTGTCCAGCGGCACCTCACCGATGACGAGCTCGCCACGCTCTACGAGCGCACCCGCCGCGAGGCGCGCAGCGCCGCCCGTATCGCCCACCCCAACGTGGTCGTCGTCCATGACGTCGTCGATGACGAGGGGCTGCCCTGCATCGTCATGGAGTACGTGCCCTCGACGACTCTCGGTGCGCTGCTCAAGGGCGGCGGGACCGTCCCGCCAGGCGAGGCCGCGCGGGTCGGGCTCGGCATGGTCGCCGCGCTGCGGGCCGCGCACGCGGCCGGGGTGCTGCACCGTGACGTCAAGCCCGGCAACGTGCTCCTGGGCGCCGGGGGCCGTGTCGTGCTCACCGACTTCGGTATCGCCATGGCGAGCGGCACCTCGACGCTGACGAAGACCGGCGAGCTCGTCGGGTCGATCGACTACATCGCGCCCGAGCGGATGCGGGGCCGCAGGCCCGGACCCGCCGCCGACCTCTGGGCGCTGGGAGCGACCCTGTTCCAGGCCGTCGAGGGTCGGCCCCCGTTCCGCAAGGACACGGCGGTGGAGACGGCGTACGCCGTCGTCGTCGACCCGCTTGAGCCCATGAAGCACGCCGGGCCGCTCGAACCCCTCATCGAAGCGCTGCTGGCCAAGGACCCGGACGAGCGGCCGTCAGCGGAGGAGACGGAACGGGCGCTGCGGGCGGTGCCCGTGGTGACCGGGGAGGCGCCGACGCTGTTCACATCGGGTGCGCAGGCGCAGGCGCAGGCACAGGCGCAGGCACAGGCCCAGGCACAGGCGCAAGCCCAGGCACAGGCGCAAGCCCAGGCCCAGGCCCAGGCGCTGTCCGCGCCCACTCGACAGGAGCCTTCACCGGCGTCGGCTCCGGCGTCGGCTCCGGCGTCGGCTCCCGCGAAGAAGAAGCGGCGCGCGTTCGTCCGGAGTGCGGCCGCCGTGACGGTGGCGGCCGCCGTCGTGGCGGGCGGGATCTACGTCGTCTCGCGCGACGACGGCGGCGGCGGCAGGGCCGGCAGCGCGCGGGGCACCGGCGCCGCGACGCCGACCGCGTCCACGCCTCCGCCCGTCCCCGCGGGTTTCCACCTGGTCACGGAGAAGAAGCTGGGCATCGCCTTCCCCGTCCCGGACAGCTGGAAGCGGGGCAACACGACGAACGAAGAGGTCAACTACGCCGACGCGTCGGGCCTCGCCGGTCTCACGATCGACATCGTGAACCCCGCGGGCGCCAACCCCATCTCGCACTTCACGAACATCGAGGCGAACACCAAGGTCAACTATCCGAAGACGTACCGGAAACTGCGTATGCAGCGCACCACCTTCCAGGGACAGCCCGCGGCCGTATGGGAGTTCACCTTCGAGGGACGCGTCCGGGCGTTCCGTGCCATCGACTTCGGCTTCGGGCAGGAGGGGGAGACGGAGTACGACATCTATCTCTCGGCGCCCGAAAAGCAGTGGGACACCTTTCGGCCCGTCTTCGACAAGGTCAAGGCGGGCTTCCGCACACTGCGTTGAGGGTTCCCCGGCGACCGCGCGCGTCATCGTCAACGGTCACTCGCCCTTCCTGGCGGAGGTCAGTCGCGGCGGTCCCCGGGAACGGCCGGTGCCGGGATGTCCGCCGTGTCGAAATCGCCGGCGATGATCCGCGCGGCGAGTTCCGACAGACGCAGCTGTCGGGAGCGGGCGTACGAGCGGAACGCGGCGAAGGCGTCGTCCACCGAGGTGTTCCAGCGCTCCGCCAGTACGCCCTTGACCTGTTCGACCAGGATGCGGCTGGTGAGGGCGTTCTCCAACTGGCTGTTCTCGACGTGCGACTGCTCCAGCGTGCGCTGCTGGAGGATCGCGATGGTGGCCACGTCGGCCAGCGCCTGTGCGAGCGCGATGTCGTCGTCGCCCAGGCGGCGGGGCTCGGTCTGGAAGAGGTTGAGCGCACCGACGACACGGTTGCGCAGGCGCAGCGGAATGGCGTGGGTGAACACGTAACCCGTCTCGCGCGCGCGGGCGGCGAAGCGCGGCCAGCTCTCGGTCACCTCCCGCCGCGACAGGTCGATGTTCGTCCGGGCCGCACCGGTGCGGTAGCACTCGACGCACGGGCCCTGGTCGTGCTGGAGCGCGAACAGCTCCAGCAGTCGCGTGTGCTCGTCCGAGGCGGCGAGGAGCTGTAGTTCACCGTGTGCGTCCACGAGCAGGATCCCGGCCGCCGACACGTTCAGCAGTTCGACGCAGCGGGTGGACAGCCGTTGCAGCAGATCGATGACGTCGAAGTCCTCGACGAGGGAGTCCGCGACCTCCACGAAGATCTCCGCCAGTCGTCGTTCGCGGGCCATGCCGATCATCCCTTTCCACCGTCGGGCGAATACGGCCCGCCTATGTCGTCCATACCGTCATTGTCATTAGCGTCATTGCCATTGTCATAGTTGTCGTCGTCGTCATCGTCCTGGAAACGGAGCCTGCGCACGACGACGTCGTCCGCCACTTCGCCGAGGGGACGGTCGCTGCTGTAGGCGAAGGCCCGCAGACGCAGCAGGGCATCCTCCATGGACACCCCGAGCTGGACGCTGATCATGCCCGTGGCCTGGTGCACCTTCGCTCTGTGCAGTCCCGTCGGCCACTCCAGGAACGTGCCGGGAGCCGGCGCGGATCCGCCTCCGCTCCACCGCCGGTCGCCGTTCAGGAACGCGCCGGTCAGCGCGCCGGCCAGGGCCGTGGCGTCCGTCCACTGCTGCTCGTTGATCCGCCGGTCCCCGTCGCTCAGCACGGTCAGTACGCCGACCCGGATGGCCCCGATGCTCAGCGGGAAGCAGCTCACACCGTGGATGCCCATCTCCCGCGCCGACGGCAGCAGCGCGGGCCAGCGGTCGGGGCGCACCCGGCCCAGGTCCGGCTCGGTGACGGGAGTGCCGGTGCGGACCACGTCCGGGCCCGGCCCCTCGCCCAGCGTGAACTGGAGCTCCTCGAAACGCACGCTTATCTCGGGGTAGCACCAGAGTGGCTCGGCCGCTCGGTCCTTGCCCACCAGGAGCGACAGCGCGACGCCCTCGGCGCGCAGCGCCAGCGCGCACGCCTGGGCAGGATTCCCGCGTCCGCCCAGGCGCAGCGACCGCAGAACGTCGGCCATGCCGTCGCTGATCACCGGAATCCGTTCCGCCGCGGCCGGGGCTCCTCGAAGTGAGGCGCCGAGCGGTCTCGCCGTACCCTACGCGGACAGGTCTCCCATCGGGGTGTACTGCTCCGGGGGATCGGCGCTCACTCCGCGCCGGGCGTCCCGGGTGTTCGCGTACCGGGGGAACCGGTGCTGGACGGCGCCGGCCCGGAACAGCAGACCTACACCCGGCCGGGTGTAGACGACGCGCGTCCACCCGAACCGCTGGTGGCTGTCGTCCCACGCCGCGCACAGCGGGGCCAGGGCGCTGCCGTCCATGAACGTGACGCCCCTCAGGTCGACGATGAGGAAGAGC
Organism: Streptomyces sp. NPDC093544; assembly: GCF_040683495.1. Lineage (NCBI taxonomy): Bacteria > Bacillati > Actinomycetota > Actinomycetes > Kitasatosporales > Streptomycetaceae > Streptomyces > Streptomyces sp. NPDC093544. Next base: position 419,798 of record NZ_JBFBEA010000004.1, on the reverse strand, counting down.
CGCCCGGTGCCGTGGCGGACAGCTTCGAGGTCGCGGGTGAATTCCGGCGCGGTCGTCAGATCCAGCTCACCGTCGGCGTGGACCACACGGCACTCGTGGGGTTGCGGGCTCATGTGCCCAACTCCTCTTGTCCCCGGGAGGACTTTCGCCTTGCGCAGGGCCTCTGTTGCGCGGAACGGGACTGCACGGAGAGGGCCGGGGGCAGGGGCTGCCGCACCGCCAACGTACTGGCGTGGTGGGCGTGAGTGGTTCCTCGCTTCGGTATCTGTCGAGTGGGTGGCCGAAGGGGCGATTCCTGGTCGGTTACCGATGGTTCGGGGGCGGAACCTGCACGTGCGGCGGCTCTGGCGAAGCGCGGACGCCGGGCGGCTGAGGGCTGACGCGGACGACGCTGAGCTGCTGATGGCTGCCGAGGACGACGCCGAGCCGTGATGGCTGCCGCGGCCGGTGTCCGCTCGCCGGCCGCGCTCAGGCAGGCCCCGGAGCCGCCCCCGCCCGCTCAGCCACGGCCGAGCGCGTGCACGGGCGGGGTGCGCAGTGCCTGGCGGGTGGGGAGTTCGACGGTGAGGAAGGCGATGCCGGCGACCACGGCCGCGATGGCCGGCAGCAGCCAGAGGGGTCCCGCGGGCCAGGGGCGGTCCAGGAAGCTCAGGGAGAGCAGCGCGAGCGGGACGACGGACAGCAGCGGTCCCGTGACGAGCGCGAGGGCGGTGATCAGGGCCGCCTCGCGGCGCATCATCGCGCGGACCTGGGCGGGCGTCGCGCCGATCATCTGGAGCGTGGCGAGCTCGGTGCGGCGGGCCGCGGTACTGGCGACGAGCTTGTTGGCGATGCCGAGCAGGAGATAGCCGAGCAGTACGGCGAGTACGGCGATGTTGATCCACAGCTCGGGCGCGACGCCGCCCACGCCGCTCGGCTCGGCGTTGTCCGCCAGGGCCAACCCTGGTCGGGACGCGGCGAGTCGGGCGATGTTCCGCTGGGCGGTGTCGGTGCCGTCCGTGCGGATCAGGACGGACTGGTCGAGGCCCGTCGTGGTGTGACCGACGGCCAGGTCGCGGGAGAGCACGACGGATCCGAAACCGAGCCCGCGGGCGTACGTCGCCACGACACGGGCGGTCACCGGGGTGCCGTCGCCGAGGATCAGCTTCACCCGCTCACCCACCTGCGCGTCGCGCGACCCCGCGATGTCCGTCCCGACGGCGACGGTGTCGCCGCTGAGCCCCGCCAGACTGCCGGTCCGCACATCGAGGTCGAGGACACCCGACGCGGCCGGCGTCAGCACCAGCGCGGAACCGCTCTCGATCGCGTCTTCGCCCGCCATCTTGTACGCCCACAGCGCGGTGGTCGTGGTGACGGGAGCGGCGGCGCGTACGCCCGGCGTGTGCTGTACGGCGGTGAGCGCGTCGTCGGGGACGCCGCCGAGTCCGGGTGCGGTCAGGCTGAGTTGGGCCCGCGTCCCGTCGTGGATGTCGTTGTGCGTGGCCGCGATCACGGTGGTCTGGGTGAGCGTGTAGGTGAGGGTGAAGACCACGGCCATCGCGAGGGTGCTGATGGCTCCGGCGGCGCGCAGCGCGTACCCGTGGCTGTTCGACACGGCCAGCCAGGTCGGCGCGGACGTCTTGGCCGACAGCCTGCCCGCCAGTCTCCGGGTGACCCCGCTGACCAGCGAGGGACCGGCCAGCGCGAGACCGATCGCGGCGAGGATCCCGGCCAGTGCGGTGGCCGCCGCTCCGGCCTGCGAGCGGATCACCAGCGGCGCGACCGACACCGCGGTCGCGACGAGGATCAGCGCGTATCCGGAGCGGGCCCGCGACTTCGAGGGCGTACGGGGTTCACTGCGCGACTCCGCGACCGCCTCGGTGGCCGGCATGCGCGAGGTACGCCAGGCCGCGCAGCGGGCGGCGATGCTCACCACGCCGGTCAGGAGGACCACGGCCGCGGCCGCGGGGACCGGGCTGAGCGTCAGCGGCAGGGTGCCCGGGAGCATTCCGGCGGACACCAGGAGTTCGCGGAAGCGTTCGGCGAGGAGGTAACCGAGACCCACACCCGGGAGGGTCGCGGCGACCGCGATGATCGCGGCCTGGGAGGCGGCGAGCCGGCGGATCTGCCGGGGCGTCGCGCCCACCGCCCGCATCAGGGCGAGTTCGCGGCGCTGGGCCGCGATCGACACGGACAGCGCGCCGCCCACGATGAAGCCGACGACCAGGAGGGTGATGCCGGCCAGCGATGCCGCGAGGGCGGGGAGGAGGGAGCGGGCGGCGGTGGCGTCGGGGGACTCGACGTCGCCCCGGGCGGTTCCGGTGGAGACGGTGAGGCCGTCCTGCTCGACGGCCCGGCGGACCTCGGCCGCCACCTCGTCGTCGGCGCCTTCCTCGGCGCGTATGGCGATCAGGTCGACGCCCTTGGAGCCGGTCAGCTTCGCCGCCGTGTCGTCGGCGAAGTAGACGCCGGTCACGGGGGTGTCGACCACCGCCGAGAGCCGGTAGGTGGCGGAGTGCCCGGCCGCGATCACGGTGATCCGGCCGCCGGGCCGGGCGCCCGCCGCCGCGGCCGTGCCCTTGTCCAGGGCCACACTGAGCGGACCGGCCGGTGCCGTGCCGTCGACCTGTGCGTCGGACAGGAGGGCGGTCGAGGACCAGCCGTGGCCGCCGGCACCGGGATCGTCCGCCGGTACGGCCTTGCCCTGGCCGTCGACCACGGCCGCGGGGAAGCTCAGATCCCCCACCGCGCCTGCCACACCGGGCAGCCCGGCCAGCCGGCCCGCGAGGTCGGCGGGCACCCTGGCCCGCTCCGGCAGGCTGATCGGCAGATCCCCGGCCGGGTGGAAGGTCTGGCTCGCGGAGACGACGACATCGGCGCCGCCGAGCCGTTCCACCGGCGCGTGCGAGCGCAGTCCCGACTCGGCGAGTACACCGATGCCGGTGACCATCGCGGCGCCGCCGAGGGTCGCACAGGTGACCGCAAGAAGTGCGGCGATCCGGCGGCGGCCCATGTGCCAGGCGAGGTACAGCATGGGCGCCGACATGGACTTCGCGGCGGACTTCGACATGAACTTCGACGCGGATTCCGCCGTGGACTTCGGCGCGGGCACGGGCGAGGCCGTGGGTGCCGGCGTGTACGTGTGCTTCGGCATGGGACTACTCCGTCTCCAGGTTGGTGACGCACGTGGCCAGCTCGGCGGCGGTGGGCGCCTTGAACGTGTCGACGACCCGCCCGTCGGCCATGACCATCGCCAGGTCCGCGTGCGCCGCGGCCGCCGGGTCGTGAGTGACCATCACGACGGTCTGGCCGAGGCCGTCCACCAGGTCGCGCAACAGACCGAGCACCTCGCGGGCGGTCCGCAGATCCAGCGCGCCGGTCGGTTCGTCGGCGAACACGACGGCGGGCCTGGCCGCCAACGCCCGCGCTATCGCGGCCCGTTGCTGCTGGCCGCCGGACAGCTCGGCGGGGCGGTGCGCGAGCCGTCCGGTCATCCCGACGCGCTCGACCAGGTGGCCCACCCACTCCCGGTCCGGCCGCTGACCGGCCAGCCGCAGCGGCAGCAAAATGTTGTCCTCGATGCTCAGCGAGGGCACCAGGTTGTAGGCCTGGAAGATGAACCCGACGCTGCTGCGGCGGAGTTCGGTGCGGCGGGTCTCGTTCAGCCCGCCGATCTCCGTGCCGTCGATGAAGGCCTGCCCGCCGGTCGGCGAGTCCAGCCCGGCGGCGCAGTGCATCAGCGTGCTCTTGCCGGACCCGGAGGGCCCCATCACGGCCAGGAAGGTGCCGCGTTCCACGGTCAGGGAGACGTTGTCGAGTGCGCGCACCCCGCCGGCGTAGGTCTTGGTGACGCCGGCCAGCTCGACGGCGGGCGCGTGTGCTGTCCTGAGCCCTGTCCTGTTCCTCATGACCGGCCCCCGGTGGACACACGGTGGTGGACGGCGAGCGCGACGGCGCAGCCCAGGGTGAGGACGCCGAGGCCGATCCCGACGTACACGCTGAATCCGCCGACGGACGAGGTCACCATGTTGGCGACGGCGCCGAGCAGCAGCAGCGTCCACAGCAGGGGACGTACGATCGCGGTCTCGTCGCTGGTGTCAGGCTCCGGCCGGAAGGGCTCGGGGGCCGCGAGGTCGCGGTAGGCGTCGGTCACGGGACGCTCCTTGTTCCTGGTGGTCGCGGGGCTTTCGGGCACACCACGAAGCTACGAACGATCACTGCCGTGAACGATCCGGCCAGCGAGACAACTGAGGTACAGCAGGCTGTACTTGGCGCGGTGAGGGCGATGCGACCGGGCCTCGTGCGGTGCCCTATGGTCACCGCCAAGGAGGTGCGGATGCCTACGCGCGATGCCACCGACGTCGTACCGGCCGACGACGCGATACCGGCCACCGGCCCACGGCCGCCCCGCCCGTGGGACGCGTTCGCCCGCGCGCGGACCGCCCTGGACGCCTTCGAGCACCTCGTCGGCGGGGTCGGCACGGCCATTCTGGCGCTCGTCATGCTGGTGTGGGTGGCGGCCACCGCGGCCGCGTGCCTGGTCGGGGTGGGCCTCCTCCTGGTGCCCGGCACGCTGCGCGGGGTGCGGGCCGTCGCCGACCGGGAACGTGCACGGCTGTCGCAGTGGGGCCCTGAGGTCATCGGCCGGGAGCCCGGCACGGGTCCGACCCGGCTGCGGGACGCCGTCGCGGATCGCGGCACGCGGCGGGAGCTGCGCTGGCTGGTCGGCCATGCCTCCGTCGGTCTGGTGCTCGGCATGACCGGCCTGACCCTGCCGCTGACCGCTGCGACCAATGCCACCTTCCCGTTGTGGTGGCGGCTCGTGCCGCAGGGCGAGGCGACGGACTCCCTCGGCCTGATCACCGTGAACGACTGGCCCAGTGCCTTCGCCGTCAGCCTGCTGGGCCTCGGCTGGGTCGCCGTCGCCGTGGGTTTCGAACCGGGTCTGGCCTGGCTCCAGGCATGGCCGGGGCGGCGGCTGCTCGCGCCCGACCCCGGTACTGATCTCGCCCTTCGCGTCGCCCAGTTGACCGCGACCCGGGCCGCCGCCCTGGACGCGCACGCCACCGAACTGCGGCGCATCGAGCGGTCGTTGCACGACGGCACCCAGAACCGCATGGTCGCCGTCACCGTCCTGCTCGGCGCGGCCCGCCGTGCGGTGGAGCGCGATCCGTCCGCCGCCGACGCCATGCTCGAACAGGCGCAGGGCGCGGCCGAGCAGGCCCTCGCCGAACTGCGCGCGGTGGTACGGAGCATCCTGCCGCCGGTCCTGACCGACCGGAGCCTGACCGACGCGCTCAGCGGCCTCGCCGCCGGCTGTCCGGTCGCCTGCCGGATCGACGCCGACGTGCCCGAACGGTTCGCCGCGTCGGTCGAGGCGACCGCCTACTTCGTCGTCGCCGAGGCGCTCACCAACATCGCCAAGCACAGCGGGGCGCGGCAGGCCACCGTCGTGGTCCGCCGCCGCGCGGACCGGCTGTGGCTGCGGATCACCGACGACGGGCGGGGCGGAGCGGACGAGGTGAGCGGTTCCGGTCTGGTCGGCATCCGCCGCCGTACGGAAGCACACGACGGAACGTTCGTACTGGCCAGCCCAGTTGGCGGCCCCACCACCATGGAAGTGAGCCTGCCGTGCGGATTGTGAGCCGACCTGGAAGCGAGCCCGTTGTGCCTGCGCCGACCGTGACCATCGACCCGGAAGTGAGCCCGTTGTGCGGATTGTGATCGCCGAGGACGACCCGCTGCTGCGTGAAGGGCTCGCGCTTCTGCTGCGCGCGGAGTCGCTGGACGTGGTGGCCACCGCCGGTACGCCGGACGACTTCCTGGCGGCCGTCGAGAAGCACGAACCCGACGTCGCCATCGTCGACGTACGGATGCCGCCGACGCACACCGATGAGGGGATCGTCGCGGCCGTGAAGGCCCGGCGCGGTCAGCCGGGCCTGGCCGTGCTCGTGCTCTCCGCCTACGTCGAGCAGGCCTTCGCCACCGATCTGCTCGCCGAGGGCAGCGCCCGGCTCGGCTACCTGCTCAAGGAACGGGTGGGCCGGGTCCAGGAGTTCCTGGAGGCGCTGCACCGAGTCGCGGACGGCGGCACCGCCATCGACCCCGAGGTCGTCGCCCAGCTCTTCGCCCGCACCCGCCCGGACACCCGGCTGAACCGCCTCAGCCCCCGGGAACACGACGTCCTGGCGCTGATGGCCGAAGGCCTGGGCAACACCGCCATCGCCGAACGCCTCGTCGTCACCGAAGGCGCCGTCCACAAACACATCCGCAGCATCTTCGCCAAGCTCAACCTGGCCCCCACCGACCGCACGGACCGCCGCGTGGCCGCCGTACTGCACTACCTGGACGACGCGCACCGCCGGTCCTGACCGCCGCTTCTACGGGCAGCCGGTCCACGGGTGGTAGGGCCTTCCCCACCATCACTGTGCAGTACGCGGGATCGCTGTGCGATCTTGTCCGGGCCAGGCTGGATGACGTCAACAAGAGTCGTCCAGCAGGGAGTTGCTCATGTCCCGGTCCCGTACGCCGCAGTCCCGCACCCCGCAGTCCCGCACCCGCCGTCGGCGCGTCCTGGTGGTGTCCGCCCTCGCCGCGCTGACCGGTCTCGTCGTGACCACCGCGCCCTCCGCGAGCGCCGAACACGGCACCGCGAAGACAAGTGCAGTCGTCCAGAAGGGACTTGACGGGCTCGTCCGCGACGACGGTTTCCCCGCCGCGCTGGCCTCCCTGCGGGACAGCGACGGCCGCACCAGCAACTACACCTCCGGGGTGGGCGACCTGCGGACCGGATCCAAGGTCCCGGTCGACGGCCAGATCCGGATCGCCAGCGCCACCAAGATGTTCACCGCGACGGTCGTCCTGCAACTCGTCGGCGAGGGCAAGGTCGACCTGGACGCGCCCATCGAGACGTATCTGCCGGGCCTGGTCAGGGACGACGGTATCGACGGCCGCGCCATCACCGTCCGCCAGCTGCTCCAGCACACCAGTGGGCTCCCCAACTACACCGCGGGCATGGGGGAGTTCTCGCAGTGGCGGCACACCTACGTCGAGGCGCGGGACCTGCTCGACATGGCCCTGAAGGAGAAGGCGTCCTTCGCCCCCGGTGACGGCTGGGAGTACAGCAACACCAACTACATCGTCGCCGGACTCATCGTGCAGAAAGTCACCGGGCGCCCGATCGGCGAGGAGATCACCAACCGCGTCATCGAGCGCGCCGGGCTGCGGTACACGTACTGGCCGGGCACCGGTGACCAGACCATCCGCGAGTCCCACCCGCATGGCTACGCGTCCGACACCCCTGGTGGGCCGGTCGTGGACGCCACCGAGTTCGACCCGTCCTGGGCCGGGGCGGCCGGACAGCTCATCGCCCGCCCGAGCGACGTCAACCGCGTCCTCACCGCACTGATGGACGGCCGGCTGCTGAAGTCGGAGCAGCTCAAGCAGATGCGGACGACGGTCGCGGCCCCCGGGCTTCCGTCCGGCTGGCGGTACGGTCTCGGCCTCATGGAGATACGGCTGAGCTGCGGCGGGGTCGCCTGGGGCCACGGCGGCGACTCGGAAGGTTACGAGAACCGCAACGCCGTCACCGACGACGGCCGCGCGGCCACGGTCGCCGTGACGGCCCTGCCCGCCGGCCAGGCGGCGGCCGAACACGTCGACGCCGTTCTCGACACGGCCCTCTGCGCCGACTGACCGATCGGCTCTGCTCGCCGACCGCCCGATCGGGTTTCTGCGTCGACCGACCGAGCCGTGTTGCCGAAACGGCAACAACACTCGCCGCGAGGCTGCCATGTTCCGCATGATCGAATCGCAGACCGAGACTCCTGCAGACCGAGACCCCCGCAGACCGAGACACCTGGAGGACTGATGTCGCATCCGGTCATGGACGTAACGCACCGGCTGGTTCCCGGCCCCGCGGGCCGGATCCACCTGGTGGAGCAGGGCTCCGGCCCGCTGGTACTGCTCGTGCACGGCTTCCCGGAGTCCTGGTACTCCTGGCGCCACCAGCTCCCGGCGCTCGCGGCGGCCGGATACCGGGCGGTCGCCATCGACGTCCGGGGCTACGGCCGATCCTCCAGGCCCGCCGCCACGGAGGCCTACCGCATGCTCGAACTGGTGGAGGACAACGCGGCCGTGGTGCACGCCCTCGGTGAGCGGTCCGCAGTGATCGTCGGCCACGACTGGGGGTCACCCATCGCCGCCAACTCCGCCCTGGTCAGGCCGGATGTCTTCCGCGCGGTGGGACTGCTGAGCGTCCCGTACGCGCCGCGCGGCGGCCCCCGGCCCACCGAGATCTTCGCGGGTATGGGCGGTGGGGAGGAGGAGTTCTACATCTCCTACTTCCAGCAGCCCGGTCGCGCCGAGGCCGAGATCGAGCCCGACGTACGCGGCTGGCTCGCGAGCTTCTATGCCGGCCTGTCCGCCGACACCATGCCCGAACCCAGCGCGCCCGACCTGCACTTCGTCGGCAGGGGCGGGGCACTGCGCGACCGGTTTCCCACCGACGGGCGGCTGCCCGGCTGGCTCAGCGAGGACGATCTCGACGTCTACGCCGGGGAGTTCGAGCGAACCGGCCTGAGCGGAGCGCTGCACCGCTACCGGAACATGGACCGGGACTGGGAGGACCTCGCCGCCTTCGACGGCGCCCCGATCACCCAGCCCTCCCTGTTCATCGGCGGCGGCCTGGACGCCTCCACCACCTGGAGGGCCGACGCGATCAAGGCCTACTCCAGCACCCTGCCCGGCCTGTTCTCGTCCGACATCCTCGACGGCTGCGGCCACTGGCTCCAGCAGGAGCGCCCCGACGAGACCAACCGGCTCCTCATCGACTGGCTGGCCGCACTGCCTGCGGCCTGAGGTCACCAGCGGCCCGGCTCGGTGCCCACGATCGGTTCGGAGGGCTTGCCGTCCACGCCGACCGGGATGTCACCGGTGAGCATGACCCGGTGCATGACGCGCGGGAAGTCGAGATGGGCCAGGTCGTTCGGGGCCAGGTGGATGGTGGCGCGGTTGTCCCAGAAGGCCACGCTGCCCGGCTCCCAGCGGAAGCGGACGGTGTACTCGGGCCTGGTCGCCTGTTCGAGCAGCATCTCCAGGAGCAGGCGGCTCTCCGCGCGGGACACGTCCTGGATCTGCTCCACGTAGTAGCCGTTGACGAACAGCACCCGCTCCCCCGTTTCCGGATGCACCCGGACCAGGGGATGGACGGCGGCGACCTGCCGGTCCAGCAGATGACGTACGTACGCGTCGTCGCCCGGCCGCGGCTGGTACCCGACCCCGAGCCGGTGCTCGGCGCGCAGCCCGTCCACGAAGTTCCGCACCGGCTCCGAAAGGCCCGCGTACGCCGCCGCCAGGTTGGACCACGTGGTGTCACCGCCGTACGGAGGTACGGTCTCGGCGCGCAGGATGGTCGCGGCCGGCGGGTCGATCCTGGCGCCGTGGTCGCAGTGCCAGCCCCGCAGCAGGGTGTGCCGGCGCCGCTCCAGCCACTCGGCGTGGTCCATGCCGTACCGTCCGCCCAGCTCCAGCCGGTCGGCCGTCGTCTCCACCTGGGGAAACCCCTCCGGCGACGCGCTGCCACGCTTCCCCAGTGTCACCGGCTCACCGAACCGCCGCGCGAAGGCGACATGCGCCGCGTGGTCCAGCCGCTGGCCCCGGAAGAACACCACCTTCCAGCGCAGTACGGCCGCCCGGATCACCGCGACCACCGCGTCGTCCAGCGACTCGGCCGCCAGATCGACGCCCGTGATCTCCGCGCCGATCAGCCCCGCGACCGGTTTCACCTCGACACCGTCAGCTGTTGTCATCTGCGCTCCGTTGACTGTGATTTCGACCCCGATTTCGACCCCGTCGAAAGAATCATGGACGGTTCTCAGCTCGTTGGGGTGCGCGTCTTGGGTCATAGTTTCGATGAGAGGAAGCGAGCGGTCAGGAGATGCCCATGGAGATCCTCAAGCAGCAGCCCACCGTCAAGGCCCCGGCCGACCGGTTCACCGGCGACGTCTGGTTCGACGTCATCTACGCGGGCCAGGAACCCTCCCGGATGCGCGCCAACATGGTGCGCTTCGCACCCTGCGCCCGCACCAACTGGCACGCGCACGCCGTCGGCCAGACCCTGCACATCGTCTCCGGGACCGCGCTGATCGGTACGCGCGACGGCACGGTCATCGAGGCCCACCCCGGCGACACCATCCACACCCCGGCCGGGCAGGAGCACTGGCACGGCGCCGCTCCGGACCGCTTCATGGAGCACCTCGCGCTGTGGGAGGGCCTCGGCGACGGCAGCCCTGAGACCGAGTGGCTGGAGAAGGTCAGCGACGAGGTGTACACCGCCCCGCGCAGCAGCACGCACTGAGCCCGGCTGGAAGCCCCCTGTCGGTCCCCGCCGCCGGGCACCCGGCACCCGCTACCCGGGACCCGGCCACCCGGCACCCGCCAGCCAGCCACCCGGCACCCGCTACTCGGGACCCGGCCACCCGCTACCCGGCCACCCGCCACCCGGAACCCCGCCACCCCGCCGCCCGCCACTCCGCGACCCAAGGAATCTCACCCATGACCACCATCGCCATCATCGGAGCGGGACCCGGACTCGGAGCCGCCGTCGCGCGGCGGTTCGGCCGGGAGGGCTACGACGTCGCCCTCATCTCGCGCAACCGTGAACGTGCCGATGCCCTCGCCGACGGTCTGACCGGTGTCGGCATCACAGCGCGCGGCTTCGTCGCCGACGTACGCGACGCGAAAGCCCTCGAAGCGGCTCTGGCCGCCGCGGCCGCGACGCTGGGCCCGATCGAGGTCCTGCAGTACAGCCCGATCCCGCACCGGGACTTCATGCGGCCGGTGCTGGAGACCGCCCCCGCCGATCTCGTGGGCCCGATCGAGTTCTCCGTGTACGGACCCGCCACCGCCGTCCGAGAGGTGCTGCCCTCCATGCGGTCACTGGGCCGCGGCACCATCCTCTTCGTGAACGGGGGTACCGCCGTCGTTCCCCACCCCGACCGGGCCGGCACCTCGATCGCCTTCGCCGCGGAGAGCGCGTACGGCCACCTGCTGCACGACACGCTCGCCGCCGACGGAATTCACGTCGCGCAGCTCATCATCCCCGGCGCGATCATCGAGGGCCACGACAGAAAGGACCCCGCGGCGCTCGCCGACACCCTGTGGGGCATCCACCGGGACAGGCACGGGTTCCGGCACTACGCGGACGACCTCGACAGCTGACCCGTCTCGGGCACGGCCCGCGCCAGGCATTCAGTTGGCTGGAGCTGTCAGTCAGCTGGAGCTGTCAGTCGTTTCCTTCGCGGTGCGGCGGTACTCGGCGTTGATGCGCTGAGCTTCCTCGAGCTGGTCCTCAAGGATGACGATGCGGCAGGCGGCCTCGACCGGGGTTCCCTTGTCGACGAGCTCGCGGGCGCGGGCGGCGATCCGCAGCTGGTAGCGGGAGTACCGCCGGTGTCCGCCCTCGGAGCGGAGCGGAGTGATCAGGCGGGCCTCGCCGATGGCCCGGAGGAAGCCGGGGGTGGTGCCGAGCATCTCGGCGGCCCGGCCCATCGTGTAGGCGGGGTAGTCGTCGTCGTCCAGATGGCCACTGAGCGGAGTATCTGCTGTCATTTCACCTCGATATGCAACGCGTCGAGGGGCCCTGGTGCCGTACGGCACCAGGGCCCCGAAGGAAATTCAACACCATCGGTCGGCCTTACCGCTGCGCCGACCTTCTGTTTCCGCTGCCCGGCCTGAGAGAAGGACGGGACTGCGGGGATCGCGGATGCGTGACCGGGGACCACCTTCCAATCCAGGGGTCTTGCGGTACCCGGGCCGGATACAACTCGGTCCGGGCGATCCAGATGGCGTCTGCTCCTCCGTCCTTCCTCTGAGTCGGTCTGTTCGTTCGTGTCTGCCGGGTCTCGCTCGACCGCGGCTACGAGAGAAACCTTAGCCACGACATCGGCCAATGTCTACTCTGGCAAGCATAGATTTCGGCGCGCCGTGGAGGTCAATATTCTGATCCTCCGACCAGCGGGAACTCGTCGGAAAACGCGATGAGGGCCCTGCCGACGCGCGTCGGCAGGGCCCTCATCGTTGTATCGCTGTACAGCTCGCTGAACTGGTGTGGCGGGTTGTGCCCGCCCTTCCTCAGACTTCCAGGGGGGCAGGGCTGCCGAGCAGCGCCGACGCGTTCTGGAGCGGAGTCAGGGGGCGCGGAGCGGGTGCGGCGGGCGCGACGGCCTCCTGGCCACCGCGGCAGGTGAAGCCGAGGCGGGCCATGGCCCGGGTGACTTCACCGCTGGTGAAGTCACGGCGGTCCTGCCGGGTGATGACCTCGCCGACCTGCTTGGCGGGGTAATGGCAGCGGCCGATGATCACGGACTCACCCGTGATCGGCTCGGGCTTGACACCCTTCATCGTTTCCAGCACCCCGCTCTTGGTGAGGTCGAACGGGAAGCGGGCGATGACACAGCGCATGATGCCTCACATGGGAGGGGGGAGGGAGGGAACGAGCTGCTGACCGGGGCCAGGGCCGGGGTGGGTGGAAGAGTCCACCGGCGCCGCTAGGCCGCCGGCTTGACGGCGGGCCGCCGCTGCCCGGTGCGGCCACGACGGCCCCGGGACGAGGAGGGCGACGAGGAGGAACCGCCGCGACGGGGCCGTTCCACGACCGGCGCCTTGATGACGACCGGGATGCCCGAGGGAGCCTGGGCGCCCGTGATGCGGTTCAACTCCGCCTCACCCGAACGCACTTGAGTGTTCTGCGGGGTGATACCGGCGGCAGCCATCAGCCGGGTCATCTCGCGGCGCTGGTTGGGCGTCACCAGGGTGACGACACTGCCGGACTCGCCGGCGCGGGCCGTACGACCGCCGCGGTGCAGGTAGTCCTTGGGGTCGGTGGGCGGGTCGACGTTGACGACGAGGTCGAGGTTGTCGACATGGATCCCGCGCGCCGCGACGTTGGTCGCCACCAGTACCGTCACATGCCCGGTCTTGAACTGGTCCAGGGTCCGCGTGCGCTGCGGCTGGGACTTGCCACCGTGCAGGGCGGCGGCACGGACACCACTGCTCAGCAGGTGCTCGGTCAGCCGGTCCACCGCGTGCTTGGTGTCCAGGAACATCAGCACCCGGCCCTCGCGCGCCGCGATCTCGGTGGTCGTCCGGTTCTTGTCCGCACCGTGCACGTGGAGGACGTGGTGCTCCATCGTGGTGACCGCGCCCGCGGACGGGTCGACGGAGTGGACCACAGGGTCGGTCAGGTAGCGCCGGACCAGCAGGTCGACGTTACGGTCCAGGGTGGCCGAGAAGAGCATCCGCTGGCCCTCGGGGCGCACCTGGTCGAGCAGCGCGGTGACCTGGGGCATGAAGCCCATGTCGGCCATCTGGTCGGCCTCGTCGAGGACGGTGATGGCGACCTGGTTCAGCCGGCAGTCGCCACGGTCGATGAGGTCCTTGAGCCGGCCCGGGGTCGCGACGACGACCTCGGCCCCGCCGCGCAGCGCACCGGCCTGCCTGCCGAGCGACATCCCGCCCACCACGGTGGTCAGTCGCAGCCGCACCGAGCGGGCGTACGGGGTGAGCGCGTCGGTGACCTGCTGGGCGAGCTCGCGGGTGGGGACGAGGACAAGAGCCAGCGGCTGGCGCGGCTCGGCACGCTGACCGGCCGTACGGGCAAGCAGCGCGAGTCCGAAGGCGAGGGTCTTGCCCGAACCGGTGCGGCCACGGCCGAGTACGTCACGGCCCGCGAGGGAGTTCGGCAGGGTCGCCGCCTGGATCGGGAAGGGCACGCTCATGCCTTCCTGGCCGAGCGTGGCCAGCAACGACGCCGGCATGTCGAGATCGGCGAACGCCTCGGCGGCGGGGAGAGCGGGTGTGATCGTCTTCGGCAGCGCGAACTCGCCCTGCAGTGCGGCCGGCCGGCGGCCGTAGCTTCCACCACGGCTCGGAGCGCCGGAGCGGCCGCCGCCCCTTCCGGAGCCCGAACCGCCCGAGCCGGAACCGCCGGAGCCATATCCACCGGAGCTGGAGCCTCCGGAGCGTGTGCGTGCGAAGCGATCATTTGTGCGGGTACGTGTGCGGTCGCGATTCAATGCGAAACCTTCCTTGATATGGCACGTATCAAGGAATTCCCGCAGCGAATGAGCAGCGCAGAGAATCGCAAGAACGAGCCGAAGAAAATGCGAGACCGAAATCGGTCGGCAGTAAGTACTCACCGGATACGGCGCCGAATTGAATAGCGCGATCCTGTTGGTGAGACCGGGTATTACGTGCGGACGGTCCGGCGGATATCAATCCCGTTCGAAAGTTGGATCGATATCCGGTTTCTGTCCGTCTTGTTGCCCGGATTCACATCCGGAGCGGGTCCGCGTCCTGGAACGCAGCGAGCTGGGGCCCACACCCCAAGGTGCGGGCCCCAGCTGCGAAGTAAGCGTCAGCGTCAGGCGGGAACGATGTTCTCGGCCGTCGGGCCCTTCTGGCCCTGCGCGATGTCGAAGGTGACCTTCTGGCCTTCCTGGAGCTCGCGGAAGCCCTGGGCGGCAATGTTCGAGTAGTGCGCGAAGACGTCGGCGCCGCCGCCGTCCTGCTCGATGAAGCCGAAGCCCTTTTCCGCGTTGAACCACTTCACGGTACCAGCAGCCATGTCAAAATCTCCTTCGGGGCGGTGCTCGGACTGCACACTGTGCGCACTCCGTGTCGCCGTGATGATTACCCTCAGGATTTTCTGGGGACCACAACTGCAACTGAGATCAACAGTAGCACGCTGCGACCGGGGATGTGTGATAGGTAAATCTGTTCCGCCGGTCGACCGAAAAACCCTCATCGCGCGTCGCGCCAATTTCTCACTTTGTGGCCATAGATATTGCCTCCCTCGGCCTCCAATGTTTCTGCCGGGGGATCGGCCGGCGGCGGAGAGGGGCGCCGGGCAACTTTGCGAACCCTTTACACTGGACGGAACCTACGACCACGAGTACGACCGAGGAGCGACGGTTCCGCGATGGGTGAACCTCCCAGTACCAGCCGTGCCACATCCCGCCCGCCAGGCATGCACAGGGGATCGGGGGTGGCACGGTGACCGAGATCCTGTTGTTGCTCCTCGCCCTGCTGCTCACGCTCGCCTGCGCGCTGTTCGTGGCGGCCGAGTTCTCCCTCACCACCGTCGAGCGCGGTGATCTGGAGCGCGCCGCCGAGGCAGGCGAGCGCGGCGCGGACGGCGCACTGAAAGCGGTGCGCCGGCTGACCCTCCAGCTGTCCGGCGCGCAGCTCGGCATCACCGTCACCTCGCTGGTGATCGGCATGCTCGCCGAGCCGTCGTTCGCCACGCTGCTGCGCGGCCCGCTGGAGGCGGTCGGCCTCGGCGGCGCGGCCTCCTCCGTGGCGACCGTGCTTGGCGTGGTCATCTCCACCGTCGTACTGATGGTGGTGGGCGAACTGGTGCCGAAGAACTGGGCGATCTCGCGTCCGCTGGCCGTCGCGAAGGTGGCGGCCGGCCCGCAGCGGGGGTTCACAGCCGCGTTCGGGCCGTTCATCCATCACCTCAACAACACCGCGAACCGTTTTGTACGCCGTATGGGCCTGGAGCCCGCCGAGGAACTGGCCTCCGCCCGCAGCCCCGAGGAACTGGTCGCGCTCGCCCAGCACTCGGCAGCCGAGGGCGCGCTGGAGGCGGACTCCGCCGAACTCTTCGTACGCACCCTGCACCTGAGCGAGCTGACCGCGGAGAACGTGATGACCCCGAGGGTGGACGTGCGGGCGCTGGAGGCGCATGCCACGGCCGCCGACGCCGCCAACCTCACCCACGCCACCGGACTGTCCCGCTTCCCGGTCTACGCCGACAGCCTCGACGAGGTCATCGGCACCGTCCACATCCGCGACGTACTGGCCCTGGAGCCTGCCGAGCGGGCCGTCACGCCGGTCACCGAGCTGGCCACCGCCGCGCTCCTGGTGCCCGACAGCCTGCCCGCCGACCGGCTCCTTGAGCGGCTGCGCGAGAGCCGCACCATGGCCGTCGTCATCGACGAGTACGGCGGTACGGCGGGCGTGGCGACCGTGGAGGACATCGTCGAGGAGGTCGTGGGCGAGGTCCGCGACGAGCACGACCCGATCGAGGCCCCCGACCTGCTGCCCGCCACCGCCACCGAGGACGGCCGCGCGGTGTGGGAGGCGGACGGCGGCGTACGGATCGACGAGCTGACCGGCATGGGGCTGACCGCGCCCGAGGGGCCGTACGAGACCGTCGCCGGACTCATCGCCACCCGCCTCGCCCGTATCCCCGCCGAGGGAGACACCGTCGAGCTCGACGGCTGGCGGCTGACCGTGCTGGACGTCGAGCACCACCGCGCCGATCGGGTCCGCATCACCGAACCGGTGGCCGCGGCACGGCGCATCACGGAGGAAGCCCGATGACCGTCGTCCAGCTCGCCATCGGCGCTCTGACCCTGCTGACCAACGCGTTCTTCGTCGGGGCGGAGTTCGCCCTGATCTCGGTACGCCGCAGTCAGATCGAACCCCGCGCCCAGGAGGGCGACAAGCGGGCCCGGATGACCCTGTGGGGGCTGCGGCACATCTCCGCGATGATGGCCACCGCCCAGCTCGGTATCACCGTCTCCTCGCTGGTGCTCGGCGCGGTCGCCGAGCCCGCGATCGCGCATCTGCTGGAGCCGGCCTTCGGGGCGGCGCACATCCCGCACGGCCTGGTGCACCCGATCGCCTTCGTCATCGCGCTGACCGTGGCGACGTATCTGCACATGCTGATCGGCGAGATGGTCCCGAAGAACATCGCGCTCGCGGCGCCCGTGCCCACCGCGCTGTTCCTCGGCCCGCCCCTGGTGGCCCTCACCCGGGCCCTGAAGCCGGTGATCTTCGGGATCAACGCCTTCGCCAACGTGCTGCTGAAGCTGTTGCGGGTGGAGCCGAAGGACGAGGTGGAGTCGGTCTTCACCGACGACCAGCTCGCCCGCATGGTCGTGGACTCCAGCGAGGCCGGACTGCTCACGGCCGCCGACGGCGAGCGGCTGCGCGACGCGCTGGAGCTGGGCACCCGCCCGGTCGGCGAGATCATCGTCCCGCTGCCGAAGATGCGCACCGTGGACCACACGGTGACCCCGGCGAGGCTGGAGCGGGCGGCCGCCGAGGCGGGCTTCTCCCGCTTCCCGGTCACCGGCGAGGACGGCACCCTGCTCGGCTACCTGCACATCAAGGACACCCTGGGCGTCGCCGACCGCGACCGCCCCTTCCCGCGCACCGCCCTGCACCCCGTCACCCGGGTCCGCATCGACACCCCGCTCGACGACACCCTCACCGCCCTGCGCGCCATGGGCAGCCATCTGGCCGCGGTCACCGGTGAGAAGGGCGCGGTGCTCGGCTTCGTCACGATGGAGGACGTGCTGTCGGAACTGGTCGGCCCGGCCCCGGCCACGCGTACGTGACCGGAACCGGGCCGCCAAGATGCCTTGCCAGGTGGGCTAGTTGGAGAAGTACAGGTACTTCCAGGGCCCGTACGTAGTCGAGTTCACGGTGTCACCCGACGAGCTGTTGACGTATGTCGACCGCATCCGCGCCCGGATGCCGGACTCGCCGGGCGCGCCGAGGCTGACCGCCGACTTGCCGTTCGTGGCGAGCGCGAAGTACTCCGAGTCGAGCGAGTACCAGGAGCCCTGGGCGTAGACCTGGAGGTCGAAGCGCTGCATGCGGCCCGGGTAGTACGACATGCTCGTGGTCAGCACCGGGTCGGTGTTCTTGTGGAACCAGTAGTACGACGTCGAGCCGATCTTGGCCGTCTTGTAGTGCTTGGAGACGGCGGTGGAGATCTTGACCCGGGCGAAGGCCGTGACCTTCACCGTCCGCGGCGCGTAACGGGCGTCACCCTTGAAGACCGCGGTGATCTCCGTGTCCCGCGTCATGTCGACCCAGGCGGCGATGTTGCCGCTGGAGTTGACCTTCCCGGTCTTCAGCAGCTTGTTGGGCTTGTCGCTGCCGAAGGGATTCGCCCAGATCTCGACCGTGCGGTTCTTGTACGTCGAGCCGAGGTGCGCGGTGAAGGCGACGTCGGTGCCGTAGTTGTAGACCTTGCCGTTCTTGTCCAGGGTCAGCCCCGGCTTCGCACGGGAGACCGTGACCTTGTCGGACGCCGTGGCCGTGGTGTGCTCGGCGTCGCCCGTGTAGGTGACCTTGTACGTGACCGTGCCACCGGCCGGCGGGGTGTCGGTGAAGCTGTACGTGCCGTTCGACTTCACGGTGACGGTGGGCAGCGCCTTGCCGCCCGGGCTGTCCAGGTCGGTACGGGTGACGGCCAGCTTGGCGCCGGCCGGGAGGGGAACTGTCGCCGAGAGCTTGCCGGTTACGGTGAGCTTCTTGGCGCGGGGGGCGGTGGCGGGGGCGTTCGCCGTGAGGGTCGGGACGTTGAGCGTCGGGCCGGTGAACGCCTTAAGCGTGTAGCCGCCGTTCGTGCCCGTGAGAGCGAAGACCCGCGAGGAGTCGGGGGCCCAGGTCACGGGGCCGATGGAGGACGTGCCGGCGGCGAAGGTGCGGATCGCCGGGTTGGTGTTGGGCTTGTAGACCGACACGTGCTTGTCGTAGGCCTGGGCGACCAAACCGCTCGGGGAGATGTCGGCGAACCAGCCCCCTCCTGTGTAGGCCCCGACGTCCGTGAAGTCGCCGTCCGCGTAGGAGAGCCGCCGCGAGCCGTTGGACAGCACCTCGGAGACGCCGGGTACGAGGTCGACATCCCCGTAGTAGCTGCCCCCGCTGCTCTTGGCGAGTACCTGCGGTGCGGTGCCGGAGACATCGAGGACGTTGACCGCGCCCGGCGAGTCGCCGCTGTCGGCGAAGGCCAGCAGACCGGGCGCCGACGGGTCGGCGTCGAGGAGCGCCGCGTTGTAAAACGGCGAGACACCCTCGGGGAGCTGGCCGAGGCGCACCGCGTCGTCCCCGGCCGTCGGGTCGATGGAGCCCAGGTTTCCGTGGAAGCCGTCGGTGCCCGTGGTCCGGTAGGAGAACCAGAGCCGGCCGCCGGCGAAGGCCAGGGACCCCGGAGTGGCGTCGGCGCCGATGTCGTAGCGGGCCTTGACGTCGAGGGTGACAGGGTTGAGGGCCACGATCTCGTGGCTGCCCGGCGCTGCCGCGTACAGGGTGACGTCGCCGTCGGCCAGCGCCAGGGCAGAGACCCCGCTGATCCCGCCCACCGTGTCGGAGAGGGCGCCGGAGTAGTCGGTGGCGATGATGGTGCCGGCCGAACTGTCGCCCACGAAGACCCGCTGGTGCGTGCCGTCAGCGACGATCCCGCCGGGCGAGGTGACCACAGCCGGGACGGCCGCCGCGGACCCGGCCGTGGCGACGCTCAGCGCCGCCGAACTGAAAAGAACCGCGAGCGCTGTCGCGGTCGAGATGCTGCGCCTGCGCACAGTGATGTACCCCCACAAGAAAACCCGGTGGATGGCCGGGAGTTGAGTGCGCCGCGCAACGCCCGGACGGCACCGCTGAGACGCGGTGAACGCACGGGGCGCGGCTGCTGTGATCAGCGTATGGCATGCCTGTGACAGATGAGGAGGGAGTTTCCGGTGAACAGATCGGGCCGGGTGGGGAGCGCGCTGCCTCTGCGTTCCCGGCGAGTTCTTGGCGACTTCGCGGCGACTTCCCGCTTTGGCTGAACCGCGCGGCCGCCTCCGCCCTCTCACAGACCAACACGTGGGCGGCGTAAGGCTGTTCGCTCGTAAGGCACCGCGCAACCGCTGGAGGCACCCCATGGGCATGGTCGGCCTGTTCTGGATCACCGAGGACGCCGTGTATGTGGGGGCCGAGCCCATCGGGACGGCGTCCGGGGTGCGGCTGACGGAGGGCGGGGTCGAGACCCTGGGGGCCGGTAACGGCGCGTTCTGGAGCTGGGGCGAGGTACGGCGGATCGAGGTCGCCGACCTGGTCGTACGGTCCGCGGGCCGGCGGCTCGTCTCCATGGCCTTCGACTCCCTGGTCGTGCTGGTGACCGGCGACGGCGAGTTCCCGCCCGCCTTCACCGTGCACGTGGAGACGGCCGACGACAGCGTCGCGGTGAGCGCTCTTCCGGCGATCTCCGGCGGGATCTACCCGCAGGTCGAGCGCGAACTCTCGGGAAGTGTGCTGGAGCGCCTCGCCGACGGCGGCGCGGCCGTCGGCGATCTCCTCGCATGGCGCCGCGAGCAGGCCGACGACAGCACCCCGCGCCGCGAGGAACGCGAGGCACTGCTGCGGAAGTGGGCAGGGGAGTAGGTCCGGTTGAGGCCTCGCTGAAGTCGCCGCGGGACGCGGATCATGTCGTACCGGGCACGAATCGGTTGCGGCCCGGACTTCCTGCCGCGCTCGCAGCGGCCCTGCGGCAGCATCACGACGTATGAGCAGAGACCGCTACGTCGACTTCCTGCGCGCGTGGGCGATCGTTCTGGTGGTGCTCGGCCACTGGCTGATCACCGCCCTGGTCCGGGAGCCCGGCGGAGCGATCGCCGCGCCGGAGCTGCTGGCGACCTTTGCCTGGACCCAGTGGCTGACCCTCGGGTTCCAGGTCATGCCGCTGTTCTTCCTGGCCGGGGGTCATGCGGCGGGCGGCTCCTGGGCGCGGACCCGGGCGGCGGGCGGGACGGCCTCCGGGTGGGTGGGAGCGCGGGCGTTGCGGCTGCTGCTTCCGACGGCGGCCTACAGCGCCTTGGTGCTGTCCGCCGTCGGGATCTGCTCGGCGGTGGGCGTGGACCGGGACACCCTCGCGCTGGTGGGCTGGGCGATGGCCATGCAGTTCTGGTTCCTTCCGGTGTATCTGATCCTCAGCGCCCTGACCCCGGCGCTGCACGCGGCACACCGGCGCTGGGGGCTCGCCGTCCCCGTCGCGATGGGCGTGATCGCGCTCGCAGCCGACGTGCTGGTGGTGACGGCCCACACGCCGTACGTCGGGCTCCTCAACTACGTGCTCGTGTGGGGCGTCGCCTACCAGCTGGGTTTCTGCTGGCGGGACGGACTGCTGACGACGGGGCGCGAGCGCGGGCGCGGGCCGGTCGCGATGGCGGCGGGCGGCGGGCTCGCCTTCGCCGCGCTGATCACGTTCGGGCCGTTCCCGGTCAGCCTGATCCTGGTGACGGGGCAGACACCCAGCAACACCAATCCGCCGTCGGCGGCGATGCTGGCGTGGGTGGTGGCCCAGGCCGGGCTGTGCCTGCTCGCCGCACCGGCCCTGCGGCGGCTGCTGGCCCGCGAGCGGGTGTGGCGGCTGGTGCGCCCCGTGGGCGGCGCCAGCATGACGCTGTATCTGTGGCACATGTTGCCGGTGCTCGTCGCGGCCGCCGCTTTCTACCTGACGGGGCTCGCACCCCAGCCCGAGTTCGGCTCTACGGCCTGGTGGGGTCTGCGGGTGCCGTGGCTGCTGGTACTCGGCGTGATCCTGGCCGGTGTGGTGACGGCACTGCGACCGCTGGAGCGCGGGCTGACGCTGCTGTACGAGCGGACTCGGCCGGACGCCGGCCCGCACCGCCCCTGGCCGCTGTGGCTCGGCCTGGCGGCGAGCGTCGCCGCGCTGACCCGGTTCGCCGTGCGGGGGTTCGCGTACGACGGCCGGTTCCCCGTCCTGCCCGCGCTGGGCCTGGCGCTGGGCACGGCGCTGGTGATGGCCTCCGGGCGGACGGCGGTGCGCCGAAGCCCGGGGAAGCCCAAGGATGCCAAGGGCATCGATGGCTCCAAGGACCCCAAGGGCGCCAAGGGCATCGATGACCCCAGAGAACCCAAGGACGTATGGGAAGGAGCCGCCTGACGTCGGGCCGACGGGCTGCCGACGGGCTGCCGACGGCCGAGTCCGGCCTCCTTTCGGGCGCCCAGGAGTACCGTATAGACGCGAGGACCGTTCGGATGCCGGTGCTCAGGCCGGTATCGGCCTCGCGGTTTTCTCGCATTGTCTCGGTTCTCTCGCATCGTCGCGTATCGATCGCACCGGGTGCTTCGCGCTCGGGGCAGGCTCTGCCCCTGACCATCGAAGCCCTTCCCTCGACCGGCGTGGCTCCGCCGACTCTTCGCCTGTGCCGAAGGGCCGACCCTCAGTCACCCGGCCGCCCGCCGCACCTCACCTGTCCGTCTACCGGAGCAGCCCGTGACCCCGGCCGCGCCACTCGCACCGAGGTCAAGGAGTTCCGATGTCGCTCAGTTCCACCACGTCCGCGGCCGAACCCCCTTCAGAGGTCGTGCCGTCGAACACTGTCCCGCCGTCCCGGAAACGGGACCCGGGTCAGGAACACGAACAGGCATACGTGTACGACGGGGCGGCCCCCTTCCCCGAGGGTGATCCGGCTCCGCCCCGCGACAGGGGTGAGCGGATGTACGTCAGCGTGACCGCGGCGATCGTCATCCTGCCGTTCGTGGCGCTCGGCCTGGCCGGCTGGTTGCTGTGGGGCAGCCTCATCCATCCCGTCGACATCCTGCTGGCGGTCGTCCTCTACACGATCACGGGCCTCGGCATCACCGTCGGCTTCCACCGCGGGCTCACGCACAACAGCTACCGTGCCAAGCGCCCCGTCCGTATCGCCCTGGCGGTGGCCGGGTCGATGAGTTTCCAGGGCGATGTCATCGGCTGGGTCGCCACCCACCGCCGCCACCACGCGTTCACCGACCGGCCGGGGGACCCGCACTCCCCGTACCGCTACGGCACCCACCTGCGTGGCCAGTTGCGTGGGCTGCTGCACGCACACGTCGGCTGGCTGTTCCGCAACGACGCCACGCCCGCGGACCGATACGCCCCCGACCTGGTCGGAGACCGCGACATCAGCGCCGTCTCCCGTGCCTTCCCGACCCTGTGCCTTCTCACTCTCGCGCTGCCGTTCGCGGTGGGCTGGGTCATCGGCGGTAGCTGGGTGTACGGCCTGACCGCTCTGCTGTGGGCGGGAGTTGTGCGTATCGCACTGCTCCAGCACGTCACCTGGAGCGTGAACTCGCTGTGCCACATGATCGGCGAGCGCCCGTTCCGCACCCGGCGCCACGACCGGGCCACCAACCTGTGGCCGCTGGCCCTGCTCTCCTTCGGCGAGAGCTGGCACAACCTCCACCACGCCGACCCCACCAGCGCCCGCCACGGTGTCGACCGCGGCCAGATCGACCCCTCCGCCGCCGTCATCCGCCTTCTCGAACGTCTCGGCTGGGTGAGCGAGGTGCGCTGGCCCGCGCCGGACCGCGTCGCCGCCCGCCGGGTGTGAACACCCCGGGCCGCCCATGGCCCACCCATCGTCGTACGGAAGTCCGTCGTCGTACGGAAGTCACCAGGAGCCCTCATGGCCATCGCACTGCAGGACCCGCTCCCCCCGCACCCCCTCCTCCGGCTACGACTCGCGCCCGGCGGTGGCCTGCCGCATCCCATCGACGGTGCGTGGTGGCCCCGCTCGTACGACCTGCTCGCGGAACTCCCGTCGCTGCTGGCCGGGTTGCCGCAGGCCTGGGGTCACATCGGCAGCGTCACGGTCAACGGGGCGACATGGGCCGCGACGCCCGGCCGGATGCTGGTCCTTGACCGGGTCGTGCGCCTGCACAGATCCACCGCCGCGTCCGCCCCGCACACGGTCTGTCTGCTCGCCCCCAGCCGGGGGCGATGGGACCTGCTGGTCGTGGCGCCCGATACTCCGCCGGACATCGCCGAGCCGCTCATGGCCGCTGCCGCGGGCTCAGCGGGGCGCTGAGGGCCACGGCGGCCGGGTAGGGCGCGGGGCCGCCCTCGTTCTCCCAGGTCTCCTGGGTCGTCCCGGGTCCTTCGGAATCCTGGTCCCGGTCGGCCACGGAGCTGCCGTGGAGGGCCTGTTCCGCCGCCATGAGTGCGCTCGCGGTCGTCTCGGGGCCGGTGCCCGCGCTCGCGGCGGCCATCAGACGTGCCGCTGCCGGGGGACTGGTCTCCGGCGGGACCACCAGCAGGTCCCAGCGGCCTGCGGTGTAGGAGAGCAGCAGGATCTTGTGCGGGTCGAGCTCCCGGGTGAACCAACCGATCTTCACCACATGGCCGTTGACGGGCACCATACGAGGGATGACCGGCCAGTGGGTCGGGTTGACCGCGATCCGGGTGATCCGTCCCCACAGGGGGTCCAACACCTCGGCCAGAGTGGAGAGTTCGGCTGTCAGGTCGCGGGAGCGGGGCCACCAGGCGCCGTCCAGCAGTCCTTTGGACGTGCTCGCGGGCTTCAGCGCGAGGCGGACGGCCGGAACCCTGTAGGGCACGATCCGCAGGGGGGGATGGTCGGTGGTCGCGGACATCGCGCGAACCTGTCTCCCGGCCGGTGCTCGTGGGCAGCGGCCCGGTGTTGTCACTCGCCGAGAACGACAGCGGCGTGGCGGCCGGTGCGCGGAATACTCTCGATGCGCCCACGCTACTCTCCCGGTTCGCCGAACGGACGCCCACGAGAAGCGGGTTCCGAACGCTGCCCTTCGGGTGTCCTGTTGGCGGGACGGGTCAGCCTGCCGGGATCGGTGAGCTTGCCGGGGCGGGGCATCCTGCCGGGGCGGTCAGCCTGCCGCGGCCGGTCAGCGGAGGGGACGCCGCCGGGCGCGCCGCGACAGTCGCACGGCGGCGAAGGCCACGTCGGCCACGAGCAGCACGATGCCGATCACCAGCAGATAGCCCAAACCTTCGGCTGCCGCGCCGATGATGCCCAGGACGAGGGCCACGAGCGCGAGCAGCAGGAAGAGCACCATGACTCGAAGACCTCCCTTGGGCCGGACGGGTGATCAGCGGCGTGCGAGCTGCCGTTCGCCGCCCGCGCCGGGCTGATAGGCCAGGCCGTAGTACTCGAAGATCTCGGGTTCCTGCTCGGCGGGCAGGACGTCGTCCGTGCCGATCGAGGGAGCCTTCCGCACCTGGTTCCTGTCGTAGGAGACCTTGACGTAGTCCGGCCCGAGGAGTGCCTTGTCCAGGGGGACGAAGACGAGGCGACGACGGGTCGGCAGTCCGGTCAGGACGGTGACCACGGCCGGTTCGTCGGTGGCGGTGTCCACGTAGACCGCTTCGAGCACGCCGATCTTGTGCCCTTTCGGGTCGACGACGTCATGGGTACGCCACTCGCGGATATCGGCTGCCTGGATCATGCCGTCTCCCTCCTGCCGAGCCAACGGCTGCGGCAACGACTCCGGCGCGGACACGCCGGAGTCGCCCTTCCGGGCGGCCGCACGTGAGAGTGCGCCGACCCGCCGCCTATTTTACTGCGGATGGCGCTTCTCGGTGCATTCGGCTGTTTATGCCCATTTACTGGAATCAATTGGACTGCTGGAACTGGAATTGCTCGCACGGTGTGAATGTCGGCCGCCTGAAGACACCTAAAGACACCTAAAGCTGCCTAAATGCGCAGCAGCCGTTGGGTGATCTCCCGGTACTGCCTCAGCGCGAGCCGGAGTTCCGTCGACCGTGCTTCGGGGTCTTGGCTCTGGCTCTCGCCCTGGCCCTGTTCCTGTTCCCGTTCTTGCTCCTGCCATGCCGCGTGCAGGTCGCGCCGCCGTTCCGCGAGAGTGTTCACGAGCTGGGCGGTGGCTTCGTCGAAGGCGGCCTCGGCCTCTTCCAACGCCTGGGCCGGGTTGTCGGCGAAGGTGTTCAGGGCTTTTTGCAGGCGCAGGTTGAGCCGGCTGCGTTCGTCCGACGGGAGGAGCGGCTCCGGGCCCGGGGTACGGCGATCGGCGCGGCCGGGAAGGTTGTTCGCGGGCTGCTGGGCGCGTGTCTGGTCGTACATCGTCGTGTGCCACTTCCCTGTGCTTCGTGCCGGCGGGTGCCCACGAGATGTGGTCGCGGCCGGGGTACGGGCGGCTGGTGGACGGCGGGCACGCCGAGACTACGCCTGAAGGCGCGCCGGACGAGCCGGGCGAAGCGGCGGGTGCGGTCCGCCGGGTCCGCCTCCCGTCGGCTATTCGGGCCGTTGCGTCCGGTCATTGTGCGCAAGGCCGTCAGGATGGGCGGCCGAGCGCTCCCCGAGGGGGAGGACCAGGACGCGCAGGACCGCAGGACCGGGTGTGGACGGCCGGTGGATCCGGCCCACCTCCTGCCAGCCCCAGTTCTCGAAGGCGGCACGCGCCGTACGGTCGGACGGGTCCGCCAGTGTGGCGCCGAGGGACGCCTGGTGGTCGTCGAGCAGTCGCTCCTGGAGCCGGCGGGCGAGTCCGCGGGCGTGTTCGTGCGGATGGACGAGGGTTTCGAGGATCGCGAAGACGTGCCCGGACGCGGTCAGCTGTTCCAGGTTGTGCGGCAGCGGCCCGTCGAACCCCTCCCACCAGGAGCCGTCGCGCGGCACCGGGTATCCGAAGACACAGCCGGTCAGGGCCCGCGCCTCGGCGACCAGCATGTCGAATCCGGGCAGTTGTACGCCGTCCGCCAGGCGTTGCAGGAAGTCCTCCCGGCCGCGGAACTCGGCGCCGGCGCGGGTCTCGGAGGACTCCACGTACAGGTCCGCCAAGTCCTCCCGCATTCCCTCGGCCTGCCAGCGGTTCAACCGGCGCAGGCGCACGACGTCCATGGCGGAGGGTTCTGAGTTTTCGGGGGTGTTGTCCGGTTGCCGGGAAGTGCGCATGGGCGCCTCGGTTCAGGAGACGTACGGGACAGCCATCGAGGCCGACTGACGTGGTGGCGCCGGGGTCCGGGACGTCCGCTCACCAGTTTACTCCCGGATCGGCCCTGCACCGGGGCCAGTTGGGCCGGTGGTCTTCGGGATGCCGGTCAGGGCACCAGGCCGGGGAGGGGTTCGGAGTTGTCGATGAAGGCACGGGCCACGTCGGACAGCCGGCGGTTGTGGGAGCGGGCGTAGGTACGCAGTGTGGTGAAGGCGCGTTCCATGTCGATGCCTTGGCGTTCGGCGAGCTTTCCCTTGGCCTGCTCGATCAGTACGCGGCTGTTCAGCGCCGCCTGTAACTGCTCGTTGAGGACGGTGTTGCGGTGCGCGGAGCGCTGTTGCAGCAGGCTGATGGTGGCGACGTCGGCGAGGGCCTGGGCGAGGGGTGCGGCGGCCGGGTCGAAGGGGCCGGGGGAGGCGCGGAAGAGGTTCAGGGCGCCCACGACCTCGTCCCGCAGGCGCATCGGCAGGGCCTGCACCGCCCCGAA
The DNA here is from genome assembly GCF_040683495.1 of Streptomyces sp. NPDC093544. Lineage (NCBI taxonomy): Bacteria > Bacillati > Actinomycetota > Actinomycetes > Kitasatosporales > Streptomycetaceae > Streptomyces > Streptomyces sp. NPDC093544. The sequence continues at coordinate 392,779 of NZ_JBFBEA010000004.1, read as the reverse complement.
TCCGCTGAGCCTGGCCTGTACGGCGAAGCGCGGCCAACGGGCGGTCTCCGTGGCGAGGTCGGCGACGATCACCGGTGTGCCGGTGTGGAAGCATTCGAGGCAGGGGCCTTCGTCGTTCTGGAGCTGGAAGAGCTCAAGGAGGCGTACCTCTTCGTCGGAGGCGGCCATCACCCGCAGTTCGCCGTCCCGGTCGGCGAGCAGCACCCCGGCGGCGCTCGCGCCGAGCAGACCCACGCAGCGGTCGGTCAACAGACGCAGGAAGTCGATCAGATCGAAGTCGGCGACCAGGTTGTCCGCCAGTTCGACGAAAGTCCTGGCAAGGAGCTGCTGATTCATCGTGGGCACCCTCAGTTGGGACTGTTCCCGCCTGGACGGGGCGGGAAGTGTGGCGCGTTCGTCGGACGGCGCCGGTGCGTCAGGGTTCCTCGTCGGTCCGCTCCGCCACCGTCTCGGCCTCGTTCCCCGTTTTGGCCTCGTTCCCAGTCTCGGCCTTGGGTCCGGCTCTGTCTCCTGATTCCGTCCCCGTCCTTTTTCCTGTCCCTGTGCCTGTCCCTCTTCCTCTTCCTGCCCCCGTCTCCGGGGAGAAGAGGAGCCGGCGTGCCACCAGGTCGGCGGCCACGTCCGTGAGCCGGCGTTCGTGAGCGTAGGCATGGGCGCGGAGCCGGATGAAGGCCTCTTCGACGCCGACGCCGAGCTGGACGGTGAGCATGCCGGTGGCCTGGTCGATCTCATCCCGGTACGCGCCCAGATCCTCCATGGGGCCACCGAGTGCCCCGCCCTCGTCGATCCGCGCATCGAGCAGCACGAGCGTCGCGAGGTCGGCGAACGCGAGCGCGTCGGCGAGTTCCTCCGCGTCCAGCCGTACCGGGACGTTCGCGTACAGGTCCAGAACGCCGGGGCTGATCGCCCCCACGAGCAGGGGGAGCGCGAAGACGGCGGCCGCGCCGGCTTCCAGGGCCGCGTCGACGAACACGGGCCAGTGGTCCTGGAGTTCCGCGGTGCGCAGATCGGACGTCAGGACGGCCGAGCCGCGGGTGAAGGCATCCACGCAGGGCCCCTCACCCAGCGTGAGCTGCAGCTCCTCCAACTGCTCGCTGATGGCGTCGGTGCTGCACAGGGGATGGCTCGCCGCGGTCCTGGACATCGCGGACAGCCCGGCGCCGCCGACCGGCAGCGCGATCACTGCCGCGGTGCATACGTCCACCACGCCGACCCGGGCACCACGCAGGGCCGCCTGCTCGGCGACCAGCGACTGGATACGGGCCGAACGGCCGTCCGGCATCACCCTGGCCACCGCGTCCAGGCATGGCGGGCCAGTTCGTCCGGCCGCGCGTCCGGCAGCGAGTTCGTCCGTTCCCCGACGGGACCTCGCGGGGGCCGGGCCGTCACAGCGCGCACCAGGCGGCGGCGGTCGCGACCGGAACGAGCCGACGCAGTCCTTCGAAGGAGGGCATGGTGGGTGGGGCTGTCGGGACGGCGGCGGCGGTCGCGGTTGAGGTTGAGGTTGGGGCGGAGGCGGAGGCGGAGGCGGGGGCGGTCGGGCGAGGAGACGCTTCCGTCGCGGACGGACGGCCCACGAGCAGGAAACCCGTGTCGGTGACGTCCACGATGAGCGCCAACGTGTAGGGCGGGTGGTGCAGTTGGAGGGATCCGCCGGCCTCGACGGTGTGCTGCCATGCCTCGATGAAGACGTTCAGCCCGCTGCAGTCGCAGAAGGTGAGGGAGGTGAGGTCGACGTCGATGGTGCGGGCGCCGTCCCGCAGGCATTCCTTGAGCGCCTCGCGTACCAGAGACGTGGTCCCCAGGTCGATCTCACCGGCCAGGGTGATCAGTGACCGTTTCTTCCTGTCGTGCCGATAGATGTTCAACTGCGATAGGGGCATGACGCCTCGGTTCAGATGACCGCCCGGACGGCGAACGCAGTGGTGGTGCCGGGCTCCCGGCACCTCGTGGCGTGCTCCCCGGTACGGTCGGTGTACGTTCGGCGGAGAAGGATCGGCGGCCGGTCCGGCAGTCTCTGCGCCGGACGTGCAAACGGCCCGCCTGCCTCCAGGGCGATGCGCCGGGCGACCGGGCCAAGGGCTCGTTCCCCACAGCGATCTGTGCTCAGTGACAACACGCCGCCGGGGTCTGGGACGTCTGGCCTCAGCATAGCTCTCCGCCATGCCCGGATGGCGGTCCGTGGCCGACGGATACCCACCGGCTGCCGTGCGGGGAACCCCACGTGCAAGGAAAACGCTTTGACTCGCCGCGGTCCGGGATCAGCCGGGCCGCGGCGGACCGCTTGCCGGTACGGGTGACTTTGCCGGTACGGGTGCTGCCGGCTCGGTGACAGGGCGGGTCAGCGTGGGTCCGTGGGGCCCACAGGGGTGTCACCGCGCAGGGTGATGCGGTGCATGACGCGGTGTTGGTCGCCGTAGTCGCGGTTGGCGTAGTGGGCCGTGCTGCGGTTGTCCCACAGGGCGACGTCCCCCGGCTGCCACCGGTGACGCACGAGGTGCTCGGGCTTGGTGAGGTGGGCGTACAGGATGTCGAGGATGCCCCGGCTCTCGTACTCAGAGACGCCGGCGATGTGCGAGGTGAACCCGGGGTTCACGAACAGGCCCTTGCGGCCGCTCTCGGGATGCACCCGGACCACCGGGTGCTCCACCGGTGTCAGCTCGGTGAACGCCTCTCCCTCCCAGAGGTTTCCCTGTCCCTGCCGGCGCTGGGCGAGGTAGTAACCGAACGCGCGGTTGCCGTCGTGCACCGCGGTGAGTGGGTCGAGACAGGTACGCAGGCCCGGCGACAGCGACTCGTAGGCGAGCTGGCTGTCGGCCCAGGTGGTGTCGCCGCCGTTGGGCGGCAGGACGACGGCGCGGAGGACGGAGACCGCCGGCGGGCGCCGTACGAAGGTGACGTCCGTGTGCCAGACGTCGGAGAAGCCGTTCTCCTGGCTGTCCAGGGCGTACACCTCGGGCGCCACGTCACCGGAGTCGTGGATCGGGTGCCCGACGGTGACCTCGCCCAGCCGCCTGCCGAATTCGATCTGCGCGGTGTCGTCGAGGTCCTGTCCGCGGACGAAGAGCACCTTGTGCTCCACGAGTGCTTCGCGGACCCCGGTCACCTGGTCGTCGGTGAGACGGCTCAGGTCGATGCCGCGGATCTCGGCGCCGAAGCTCGGGCCGAGCTTGGTGAGGGGCAGCTCCGCCGGCGTGCGGCGGGCGGCTCCAGGTGCGGAGGTACGTTCGCTGGTGATGCTCAACTCTGCTTCCCTTCCTGGGTGTTCGTAACCGATGGTCAGGTCAGGCCGCCGCGGCGGACTTGACGGCGTGGGCGACCTGCGCGCGCAGCTCGGCGAACTCCCGGGGCTCGTGCAGTTCGTCGGCGTCGAGGTCGTGGTGTCGTCGACACGGGCGGCCTCCAAGGGGCGCCGGAATATCAGCGGTTGAGATCAGCGGAGCTGAACAACGCAGAGAAAGCACCGCGCATGGCATTGCGGTGCGGAGGCGATGAGGGGCGCTTCAGAAGCGCGAGGTCAGCAACAACACGTAGCCGGGCGTCGGCACAGGTCGATGACCAGGCGTCGCACCAAGGGCTCGTGATTCATGGGGCCCATTTCTACAACAGCCGCAGCTTTCCACCAACAGCCGTCCACTCTCTGGAACGGCAGAAACAGCCACACGGGACGAGCCGCTGTTCTCCCGCACGTCCGAGGGCTCAGGCCGTTGGGTGCGGCGACGGGGGACCGTCGGTTGAGGGGTCGTCGTCGGCGGCCTCGCGGCTGTCCTTGCCGACGAAGAAGCTCAACACGGCCGTGAGGGTGGAGGCGATCGCGAACCGCACGACGTGCTCGCCGACGGAACTGTTCCCGACGGCGGAGGTGAAGGCAGGCGTGTTGAGCAGGGCGGCGCTCAAGGGCAAGGAGCCCGCGCCGGTCAGCAGACAGGTCCACAGCGGAGGCTCGTTGAAGGTGATGAGGATCGCGGCCGCGATCATCACGACCACGCCGAGTATGACGGTGAGCGAGGTGATGTCCATGGCCATCAGCCTTCCGTCGGCCGGACGGTGAGTCGTCGGCGCAGCGGAGGAACGGGGCCTCTACCGCAGGGTAGAGACGCCCCGCCCGTTGCGTCGGAAGCCCGGTGTTCCGACCGCGCGGCGGGCCCTACGCTCGTGCCCGACATGGAGACGACACGAAACTGGGCGCTTCCGGGACTGCTCGCCGCCGCGCAGGTGGCGTGGCTGTGGCCCGGGGCCGGGCTGATGTACAGCCGCCCATCGGACCTGGTGGGCGTCGTCGGCATTCTCGTCGCCGTCGCGGTGGAGACCGTCGCGCTGAGCCTGCGGCGGCGCGCGCCCGTGCGGGCGCTGATGTGGACACTGGGGGCCTCCGTTCTGGGCCAGACGATGGCGTACGACGAGTACGGAGACCTCGGTCTGCCGGTCGCCCTCTATTCCGTCGCGGTCCGCTGCCCCGTCACGGTCACATCGCGCGTCCTGGCCGCGGCCGTCGTTTCGTCCTGGCCGCTGGCGGTCGTGCGGTTCGGCCCGCACACCGCACTCGCCACCCAACTCGCGCTCCAGGCAGCCATGTACGTCAGCTGCGCGGGCCTCGGTCTTGCGCGGCGGCAGTGGCTGGCCAGGAGGCTGGCGGCGGCCCGGCTGCTGGCCGGGGCGGAGGAGAGCCGGCAGCAGGCCGGTGAGGCCGAACGCGGCAGACTGGCGCGCGAGTTGCACGACGTCAGCGCGCACCACCTGACATCCGTCGTGGTGACCGCGGACGTGGCCCGCAGACTCGGCGACCGCAAGCCCGAACTCGTCGCCGAGGCGCTGGAGTTCGCCGAGCGGACGGGCCGCGAGACCCTGACGTCGATTCAGCGGCTGGTCGCGGTGATGCGGGACGCGGGCCAGGCCGACGCCCGGCCGATGACCGGACGTATCCATGAACTCGTCTCCGGATTCGGCCGGTTGGGCCGCCCGATCGCCACCGAGATACCCGACGACCTCGCCGGACCCGCTGCCGAGGCGGTGCACGGCATCATGCGCGAAGCCCTCACGAACGCCCTGCGGTACGCACCCGGAGCGGCTGTGCGGGTCGTCGTACGCCGTGCGGACGGGACGCTGGAGCTGACCGTGGACAACGCCGCCGCGCGCGGCACGGTCGACTACGGGGGAATGGGATCCGGCAGGGGCGTCGCGGGCATGCGGGAGCGCGCGGCGGCGGTCGGCGGGGAACTGACCGCAGGCCCCGTGCCCGACGGGGGCTGGCGGGTGCGCGCCGGACTGCCCGACACCACGGGGCCCCGACAGTCCGCCGTACGTCCCCGGCGGCGCGACTTCCTGCGCGAGCAGCGACTGACGGACACCGCGCTCGCCTTCACCGCGGCCGTACTCCCCTTGATCTTCCTGCTGGCGGCCGCGGAGGACTGGAAACTTTCCGACGGCACCACCGGCCCTTGGGGCATCGGCCTGGTGTCCGTGCTGTTCACTCTGCACGCGCTGCCGCTGCTGTGGCGGCGCCGCGCGCCCTGGACGGTTCTCACCGTGGTGCTGGCCACGGCGTGGCTGTGGCCGCCGGCCTGCGTGTTCGTGGCGCTGTCAGGACAGCTGTCGCCGTTCCTGGCGGGCGGTCTGCCGGCCGAGACGCTGGCCGTGTACACCCTGGCGGCCTACGGTCGCGGCGCCGCGTACACCTGGCCCTCGCCGTTCGTGGCCGCGGGAGCGGGCGCCGGGGTGCTGACCGTGACGGCTGCCGCCGACGGCGCTCTGGCCGGCGAGGCACCCTCCGTGCGCACCGTGGCGCTGAACATCGCGCTGCTGGGAATACTGCTGTGTCTGATGTTCGCCCTGGCCTGGGGCGTGGGGTTGATCGTCCGGAGTCAACGGCTGCGCGCTGTGGCCCGCGACGACCTCGCCCTCAGCTACTCCCTGTGGCAGGCGGAGACCGCGGCGGGTGCCGAGCGACACCGGCTGGCCGCCCGACTGCGCGACGCGGTGCTCCACCGCACCGTGTCACTCGTCGAACTCGCCCACCAGGGACGGCTGGACGAAGTGGCCGCCGAGGCCCGCGCGGCGCTCACCGCCATGCGGGAACTGCTCCACGGCATGAACGACGCACGGGACGGACAGGACGGTGAACATCCGCGCCAGCGGCAGCCGACCGTGGCCGACCTCGACGCCCTGTGCCGGACAGCGGGAGGGGCCGGCCGGAAGGTGACCGTGCGCGGTCTCCCCGAGGCCACCGCGGGCTTGCCGGAACCGGTGGTTGTGACGGCGTACCGGATGCTGGAAGCGGCACTCGGCGCGGGAGACCGGGGACCCGTTCGGATACGACTGCGGCTGCGGCGGCGCCGGGGAGCGCTGCACCTCACGATCACCGGCGTGCGCCTGGCGGTGAACGGCCCGGCCGCGGAACGCCTGCGGTCGCGGGCCACCGCCGCGGGAGCCCGCATCACCTTCGAACCGGCCGGTACGGTAAGGGCGTTGCTGCCGCTGCCGGCGCGACCGAGTCGAGCCCCGGCCCCGCCCCAGGAGGTGTCCCCGTCGCCACACGCGTGATGGTCGTCGACGACCAGGCAGTGGTCCGCGCCGGGTTCGCCGCCATCGTCGACGCCGAACCCGATCTGACCGTGGTCGGCGAAGCCGGGGACGGTGCGAGTGCCGTGGAACTCGCCATCCGGGAGGCACCCGACCTGGTCATGATGGACATCCGGATGCCCGGCATGGACGGCCTGACCGCGACCCGTCTCATCACCGCGCTGGAGACGGGGCCCCGCGTCTTGGTGCTCACCACCTTCGACCACGACGCCTATGTGTACGAGGCGTTGCGGGCCGGCGCCTCGGGTTTTCTGCTCAAGGACGCTCACCCCGATGACCTGCTGACCGCCCTCCGCGTCGTCGCCTCGGGCGAGGGGATCCTCGCTCCGGCCGTCACCCGCCGCCTGATCAACACCTTCGCCCAGGGCGCGCCCGCGCCGCCCGCCGTCACCGGCGCCCTCGGCCAACTCACCCCACGCGAACGGGAAGTACTGCTCCACATCGCCTCGGGCCTGGCCAACGCGGAGATCGCAACCGCCCTGGGCGTGACCACCGGAACCGTCAAGACCCACGTCAACGCCCTGCTCACCAAGCTGGGGCTACGGGACCGGGTGCAGGCAACCATCCTGGCCTACGAATGCGGCCTGATCCGCCCCCGCGGCGCGCCCGCCGACTGATCTCCGGGGCTGCGGCCTCTCATCGGAACCGGATCGGAAGCGGATGGCGGCTACCCGCGGAAGCGCCGGAAGCGGTCCACTGGGGGTCGGTGAGGCCGGGCGGCGGTGGCGGGCCGTGCGACCGGTGGACGATGCCGCATGGGGGAGCCGGAAGATGCGGAGGCACCCACCGGACCGGGGGACGGTCGCCGAGGACTGCCCGGTCTCACCTTCGACCTGTCGTCTTTGCCGCCCTCGGTCACTCCACCCGGTCCGGGCCCGAACCGGGCTCCAGATCCGGGACCAGCTCCTGGAAGCGGCGCTCCACCGGCGACAGATCGGTGCTGGCGAGGTCCTCCGGGCGGACCACGACGCGCAGTTCGGGCGTGAGCGCCGGGTACCGGCGGCAGGCGTCGATGAACGAGTCGACGATCAGGGCCAGGAGCTGGCCCCGGTCGAGGTCGGTGACGCGGGCGAGCCCGGAGCCGATGAGCGGGATCGCGACCGGTTTGAACAGGCCGTGCACGGCCACCGCGCCCCAGAGGTTGTCCAGGCTCAACCGCAGATCCGCGTCACCGGATCTGGCCACCAGGTCGTTGCCGATCCGCGAGTAGGCGGTCGCGAACACCCGGCGGCCGTCTACGGGTACGACGATGGTCGTGCCCACCGGATAGCGGACCCGCCGGCCCCGGGGCTTGGCCCGTGCGCTCTCGGTGGCGACCGGCCGCACGGTGCGCAGTCCGGTCCGCAACTTCTCGTCCAGCAGGCGGCGTTGACCGGCGAAGAGCCGGTCGACGAGCTGACTCTGCACGCTGTCGCGGCTGATGACGATGTCCTGGTCGGTCTCCGTGTCGAAGGTGTCGGTGAAACCGACCACCAGGTTGCAGTCCGCCTGCTCGAACAGGTCGCCGCGGACCAGGACGACATCGGCCCGCTGGCCGGACAGGGGCACCTTGTGGCGCAGCAGTTCGGCGCCGTGGCGCGCGCGGAGCGCGGTCCGCAGAGCGTCGAGGGTGCGCGCGGCGTCGAGCTCGTCGGGGTGGTCGCGGACGATCAGTTCGGCGATCGGCAGTGCGAGGTCGGGGCGGCCGAGATCGGCCTGGATGCGGACCAGTTCACGGCGGGCGGAGTCCCGCAGGGTGGTGAGGCGGTGGATGAAAGGGTTCGCGAAATCCTCGCCGTTGACTTCGGCCAGCGGCCGGCCATGGAGCAGGGAAAGCGCCTCGGCCAGCCGGTGGGCGGCGGTGGCGGGCGGAGCGAGGAAGGCGCTGCGGACGATCCCGGTGAACCGCGCGCTGTCCAGTTCCTCGGGGCGCAGCACCAGTCGGTAGGCGGTCTCCGGGCCGTGCACGGTCCCCTGCTGCTCGGTGCGCAGGACGCGGGCGGCCGTGCCGTCGTGGCGGGGGTCGAGAGCTCGCCGCAGTTCCAGGACGCGTTTTTGCACCTCGTTGCGGTTGCGCTGGGCCAGATGGCGTGGCTCGTCCGCCAGGCCCCATACGTCCCGGCGCAGTTGCCGTACCGGCACGGCCTCGCCCTCGGCGGCCACCAGACGAACCAGCAGCCGGGTGGTCAGCGGTGTCAGCCGGACCGGAACTCCGTCGATTTCGAGCTGGACCGGTCCCAGCACTTTCACCTGGACGCGCGCTTGTGCGTCGGTCACTCGCGTTACCCCCGACACATCGCTGCGTCACCCTACGTCACTGGAAGTGACCGGCAGATTATCATGATGTCTTGGAGCAGCCGTGAGTTCGGATGATTCCGCTGGGCGGGATCCGAGACGGGGCCGCGGAGAGTTCCGGGCAGGTCTCCGCGCTCAACTCCGCTTACCGGTGCGGCTGTTGCGGCGGCTGTGCGGTTCGTGGCGGGCTCGCCAGGTGTTCCTGCGCAACATGATGGTGGCCTTCGGCGGGATATCAGCGGTGCTCCAGTTCGTCGGACAGTTCTTCCCGCGGAGCTTTCCCGATCCCGGCACGGTCACGGTGGTGTCGGTCGCGGCGTGCCTGATGTGGGGACTGGGCCGGGCCCGTCCGGTGCCGCGGGTGGAACAGGAGTTCCGGCGGCCCGACATGACCGTGGTGGTCGAGGTGGGCGACGTGTTCGACCAGCCTGCACATCTCGTCGTCGGGTTCTGCGACACCTTCGACACCGCGACGCTCGACGGAGCGGTCATCAACGGCGGGAGTATGCAGGGGCAGTTGTCGGACCGGCGATACGGTGGCGACGTACGACGCCTGGACGCGGAACTGGCCGTGGCGCTCGCCTCCGTCACGCCGGTCGTGCGGGAGGACCGGGAGCACAAGCCGCTGGGCAAGCTGGACCGGTATCCGCTCGGGACCGTGGCGGTCCTGGGCGCCCGGCCGAGGCTGGTGTTCGCCGTCGCGTACAGCCGAATCGGCAACGACTGTGTGGCCGCCTCCAGTGTGGAGGACCTCTGGTTCGGCCTCAGCCGGCTGTGGGACGCACTGCACCGGCACGCCCAACTGGAGCGGGTGGCCATGCCGTTGGTCGGGTCGGGGCTCTCCCGGCTCGATCACCTCGACCAGGACAGCCTGCTGCGGCTGATCCTGATGTCCTACATCGCCCGGTCACGGGAGGGTTCGGTCTGCCGGGAGTTGCGGGTGGTGGTGCGGCCCGCCGATCTGGAGCGGATCAACATGCGCGAGGTGGCGGCTTTCCTGAGCGTTCTGGCGTCGGGCCTTGACCGGACGTGAACTGTAAGGACGTAGACACGACTTGAGGGGTGGCCACCCCTCCCGCAGGCGGCCACCCCTCAAGCGGGTCGATCAGGCGAGGCGCCGGTACGCCGACAGGTTCTGGAAGTGCCAGGTCTCGCGCCATTCCGGGCGGGTGTCGTCGAGTTCGCAGCCGGCCTGCCTCAGCCGCGAGGCGATCTTCGCGAGGGAAGCCTCCGTGCCGTCGAACCGGATGACGTTGATGCCCGCGATGTCGGCGACGTGCCGCAGCCGGCCGACCTCGACGATGACGGTCCGCTCGGGGTAGGCCATCAGCACCATGCCCAGCTCGATCAGCACGTTCTGCCGGGGCTGGCCGGTCAGCCGGGTCTCGTCGTCACGCTCGCTGTTGCCGAGCAGCTGCGGGTGGAGCTTGGCGATGTCGTCCGGGGTGAGCAGGACCAGCGCCGCCTGTGCCTGCGCCGGTGCGTTCATGACCACTTCGCCGAGGAAGGGCGAGGTCTTGCCGGTGGCCCGCACCAGTTCCTCCCACTCCAGCGGCCGCAGATCGAGCCGGCGCAGCAGCCCGAACATCGCCTGGCGGACCTCTTCGTCCCGGCCGTGCACGACGAAGACGCTGCGGCCCCGGCCGTACTCGGCGGTCGGCTGATCGGACGATTTCTCCGCCGTGCCGGACCGCCCGGCACCGGACGTGGGTGACTCGGCGGTCGGCGCCGCGTAGTAGTTGTAGCCGATGTGCCGGTTCTCCCCGCCGACGAAATTCTGGCTGTTGTCCCCGAACCGGTTCTCGCTCATGAAGACCGCCCCCCGCCGCTCCCGGGCGGGTTGGGGCCGCCCGCCTGGTAGTTGTAGCCGATGTGCTCGTTGTGCCCGCCGTAGAAGTTCTGGCTCTTGTCGTCTCCCATGAGGATGTTGGTCTGCGCACGGTCGTGCTCGGCGAGATCCACGTGGTGCTCGCTCAGGAACGACCGGATGTTCACGAGCAGCCGGCGCTCGATGATCTGCGTGTACTTCACGGCGTCGGATTTCTGGAAGAAGTGGTGGTAGGTGTCGCTCGTCGCCATTTCCCGGACGCTCGTCAGCGCCCCGCAGTCGACCGCCTCGTTCGCGTAGCGGCCAAGGCGGAACTCGCTGATGTCGACCGCCGAGTCCTCCGCGACGCCGCCGGCGAAGATCCGTCCGGCCCGCTGCGGGCGCATCAGCCGGCGCAACGGCGACGGCAGGAAACGCCCGGGAACCAGCCACAGCGGCCACACGGACAGGGCCACGCACCAGCGCAGCGCGGTCTTGGCCATGTCCCACGCCACCCGCACGGCCAGCCGTCCGTCGAATTTGTCGGGCAGTTGGTCGACGAGGTGGAACTCCCGCAGGAGTGGCCCGAGTACATAGGTGTAGAACTCGGTGTGCAGTGTGTCGCCCTTGAGGTCGAACCCGACGAAGACCGAGGTCACCAGCTCCTCGTTCCACGACCCGACGCGCACGCACAGATACTCGCGCGCCGAGTCGTAGTCCTCCCGCCAGTGGACGTCCGGAAGGTCGTCGGTACTGGGCAGCTGGGACCAACCCACCCCGAGTGTCCGGTCGTTGGTGCGGACCGCCGTGGTGAAACGGCGCTGCTCGACGGTCAGTCCCTCGATACGTTCGTCCCGGCGAGCCTCGTCGCGCAGCTCCGCGGCCATCCGCGCGGCGACGTACGTGGTGATGTCGTGGACGGTGAACGGCAGGACGGACTTTCGCTCCACGGTGTCCAGGTCGATCCTGGACTCCTCGTAGTCCCGGCGCGCGGCGATGCGGGTCTTGGGCGCGCCGAGCAGCAGTTGGGCGTTCGACCAGTCGCGCAGGGGTTCACCGGCGCCGACGAAGGGCCGGAAGCCGCCGTAGAAGACCAGGCCGCTGCCGGCGGACTGCTCACGGTCTATCTTGCGGATCAGGGCGTCGGTGAGCGGGCCACTGACCGGGTAGGAGCCGTCGAAGCCGCCGTCGGGGGCGGTCTCCTTCAGCCGGGTCATCAGGATGTTCAGGGTGACGACCCGGCGCAGATAGGCCGCGCCCCACAGCACCCAGCACAGGAGCAGCACGGCGACCAAGGGGCTCAGCAGGTCGTTGTACATCAGCGCCAGGAGCACGAGGACCGCGCCGATGCCCGCGCCCCACTGGATGCGGCGCATCCGGCGTGCGGTGAGCGCGTGGGCGAGGACCGACACGGCGTCGTAGCCGTACGACGGCGCGACCACCCGGAAGCGTCTCTTCAGCAGTTCCCGGATGACGGTCCGGCGATAGCCGGGATCGAGGTAGGTGCCCGCGGACAGCAGGCGGGTCGCCTTGGTCCGCGCGTACTGGCGGGGGACCGGCGGCGCGGGTGGCGGGCCGGGTGGATGCGGGTGGTGCGGTGCCTGTGTGGTCACGGTGGTTCAGCGCTCCGCTCGTGCCGGCGTGCCGGCCCCGGGTCGTCAGGTGGTCGGGGTTGCCGTGCCGTCGGTGATCACACCGTCGAGGACGGTGTAGGTGACGTCGTACGAGCGCGAGGTGCCGTCCGTCTCCAGGGCGTCGAGGACCAGTTGTACGACGTCGCCCTGCACGGACACGATGCTGATGGTGTCGTGCTCGGTGGTGCTGTAGCCCGCGACGAACGAGGTGTAGTCGGTCTCCAGGTTCCTGCCGCCCAGGTCCCAGGCGGTCGGGTAGTCACGGTTGTTGATCGCCTCGAAGTAGGCGGTGACGACGGCCTCCGGTGCCGCCACCGCCGTACCGGTCGCGGTGGCCCCGTCCGTCGGTTCGCCGAATAGTCCACCGGCGTCCGCGACTCCCCCGGACTCCGTCGTCCCCGGCGTGCTCGCCGTGTCGGGGGTGCTGTAGATGTCCGGCGTGGTCGGTTCGGTGTAGTCCGTGGCTGGTTCGGTGTACTCCCACGGCGAGCCCGCGGTCCCGGTCTCGTCCGGGTCGGAGCCGGCGGCCAGCCCCCCGACCAGGACGAACAGCAGGGATACGCCGACGACGCCCAGCCCCCAGGTCCGGGCGGGCCCGGCGGGCGGTATCAGCCCTCCGCCCCGGTAGGGCGGCGGAACCGGCACGACGGGATGGAACGGTGTGGGTGGCCTCGTGGTGGGCGGCGGCAGTCCGGCGTTGTTCATGTGGGACTCCAACGGTCACTGCGGTGCACCGATTGGCGCACCCGGACCCGCCGGCACGGTCGGCGGGGCAGGAGTGCGCGAAAAGGCTGATTGACACCCCTGAGGCCACCAGTTGGGCCGCTTCCGCCACCAGAACCGATCCGCTTCCGATCCACTTCCGGGTCAGCTGGGAAACATTCCGGCGGTCGCGTTGACCCAGGTGCCCGTGATGGTGACGCCGGCATCGGAGGCGAGGAACGTCGCCAGTGCGGCGATGTCCGCGATCCGCGGCGAGCGCTTCGTCATGCGGAGGCTGTCCAGGTGGGTACGGATGCCCTGTACGGCTTCCTCGTTCAGGCCCGGGGCGCCGGCGGCGGCGAGCTTCTCGGGGGTGAGGCTGTCGGTGACTCCGGCGGTCCAGATCCCGCAGACGCGCACGCCGGCCGGGCCCACCTCCTGGGCGAACTGCCGGATCAGCGCGTCGATCGCGCCGTCCGCCGCAGCCGTGCCGCCCAGCATGGGACTGCCGTTGCCGGACCCGCTGTTCAGGGAGAGGATCACGCCCGAACCCCGCGCGGCCATCCGGCGGGCCGCGGCCCGCGCGGTGATGAACTGGCAGGCGATCCCCCGTACGACCGGTCGTGTGTAGTCCTCGACCGACATCTCTGTCAGTGGTACGCCCTGGAAGTCGCCCCGCGGTACGAGGTTGAGCGAGATGTCGATTCGGCCCGCCCGCTCGACGACCGATGCCGCGTGGGCCTCGACGGCTTCCTCGTCACGGGCGTCGAGCACGTCGTACTCGGCACCTGTCCCGGCGGCGACCTTCTGGAGCGTGGCCTCCGTACGGCCGACGAGGAACACCCGCGCGCCCGCCCGTGTGTACGCCTCCGCGACGCCCGCGCCGAGGGAACCCGCTCCGCCGTAGATGACCGCGACCTTGTTCTTCAGCATGACTCTTCGACTCCTTGGGACGGGGGCGCCGTGTGCGCCCGTCACCCCTATGACGTCCCTGCCGGGGAAACTCATCGCTCGGAGACGATCAGAGACGGTCAGAACGTCATCGGCAGCCCGAACGCGGCGAACAGGTGCGGCTCGAAGGTGGTGATCTCGGCGATCCGCCCTTCCTCGACGCGCAGTACGTCGATGAGCTGGGCCCTGAAGACACTGGTCCCGGGCCGCCGCAGGTAACCGGCCACCGCCAACTGGCCGTTGGCCCGCACGGGCAGGTGCCGCCAGTGCCCGGCGAACATCGGGGACGCCGGATCGAGGTTCGGCCGTACGAACGCGAAGAGCGCGTCACGGGAGGTGAACCAGAACGGGTTCGGCGGCATGGTGAGGACCGCGTCCTCGCGCACCAGCTCGATCATGGCGTCGATGTCGGTCCGGGCAGCCGCGTCCATGTAGCGCTGGAGCAGCGCCAGATCCTCGGCGCTGGGCGCGGCGGCCGACCAGTCCTCGCGTCGGCCGGGCAGCGCCTGCCGCAGGGCCGATCGGCCGCGCTGAACCGCGCTGTTCGCCGACGCCACGCTGGAGCCCAGCAGTTCGGCGGTCTCCTGGGCCGACCACCCCGCGACATCGCGCAGGACCACCGCGGCCCGCTGGCGCGGCGGGAGTTGCTGGATGGCGGTCAGGAAGACGAGTTCGAGGGTCTCGCTCGCCACTGCCTGGTCGGCGGGCTCGTGCTGGGGCGCGGGGGCCTCGGGCAACTGGTCGTCCGGGAACGGCTGTAGCCACGGCATCCGTGGTGGCGGCGGCCCGCCACCCGAGTCCATGCCCGGTACCGGTTCATAGGGAACCGGGCGCCGGTTGTGCCTGCGCAGGAAGTCGAGGCACGCGTTGGTGGCGATCCTGTAGAGCCAGGCCCGCGCGTTGTCGACGCCCTCCAGCGTCTCCCGAGCCCGCCACGCCCGCAGGAACGCCTCCTGGGTGAGGTCCTCGGCCTCGTCGTACGAGCCGAGCAGCCGGTAGCAGTGCACCCGCAGTTCCCGCCGATGCCGCTCGATGAGGGCGGTGAAGGCGTCGTCACTTGGACGCGCTTCATCGGGATGCGCCTCATTGGGGTGGGCTTCATCGGGATGGGTCTCGACGGAATTCGTCACGCGGGATTTCGTCACGTCGGCAGGTGTGACGCTTTCCGCTTCGGCGGCGTCGGCGTCGATGCCGACGTGGTCCGGGACGGCCGCCGCAGGTACCTTGACCCGAACCGCACCCTCACGAGCCTGACGCGCGAGGCGTCGCAACTGCGCGAACCGTGTGGACAGCCCCTCGACATCGGCGTGGAACGCGAGGCCGGGCTTCAGCCGCAGCCGCCCCAGCCGGTCCCCTATGTCGGAGATCAGCTCTCTGGCGGGTACATCGGCCGGTCGCCGCCGTTCCCGGTTGGCGCGCTGGCGGCACGCCTGCGAGCAGTACGACGCGGCCAGCCCCGGCCCGCCGTCACTCGCGAGCGGACCCCCGCAGACCTGGCACTTCGCTGTCGTGCTCACCCGGTCACCACCCGCAGGGCAACGTCATCAGCCATGACCGCAAACTATCGTCCGGCACGCGCGAACGCGGCCGCAAGCCAACAGTGCCCGACGGCGAGGGGGACGCCGTCGCAGCCGGCGGATGTGGGGCTCCCGGACTCCGGGGAACGCCGTCGGGTGCCGGGTCTGCGCCCGAACACGGCACGGCTGGTCTTCCTCGACGCGCACACCCGGGACCTGTACGTGGACTGGCCGAAGGAGGCCGGAGATGTGGTGGGGAAGCTGCGGCTCGCCGCCGGGCAGCATCCCGACGATCCTCGGCTCGCCGCGCTGATCGGTGAACTGACCATGAGGAGAGGGGAGTTCGCCATGATGTGGTCCGAGCACCGGGTCCGTAACCGGGACCTCGCGACGTACCGCTCCTCTTACTCGGGAGCCAAGGACTCCCGCATCGACTTTGCCGTGGCAGCCGGGTCGTAGTCCTCGGGGACGCCGGCGACCAGGATGATGTCGCCCTCGATGTGCCGCGAGCGCAACGGGGCGATCTCCTGGTACGCGGGTGAGTCCCACCATGCCCGCGCCTCGGCGATTCCGGGGAAGCTGATCACCACGACGCCCCCGGGCCAGCTGCCCTCCTTCACCTCGTGCTGTGTGACGTGCACGAGGAAGCGGCCGCCGTACGGCTCGAAGGTGCCGGGGATGCGCTCGATGTACTCGGCGATCTCCGGGTGCGGGGTGGCATCCCGCAGGTGAGCTATGGCGTAGGCAGGCATGGTGTCCTTCCGGTCGGTCGGGCTCGGCTCCGTACGTCGACGATCCTGGCATCAGGACGCGCCGGGGGCGATTACCTGACAGGTAAGCGCTCCCGCTCTCTCTGTCGCGGGTCGGAGCGCACCGCTGCTGACCGTGGTCGCGCACCGCTGGTGACCGCCCCCGCTGTCAGTCGTCCGGCTCGGAATCGCGTTGAAGGTCGGCCCGTCCCTCGGCGGCGCGGATGAAGCGGGTCATGCCGAACTGGCTCGTTCCGGGGGCGTCCTGGGGGGTGCCGGACGCGGATTCGGTGGAGCGGGGTGCGGTCGGCAGGACGTAGGGGCGGCGCAGCACCTCGTCGAGGATGATCACGGTCTCGGTGGCGCGGACCGCGGGAATGGTGGACAGCCGGTCGGTGACCAGGCGGTGGACGGCGGAGACGTCGGCCACCCGGATCTGGATCATGGCGTCGTGCTGGCCGGTGGTGACGGCGCAGTACTCCACCTCCGGCATCTGGGCGAGAGCGGTGCGGAACTGCTTCCACAGCTCCTGGCGGACCGTGACGAAGATCAGGGCGCAGATCTCCAGGCCGACGCGGTTGTGGTCGACGCGGGCGCTGAAGCCGTTGATCACACCGTCGGCGCGGAGGGCTTCGAGGCGGGTGTAGGCGTTCGCGCGGGAGACGCCGACGCGATCCGCGAGGGCGGCGACCGAGATGCGGCCCTGGGTGCGGAGGACGTCAAGGATCTTGAAATGCACCGAATCCAGGACAAGACCGATGCCGATCCGTCCAGAGCGGCGCTCGCCGGGGGTCTCGGGGGCCGACAGATCTTCCATGTTCGCGCCTCTCCGTTGATTTTCGTCTCGCGGTGGTCCCGTCAGCCGAAAGTCCTGGTTAGTTTCAGCCAACCCTAACGGCGAATCGTCCAGCTCCCCTCTCGGTGTCGGTCCGCCCCCGCCTGGCCTTCTTCCGCTCCGCCCTGCTCACGGAGGCACGCATGCCCAGATTCACTGCCGGGTCCTACCCGGCGGCACTCTCTCTCGTCGCGGTCGCGGCGCTCGCCCTGAGCGCCTGCTCCGGCGGTACGAGCGCCTCCGGCTCCTCGACCGGCAAGACCCTGGTCGTCGACACCTCGTTCAACCTGAAGACCGCCGACCCGGGCCGCGAGTTCGAGCCGACCGGGCAGATCGTGGACAAGGCGCTCTACGAGACGCTGCTGACCTTCAAGGGCTCCGACGTCACCAAGCCGGTGCCGGGCCTTGCCTCCTCGTACGAGCAGTCCAAGGACGGCAAGACGCTCACCCTGCACCTGCGTACGGGCGCGAAGTTCGCGGACGGCAGCGCGGTCACCGCCGATGACGTGGTGTTCTCGCTGAACCGGGTGATCGCGCTCAAGGGCAACCCGTCGTTCCTGCTCGACGGCGTCACGGTCACCAAGACGGACGCCTCCACCGTCACCCTGGTGTCGAAGAAGGCGAACCCGGCGCTGCCCTTCATCCTCCCCAACCCCGCGCTCGGCATCCTCAGCGCGAAGACGGTCCAGGCCCATGGCGGGACCGCGACCTCGGCGGACGGGGCGGAGAAGTACCTGAACACGACGTCGGCCGGCTCCGGTCCGTACACGCTCACCTCCTTCAACACCAACACCCAGGTCGTCCTGACGAAGAACCCCAAGTACACAGGCTCGGACAAGCCCACGTACGACAAGATCGTCCTCCGCAACGTCCAGGCGCCCACCCAGAAGCTGAACGTGCAGCGCGGTGACAGCCAGGTCGCCCTCGACCTCACCTCCGACCAGGTCAGCGGGCTCGGCGGCGGGCTCCAGGTGGACAGCGGAGCGTCCTCGGACGTGATCTTCCTGCTGCTGAACCAGAACACCAAGGTCAGCAGTACGACGTCGAACGCGAAGTTCGCGGAGGCGGTGCGCAAGGGCATCGACTACAAGAGCCTGCTGTCGCTCGCCGGTACCGGCTCCGTCCAGCCCGCCGGGATCATCCCGTCGACCTTCCTCGGCGCGCTGCCCGCCTCGGAGGCCCCGGACCGCGACCTGGCCGGGGCGAAGGCCGCGCTCAAGGCGAGCGGGATCGCCAAGCCCTCGGTGACACTCGGCTACGCCAGCGACCTGACCGTCGACGGACTGTCCCTCCAGACCCTCGCCGAACGCGTCCAGGCACAGCTGAAGGAGGTCGGCATCACCGTCACGCTGGCCCCCGCGCCGACCACCACGGAACTGGACAACTACCGCAACGGCAAGGAGCAGTTGGGCCTCTGGTACTGGGGCCCGGACTACCCGGACCCCAGCGACTACCTGGCCTTCCTGCCCGGCAACCTGGTCGGCCTGCGGGCGGGCTGGACGGCCGGCGCCGACCCCTCCCTCACCGCGCTCGGCGACAAGGCGGCCACCACGATCGGCGACGACGCCCGCAAGACGCTGTACGAGCAGATTCAGACCCAGCTGAACGCCGATGGCCCCTTCATCCCGCTGATGCAGCCGAGCCGGAACACCGTCTCCGCCGCGTCCGTCACCGGCGTCGCCTACAACCCCGTATGGACGATCGATGTCGCCTCGCTGGGTGCCAAGTAAGGACACGGGCGGCGGCGGGCGTCTCCTCGCCCGCCGCCCCCTCGCCCGCCACCCGCTCGCCCGTTTCCTGCTGCGCCGCACCGCCACCGCCGTCCTGCTCGCCCTCGGCGTGACCCTGGTGACGTTCGTCCTCACCAACATGGTCCCGGGCGACCCGGCGGCGGCCAACCTGGGCCAGCGGGCGATCGGCGACCCGGCGATCGTCGCCCAGTGGCGGCACCAGAACGGCCTCGACAAGCCGCTGCCCGTCCAGTACGTCACCTACCTCGGCAACCTGCTCCAGGGCGACCTCGGCGAGTCCCAGCAGAGCCATCAGGCGGTCCTCACCGACCTGTCCACCGCCGTCCCCGCCACCCTGGAACTCGCCGGGGCCGCGATCGTCGTCTCACTGGTCGTGGGCGTGGCGTTCGGTGTCATCGCGGCGCTGCGCCGGGACCGCTTCACCGATCAACTCCTGCGTGTGATCAGCCTGTTGGGAGTCTCGGTGCCGACCTTCTGGCTGGCGCTGCTCGCCTTCTACGTCTTCTTCTACCGGCTCGGCTGGGCGCCCGGCAGCGGTCGCCTCGACCCCGGCATGACCGCCCCACCGCACGTCACGGGCCTGTACACGGTCGACGCGGTACTCGCAGGTCAGTGGCCGGTGTTCTGGAGCGCGGTGGGCCATCTCGCCCTCCCCGCACTGGTGTTGACCGCGTACACCGTCGGCCTGCTCACCCGCTTCACCCGCTCCGCCGTCCTGGAGGTGCTGAACCAGGACTACGTCAGGGCGGCCCGCGCCAAGGGCCTGCCCGGCCGCACGGTCCTCTTCCAGTACGTGCTCCGGGCGGCCCTCGTGCCCGTCATCACGGTCGCCGGACTGGCCTTCGGGGCGCTGCTTTCGGGCACCGTCCTGGTGGAGTCGATCTTCGCCTGGCCGGGCCTGGGCGCGTACGCCTACCGCAGCGCGACCACCCTCGACCTGCCCGCCGTGATGGGCGTCGGCCTGGTCGTCGGCATCGTGTACCTGACCGTCAACCTCGCCGTGGACGTGCTGTACGGCGTGATCGACCCGAGGGTGAGGGTGCAGTGAAACTCAGTCCCGAGGGTGTGGTGAAACGCAGTCCTGAGCGTGCGGTGAAACGCGGTCTGCTACGACGGCTGCCGCCCGCCTGGCGTCGCCCGCTGGCCGTCACCGGCGGCGTGGTCGCGGTGATCTGGCTGGTGATCGTGATCGCCGCCCCGCTGCTCGCCCCGCACGATCCCCTCGCGCAGGACCTGCCCCGGCTGGCCGCTCCCGGAGCCGGGCACTGGTTCGGCACCGACGAGCTGGGCCGGGACGTGCTGAGTCGCGTGCTGTACGGAGCGCGGGTCTCCATCCCGCTCGCCCTGCTCCTTGTGACCATGTCGCTGCTGGTCGGCGGAGTGCTCGGGGCCTGCGCCGGGTTCTTCGGGCGGTGGGTGGACGAGACCGTGATGCGGATCGCGGACCTGGTGTTCGCCTTCCCCACCGTCATCCTGGCGATGGTGGTCGCCGCCGCACTCGGCGCCAGCCTCCAGAACGCGGTGCTCGCCGTCCTGGTCGTGTCCTGGCCGTCGTACGCCCGGGTCACCCGGGGCCTGGTCATGGGGATGCGCAACCGCGAATTCGTGCTCAGCGGACGGCTGTTGGGCTTCTCCGCCTGGCGGTCCATGCGCGTCGACATTCTGCCCAATGTCCTCGGCCCGCTGCTCGTCCTTGCCACCCTGGACATCGGTACCGCGACGCTGCTGCTGTCCGGGCTGTCCTTCCTGGGGCTCGGCGCCAAACCGCCGACCGCCGAGTGGGGCGCGATGGTGGCGGACGGCACCCAGCAGTTCGACAAGTGGTGGATCGGGGTCTTCCCGGGCCTGGCCATCCTCACCGTCGTGCTCGCCTTCAACTTCCTCGGCGACACGCTCCGGGACGCCCTCGACCCCGGCACCGCCCGCACGATCGGTGCGGAGAAGGAGCGTGTGGGATGACACCAGTGAGTGCCGGCAACGTGCTGGAGATCAGCGGCCTCACCCTCGACCTGGGCGGCCGTCGCATCCTCGGTGGCGTCGACCTCGCGGTGCGGCCCGGTCAGGTGCACGGGCTCGCGGGGGAGAGCGGCTCGGGCAAGACCATGACCGGTCTGGCGGCGCTCGGTCTGCTGCCGCCGGGCGCGCGCACCGGCGGCCGGATCGAGTTCGAGGGCACCGACCTGTTGACCCTCCCACCCCGTCAACTGGCCGCGCTGCGCGGGCGGTCGGTGAGCATGGTGTTTCAGGACCCGTCCACCAGCCTGCACCCCATGCTCAGCATCGGACACCAGCTCACCGACCATCTGCGCCACCACCTCAAGCTGGACCGCAAGGCCGCGAAGGAGCGGGCCGCCGAGTTGCTCACGCAGGTCCGCATCCCCAACCCCCGTGAGGCGCTGGGGCGTTACCCGCACCAGTTCTCCGGCGGGATGCGCCAGCGGATCGCCATCGCGATCGCGCTGGCCTGCGAGCCGAAGGTGCTGATCGCCGACGAGCCGACCACCGCCCTCGACGTGACCGTGCAGGCCGGCGTCCTGCGGTTGCTGCGCGGCCTCTGCGACGACCTGGGCCTCGCCATCCTGCTGGTCACCCACGACCTGGGCGTGATGTCCGCGATCGCCGACGAGGTGAGCGTGATGCGCCACGGCCTGGTCGTCGAGACCGGCCCGCGCGGCCGGGTCCTGACCGATCCACAACACGAGTACACCCGCCAGCTCCTGGACGCGCTCCCCGGAAGGAGCACCGTATGACCCCCCACCCGACGGCCCCTCTCCTCTCGGTCGACGACCTTGTCGTCCAGTACCACCGGCCGGGTGCGCCGCCCACCCGCGCCGTCGCCGGGGTCAGCCTCCAGGTGCGGGCCGGTGAAGTCGTCGGGCTGGTCGGTGAGTCGGGCTGCGGCAAGTCCACCCTGGCCCGGGCGGTCTGCGGGCTCACCGCACCCGCGGAAGGCCGGATCACCTTCGACGGCACACCGGTGCGCCCGCTGCGGGTGCGCCGCCGCGACCCGGCCCTCACCGGCGTCCAGATGGTCTTCCAGGACCCGTACGGCTCCCTCAACCCCCGCCGCCGGGTGGGCGCGCAGCTCGCCGACGGTATCCGCACCGCCGCCGAGCGCGGTGAGGCACCCGAAGGCTCCACCCCTGAGGACCTGCTGACCCGGGTCGGGCTGTCGGCGAGTGCCGCACAGGGGTACCCGCAGGAGTTCTCCGGCGGCCAGCGGCAGCGCATCGCCATCGCCCGCGCGCTCGCCGCCCGCCCCCGGCTGCTCGTCGGAGACGAACCGATCTCCGCCCTCGATGCCTCCGCCCAGCTCCAAGTGGCCACGCTGATGCGGTCGTTGGCCGTCGAGTCGGGCGCAGGGCTGCTGTTCATCAGCCATGACCTGTCCGTCGTACGGCTGATCGCCGACCGGATCGCCGTCATGTACCTCGGGCGGATAGTGGAGACCGGTCCCACCGCCGAGGTCTGGGCCGACCCGCGGCACCCCTACACCCGGGCGCTGCTGGCCGCCGTACCGCGGCCCGACGGGGCGGGAGTGCTGCCCGCCGAACTCCCCGGCGACGTACCCGACCCCGCCGCCCCGCCGAGCGGCTGCCGCTTCCACCCCCGCTGCCCACAGGCCTTCGACGGCTGCGACCGCGAGGATCCGCAGTTGATCGCCGGGGGCGTCGCGTGCCGCCTGTATGCGGCCTGACCTGGGCCGGTCCGGGCTGCGCCGACTGACCAAGGGGACGTTCCACAGCGTCGGGTGACGCCACTCGTACAGGTCCGCCCGCCCCGAACGCCGACATGCGCGATCGCGACCCTCCCAAGGGTGCCTTGCCCTCCCGAGGGCACCCCACGCTTCAAGGAGACCTGATGCCTCACACCCCGACGCCCGACGACGGCCGCCCCCGTCCCGTCGAGCCGGCCGCGGCTCTGTACCCGGCCGGCCGCCTCGACGACGCCAGGGAAGCCACCGCCCGGGCCGGGATCGACGCCCTGCTGATCTCGCCCGGTGCGGACCTGCGCTACCTGACCGGCTACGACGCCCTGCCGCTGGAGCGGCTGACCTGCCTGGTCCTGCCGGCCGACGGCGACCCCTTCCTGCTCGTACCGGCCCTGGAGGAACCCGCCGCGCGGGCATCCCCGGCCGGTGACCTGGGCATCGAGATCACCGGCTGGAACGAGACCGACGACCCCTATGCCCTCGTCGCGGCCCGGCTGCCCGCCCGGACGGCCCGCCTCGGCGTCGACAACCACATGTGGGCGGAGAAGACCATCGCCTTCCGCGCCGTACTGCCGGGCGCCGAACAGGAGTTGGCCGGGAACGTGCTGAACGGGCTGCGGATGCGCAAGACCCCGCAGGAGGCAGCCGCCCTGCGCCGGGCCGGTGCGGCCATCGACCGGGTGCATGCCCGCGTGGGCGACTGGTTGCGCGCCGGACGCACCGAACGCGAGGTCGGCCGGGACATCGCGGACGCGATGATCGCCGAGGGGCACGTCCGGGTCGACTTCGTGATCGTCGGCTCCGGGCCCCACAGCGCCAGCCCGCACCACGAACTGTCCGACCGGGTGATCCAGCCCGGCGACCCGGTGGTGGTCGACATCGGCGGCACTACCCGGGACGGCTACTGCTCCGACTCCACCCGTGTGTACGTGGTGGGCGAGCCGGCCGCGGACTTCCGTCGGCTGCACGACGCACTGCTGCGTGCCCAACGCGCCCAGACCGACGCCGTACGGCCAGGCATCACCGCCGGTCAGCTGGACGCCGTCGGCCGGGACATCATCTCCGACGCCGGATACGGGTCGTACTTCATCCACCGCACCGGACACGGCATCGGCCTGGAGACGCACGAGGAGCCCTACATCGTGGCCGGCAACCAGCTCCCGCTGGAGCCCGGCATGGCCTTCTCCGTCGAACCCGGCATCTACCTGCCCGGCCGGTACGGAGCGCGCATCGAGGACATCGTGATCTGCACGGAGGAAGGCGGGGAGCGCCTCAACCGCACGCCCCGGGACCTGGTCGTACTCCCATGACCCCGGAGTCGTGGACGGCCCCGCGAACGTGGGCGCACGACCGCCCCTGACCCGAGCCGCCCCTCGTTCACCACTCACCCAAGGACCCCGCCATGCCCGCTTCACCGTCCCGTTCCGCCCGTCCCGCACCCGGCGGCAGAGCCCGCCCGGGGGGCGCACCCGCCGACCTGGCCGAGGTGTGGGAGGTGATCACGGGCATGTACGAGGGCTACACCGCGGGCGACCGCGAGCGCATCGACTCCTTCCTCGACCCCGAGGCCACCGTCTGGGACTCGGCGACCCCCGAACTGCTCTGTGGCAAAACCGAGTTGGACCGTGTCCGGGACGGCCGCCCCACGGAAGACGGCGCGCCCGCCGAGACCGCTCTCACGGCATACGACCAGGTCGTCGACGTCTTCGGAGACCTGGCCGTGGCCCGCTACTGGCTACGGGTCGACTTCCGCACCGGCCCACCGGCACTGGCCCGCAACACCGCGCTCCTGCGACGCACCCACCTCGACGACCACTGGCTCGTCATACATCTGCACGAGGACATTCAGAGCGCCCCGGACCAAGGGAGAAACCTTGGTCGGACAGAAGCCCCGGGCCACTGACCTGGGTCCGGATTCTGTGCGTCGGCCGATCGCCTCCGAGGGGCCCGGCCGAGGTGGTGGGGGCGGGCGGGACGGCACCGCCGTTGACCGTGGTTGTCGATCGTCCGATCGTCCGATCGTCCGATCGTCCGATCGTCCGATCGGAAGGACACGGCTGGGGCGCGAGCCCTTTGCGCTCACGCTCGACGTCACGTGTGCGGCCGGGTACGCACGCCTCCCCGGCCGGCACTCCTGCGCTGGAGGAATCGGCAGCCCCTGAACGGCCGGTGGGGCGGCGACCCGACATCCCTCCAACGGCCGTCCTCTTTCGCTGCCTTTCGGGTGATACGCGAATGGCTCCGTGGCCGTAACGTTTCTGCATTCCGGCCGCTGAGCTGGCGCTTTGTGGACGGTCGAGACGGATGGCTCATTCGTTCGGATGGTGTCGCGCCTCGGCGTGATCTTGATCCGATCTACAGTCGTGCCACTCGTTCAAGATCACTCTCCACCGAGGCGTGTGTGTCCTTTCAATTCCCATGCGCAGTAGCCGTCTTGATGACGCCGCTGTCGGCCCGACGCGATGGGGCCACCCGGTGACGGCGGCCGTTCTCGAGGGCATCGCCGGTTTCGTCCCCCCGCACGTGGTGGCGAACGACGAACTGCCCGTCGCATGGGGTGTCGACGACGCCTGGGTGCGCAGGCGCAGCGGCATCGGTGAGCGACGCTGGGCGGCACCCGGTGTGGCCACGGGCGATCTCGCGCTGGAGGCTGCTCGCAAGGCGTTGACGGTGGCCGGCCTTCCGCTGGTGGACGCCGTCATCGTCGCCACCTCCACGCCGGACCGGCCGATGCCGGCCATGGCGCCACGGCTGGCCACCCGCCTCGGGCTCGGCGGGGCCGCCGCGTGGGACGTGTCCGCCGCATGCAGCGGATTCGTCTACGGGCTCGCCACCGCCGCCGGTGTCCTGGCTTCGGGGTGTGCCGACCGGGTGCTGCTGGTCGCGGCAGAGGTGTACTCGACGCTGATCGCCCCGCAGGATCGTTCCGCCGGAATCGTGTTCGCGGACGGCGCCGCGGCGGCCGTACTGCGGCGCGGTGACAAGGGCGAGCCGGGCAGCGTCGTGGCATTCGACCTCGGCAGCGACGGCTCGGGCGACACCCTGATCCAGGTACCTGGTGGCGGTGCGCTGGAGCGCTCACGCCCCGACGGCTACGGGCCGGACGACCGCTACTTCCGTATGCAGGGACGCGAGGTGTTCCAGCACGCGGTCACGCGGATGGCGCAGTCCGCCCAGGCAGTGCTCAAGCATGCGGGCTGGTCCGCCGAGGACGTGGACCGGTTCTGCGCCCATCAGGCCAACGCGCGCATCCTGTCCGCCGTCGGGGCCCGCATCCCGGTACCGGCTCATCGGCACGTCACCAACATCGAGCGGGTCGGGAACACCGGCGCCGCCTCCATCCCCCTTGCCCTGGCCGACGCCGCTGCCCGGGGCGAACTGCGCGGCGGGCAACGCGTGTTGCTGACGGCCTTCGGCGCCGGACTCACCTGGGGCTCGGCCGTCCTGCTGTGGCCGGAGCTGCCGCCCGTGCCTCATGTGGACGTCGCCGCCCCGCCCGCGCGGGTACCGATCGCCTGACGCCCCGACTTCCCCAGGGCGTCCCCGCCCAGCTCGCAGATCCCGTCCATGCGCCCATGGCCCTACGTCCCCATGGCCCTAGGTCCCGCGTCTTCACGTCCCTACGTCCGCACGTCCCCATGTCCCCTCGTCCCCACGGGTTCCGTTGCTTTGCTCCCGTTGCTCCCATTGAAAGGAACGTTCATGTCCCCTGCCCAGTCCGCCGTAACTGCCGTACTGACCCAGAAGTTCGAGGTCAGTCCCGAGAGCATCCGTCCGGAGGCCACCCTGGAGAGTCTCGACCTCGACTCCCTCGCCCTGGCCGAACTCGCCCTGGCGCTCCAGGAGGAGCTGGGTGTCCCCGTGGAGGAGGACGAGGCGGCCAAGCACAGCACGGTGGGCGAACTCGTCGCGGCGCTGAACGCCAAGCGGGCGTGATGACGGCACTGCGTACGTCCGTCTCCGTCACCGGCCTGGGGCTGATCACCCCGGCCGGGGTCGGCCGCGAGGCGACGTGGGAGGGGATCCTGCGCGGTCGCTCCACCGCGTCGACGGACCCCGAACTCAAGGAATGCGCCGTCGACTTCTCCTGCCGCATTCCGGCGATGACGCCGGAGCAGGCCCGTATCGGCGGCGGCAAGGCGTGGCGCATGGGGCACTTCAGCCGGCTCGCCGTACTCGCCGCGCGCGAGGCGGTCTCCGACGCGGGCCTCGACCCCGCCGGGTGGGACGGTGCGCGGGTCGCTGTCGTGATCGGTTCGGGGCTGGCCGGAGCCGCGCATCTGGAGGAGCAGACCCTCCGCCATCACCAGGGAGGACCCGAGCTGGTCTCTCCCGCGCTCGTGCCCATGCTGATCTCCAACATGGCGGCGGGCGAGGTGCTTCTGGATCTGGGCGCCCGCGGCCCTTCGCTGGCCACGGAGACCGCGTGTGCCTCCGGAGCCAGCGCCCTGGCCACGGCACGCCAGTTGCTCCTGGCCGGTCTGTGCGACATCGCGGTCGCGGGCGGCGCGGAGGCGGCCATCACTCCGGTGATCACATCCGGCTTCCAGCGGATGGGGGCGCTCTCGGCCCGCACCGGCGACCCCGGGGCGGCTTCGCGGCCCTTCGCGGCGGACCGGGACGGCTTCGTGATCTCCGAGGGCGCCGCCGTACTCGTACTGGAGCGACAGGAGGATGCGCGAGCCCGCGGCCACCGTGCCTACGCCCAGTTCGCCGGCGCCGGACTCACCTCGGACGCGCACCATCCAACCGCGCCTGCCCCCGGGGGAGTTCATGCCGAGGCCGCGCTGCGGACGGCGCTCGCGGAGGCGGGCCTGCAACCGGTGGACGTCGATCACGTCAACGCGCACGGCACCTCGACGCCCCTCAACGACCTGACCGAGGCCGAGATGATCGGCCGCGTGCTTCCCCACCGCCCCAGCGTCACCGCCGCCAAGGGAGTCCTCGGGCACAGCCTCGGCGCCGCGGGCGCGATCGAGGCGGCGCTGACGGCACTGACCATCAGGCACTCCACCGTGCCGCCGATCGCCAACCTCACGGCAGGCAACCTCGCCTTCGACCTGGACTGTGTGACGGGTGAGGCCCGTACCCAGCGCGTCCGTGCCGCCGTGAGCCAGTCCTTCGGGTTCGGCGGGCACAACGTCGTGCTGCTCTTCACCGAGGGCTGATCAATACCGAGGACGATCAATGAGGACTGATCAATGACCGTTCACAGCAGTATCGTTCATGCGGCTGTCCATGTCCCCGAGGGGCGGCAGAGCGTGACCGCGGTGGAAGACCGCTTCCGTGCGAACAGTCCCGCCGTCCCGCTCTCCCGCGGGGTGCTCCAGCGCATGTACGGGCTGGCCGAACGCACGGTGGCCGACGACCAGGAGCAGCCGTCCGACCTGGCCGTCCACGCGGCGCGCCGGCTGCTGGCGGACACCGGCACCGATCCGGACCGCGTCGACCTGCTCCTGTACGCGGGCATCCTCGCCGACATGGAGGAGCCGGCCACCGCTCATGTCGTCGCCGACAAGCTGGGCCTGGGGTGTCCCGTCTTCGACCTGAAGAACGCCTGCAACGGAGTCCTCAACGCGCTGGAGGTCGCGGACGCGTTCATCCGCGGCGGCCAGTACCGCAGGGTGCTGGTGACCACCGCCGAGGTCAGTACCCGCGAAAGCCGCTGGCAGGTGGACGACCCGGCGGACCTACTGACCGCGCTGCCCAGCCTCAGCACCGGCGACATGGGATCCGCCCTCCTGGTGGAGGCGAGCGACCGGCCCGGCATCCTCGGCTCGCGCTTCTTCGCCAACTCCTGGGGCTGGCAGGCCGCGACCCTGCCCAACCCGTACGCGCAGCACCGCAGGCTCGGCCACCTGCGGATCGACTCCGCGCAGTTGGTGGGCTCGTTCGAGGGGCTGCCCGGCAAGGTGCGGGGAGCACTGAAGGAGTTCGGCGTCGAGGGCGACGACCTGGACCTCGTCTGCGTGCACCAGCCGTCGGTGCCGTTCACCCGGGTCGTCTGCGACTGGGTGGGCGTGGACCCGCAGCGGATCCTGGCCACCTTCCCCACCCACGGCAACGTGGCGACCAACACCATCCCGCTGCAACTCGCCACCGCCCTGGACAGCGGCCGCCTGCAACGCGGCGATCTGGTGGGCATGTTCGGCTTCGCGAGCGGGGCCAGCGCGGGAGTGGTCGTCTGCAGGTGGTGAACCACTCCTGACGCGGGCCGCCCTCCTGTGCCGGAGGCCGCTTCAGTGTCTGACATGGCTCCGGTGCCGGAGGCGGCTTCGGTGCCTGACATGGCTCCGGTATCGGAGGCGGTTCTCAGTGCCTGACGTGGCTTCGGTGCCGGAGATGGTCTCAGTGCCTGACACGCCTTCGGTGCCGGAGACGGCCTCGTGCCTGACACGCCTCCAGCGCCCGAGGCCGCCTCAGTGCCCGAGCCGGCCTCAGCGCCCGACACACCCCCAGCACCCGACACGCCCCGGACCCCGTACGAACGCGAAAGCTCCCCTCATGACCACATCGCCCGTCAACACCCCACTCCCCACCCCACTCCGCACCCCACCGGACACTCCACCAGACACCCCGCCCCGCATCCCTCCCCGCATCCCTCCCCTCCTTCCGTCCGAGTGGCCCCCGGTCCTGCGGTCGTTGCTCGCGGACTCCCACCAGGACGGTCCCGGCCGGGAGAACCTGTTCGGCACCCTCGCCCACCACCCTGCCCTGGCGCACGCCTGGCTCTCCCTCGCGCGCGTACTCACCCACGAGGGAACCCTCGGTCACCGCCGGCGCGAGCTGGTCGTGCTGCGCATCGCGCACCGGCTCGACGGGACGTACGTCTACGAGCGGCACCGGGCGCCGGCCGCGGAAGCCGGCCTGACGGCGGCGGAGATCGCGGCCACGGCGGCCGGACTGGACACCCACTCCTGGGTGGAAGAGGAACTCGTACTCCTACAGGCGTGCGACCTGCTCGCTGCCAACGCCCCCGTCCCCGACGGACTTTGGGACCGGCTCACCCGCGTCCTGCGCCCGGAGCAACTGGTCGAACTGCTGGTCCTGGCCGGCCAGAGCGCCACCATGTGCACCGCCCTCAACGTTCTGCGCACGCCCTCCGACGCGCCCTCCGCCGCGCCTTCCGACGGCGCCCCCGCCCGACAGCGAC
Organism: Streptomyces sp. NPDC093544; assembly: GCF_040683495.1. NCBI lineage: Bacteria > Bacillati > Actinomycetota > Actinomycetes > Kitasatosporales > Streptomycetaceae > Streptomyces > Streptomyces sp. NPDC093544. The sequence goes on along the minus strand of NZ_JBFBEA010000004.1, from coordinate 363,115 downwards.
ACCTCACCGTGCACCTGGACAGGGAACGCTGCTGCAGCGCCGGCCAGTGCGTCGGTGCCGCGCCGGAGGTGTTCGAGCAGGACGAGTCGGACGGGCGGGTCACCTTCCTCGTGCCGGAGCCCGACCAGCGGTACGCCGCCGACGTACGGCTGGCCGCGGACCTGTGCCCGAGCGGTGCCATCACCCTCGTCGACACCCCCTGAACCACCACGAGCCGAACCGCCACCAGGAGACAGCCCAGCTCATGATGCCCACCGCACCTTCCACCCCCACCGCACCCTCCCCTCCCACCGCAGCCGTCAACCTCCCCTCCCCATACGGCAGTTGCCCATTCGACCCGCCTCCCGCCTACTCGGCCGCCGCCCGCGACGGGGCCGTCACCCGTGCCGTACTGCCGGACGGCACCGCATGCTGGCTGGTGACCGGCTACGACGAGGTACGAGCCGTCCTGGCGGACCCCCGGTTCAGTGCCGACGCGCGTACACCGGGCTTCCCCTTCCTCTCGGCGGGTCAGCGTGAACTGGCCACCGCCAAGCCGAGCTTCATCCGCATGGACGATCCCGAACACGCCCGGCTGCGCCGCATGGTGACCAAGGACTTCCTGGTCAAGCGCGTGGAGGAACTGCGCCCTGGCATCCAGGACATCGTCGACAAGGCCGTGGACCGCATGACCGACGGCCGCACCTCGGCCGACCTCGTGGCCGACTTCGCCCTGCCCATCCCGTCCCTGGTCATCTGCCTGATGCTCGGAGTGCCGTACGAGGACCACGACCTGTTCCAGGCGCTCAGTCGCACGCTGCTCGACAACCACACGACACGGCGGCGGGCGGAGGAGGCCCACGCCCAACTGATGGGCTATCTGGCCCGGTTGGCCGAACACAAACGCGACCACCCCGCGGACGACATCCTCAGCCGCCTCGCGGCACGCGAGGACCTGACTCCCCAGGAGACGGCGTCACTCGGCTTCCTCCTGCTGGTCACCGGCCACGAGAGCACCGCGAACATGGCGGCCATCAGCGTGCTCGCCCTGCTGCGCGACCCCGACCAGGCGGGCCTCCTTCGCAACGACCCGGAACTGGTCCGCGGCGCGGTGGAGGAACTCCTGCGCCACCTCACGATCATCCACCTGGGTCTGGGCCGTGCGGCGACCGAGACCGTGACGGTGGGCGGAGCGACGATCCCGGCCGGCGACGGCGTGATCTGCATGCTCTCCACCGCCAACCGCGAGGAGGGGCTGTTCGCGGCCGGCAGCGGTACCGGTCCGGCCGACCTCGACGTCACCCGGGACGCCCGGCGCCATGTGGCCTTCGGCTACGGAATCCACCAGTGCCTGGGCCAGACCCTGGCCCGCGTCGAACTGCAGATCATCCTCACCACCCTGCTGCGCCGCCTGCCCGGACTAGGCCTGGCAGTGCCCCCTGCCCAACTCACCTACAACCAGGACAACATCGTCTACGGCCTTCGCGCCCTCCCCGTGACCTGGTAGGGCCCGGGCAACGAAACAGAGCCGAGCGGATGCCGTCTCCTCTGGGCCCGTCAGCGATCACTTTCCCCGGTACTCCTGAGGCGCCTGGGCCTGCTGTTATTCTCGTGCTTCTGTGCATGGGGGGCAGCCGGGGGGCTGGACATTTTCGCAGCACCGTCGACGCGCGCCTGATCGGCCGCCGCCGTCCCATCACGCCTTTTCTGTTGAGAAGCCTTGGAGGCGACGATGGCCCGTCGTACCACCGCCCGTGGCGTCGTCGCCACGTTGGCAGTCCTCGCCGTGACCGCCGGTCCCGGCGCGCTCGCCGTCACGGCCGAAGCGGACAACGGTGTCGGGGGCACCGCCCTCGCAGGTGCCGCTCTCGCGGCGGAGAAGGTCTTCCAGTCGGACCGCTACATACCGCGCCGGGACCGGATCTACAGCGCCGGCCCCAGCGGCTATCTGCATGCCCAGGAGGGGAGCTCCGGCTACCTGTGGACGTCGTACGCCACCGGTACGACGACCGAGCTGGGCGCCCTGTCCCGGCTCGAACTCCCCGCATACCTGGGGTCGTCGTCCGACGTCGTCGCCGATGTCGTCTCGCCCACCCAGAAAGTCGTCCTCAGGGACCTCGCCGCCGGTACCGCCACGGATGTCGCCCTCACCCACGGCACGTACGAGGCCACCTTCGGCACCCATGTGCTGACCCAGGCCCGGGACGCCGCCGGCAACCGTGTCCTGTGGCTCTACGGCGACGGCGCCCCCGCCAACGGCACCCTCGTCGACGGATGGCCGACCGGAATCACGGCCAACTTCACCGTCCTGGGCGGCGACAGCGGTACCGCCGTCATCGGCTACGCGTCGGCGAACGGCGAGCGGCACCTGGCGCTGGTGGACCTGGCCACCGCGACAGTCACCGGCGACGTGGCCGTGTCCGCCGCTCCGACGGCCGTCGCGCTGAGCGCGGACCGGCTGGTCTGGTACCGCTCCGACAACCCGGTGGCCCACGTCCTGGACCGCGCCGACCTCTCCGCCGCCGAGACGAAGTTGACGGTGCTCGGCACGCAGGGCACCCCGTCCGTGGGTATCGCCGGAGGCTGGCTGGTGGTGGCCAATACCGTGCCGTCGAACCCAAGCAACCCGGCCGACAGGTCCGGCGTGCCGCTGATGGCCGTCCCCCTCACGGGCGGTGACCCGCTCACCCTGCTCCGGCACGCGAACAGCTCCCTCGTCACGGCACCGGACGGCAGTCTGCTGGCCGTCGGCGGTGCCGACGCCGGGCACTGGGCGGTACGCCGGGTCACCGACACGGGGGCGGACACCCCGACCCTGACGGAACTGACCGCCGTACCACCGGCGGCCGCGACGATCAGCCAACTGTCTCTGCAGAACGGCACCCTGGCCACCGACGAGCCCAACAGCAGCTTCCTGGGCGCCTACTACACCCGGAAGATCGCCGACGACGGAACGCCGAGCGCGCCGGCCTGGCTGGCCTGGGACGGCCGCGGGGCGGGTCCCTATGCCACCGGCGACGGACGGGCGGTGACGTTCACCGCCGAGCCCGACCCCACCGTCGACTCGTACGTCCAGTCCCTCAACAACGGGGCGGGCTTCTCCGTGCCCTCGGCCGCCGGAACCGTCCTCGACGTCACCGGCCGCTACGCGATCGTCAACGGCACCTCCCCCACCAAGCAGTACGTCGGTGACCTCGGCTCCTCCTACAGCCCGCCGATCGTCACCCGTTCCGTCACGGCCGCCTCCGTCTGGGGGACCAGCCTGTGGACGCCGGGTTCCGGCACCGGTGTCGTCACCGCCAAGGACCTGAAGACCGGCAAGACCACCGACACCGTCAGCACCGGCGCACCGTGCGTCCCCAAGGAGCTCCAGGCGGTGGGCCGTTGGATCTACTGGTCCTGCGGCCCGGCCGCGACGGCGGGTGTCTGGGACCGTACGGCGAAGAAGAACATCCCCGTCCCGTCGGGCGAGGCACTGCTCGGTGACGGTTACCTCGTCCGGCACGACACGTCGGCAGGGGCCCTCCTGCTCACCGACTTCGCCGACGGCACCGCGGCCACCCGCAAGCTCGGCGACCTCGCGGCGGGCACGTCCAGCCTGCGCGGGGTGACCTGGACCGTGGACAAGTTCGGCGGGCCCGCGGCCTACGTCGACGCCGACAAGCGGATCCACCTGGTGCCCAGCGAGGTGGCCACCCAGCGGCTCGCGGTCATCGAGTCCGAGGTGCGGGACAACGCGTGGGGGAGCGACTCGGCAGGCAGCCCGTGGTGGCAGTGGTACGGGCTGCTCTCCAAGCCCGCCGCCTCCTGGACGGCCACACTGACCAGCAAGGTCACCGGCGCCGTGGTCCGTACGCTCTCCGGCGGAGAGGTGAGCGGCGACCTGCCCGCGAACTGGGACATGCGCGACACCAAGGGCGCGTTTGTCCCCAACGGCACGTACACCTTCAAGCTGACGGCCCCGCCCGCCGACGGTTCAGGACCGTCGCTGACGGTGTCCCAGACGGTGAAGGTGTCCAACGGAGCCGCCGTACGCCGCGACTTCACCAACAGCGCCAGCTGGGCACCCGACGGAACCGGCGACGCCCTCACCCTCAGCTCGTCCGGCGTCATCAGCTACCGGCCGGGCAACGGGACGGGCGCCTTCGGCGCGAGCATGCCGGCCTCGGGCTGGCCCTCCTCCGTGACACTGGTCCCGTTCGGTGACCTCAACGGCGACCGCCGCAACGACATCCTCGTCCGGTTCAGCAGCGGCGAGCTGCGGGTGTACCGGACCATGCGCGGGCAGGCCTTCCTCACCAACACCCCGCACACCTCCCTCGGCAAGGGCTGGAACCAGTACGACGTCCTGACCTCGCCCGGCGACGTCAGCGGCGACGGCCGCCCGGACCTCATCGCCCGCAACTCCTCCACGGGGGCCGTCTACCTCTACAAGGGGACGAGCTCCGGCAAGCTCTCGGCGCGCGTGAAGCTGTACGACAACTGGAAGACGTACAAGAAGGTCGTGGGCGTCGGTGACCTCAACGGCGACGGCATCGGCGACCTGATCGCCCAGGACAAGTCCAACAACCTGTACCGGTACTACGGCAAGGGCAACGGCACCTTTGCCGCCCGTGTGAAGGTCTTCTCTGCCTGGGGAGGTTCCTACAACGCCATCGTCGGCGTCGGCGACATCACCGGCGACGGCAAGGCGGACATCATCTCCCGCGACACCTCCGGCAACGTGTGGCGCAACAACGGCAACGGCAAGGGTTCGTTCGGCCCCCGAGCGAAGATCGCCTCGGGATGGCAGGCGTACAAGAGCGTGTTCTGACCTGGCCTTAAATCGTCGCAAGTACGACGAGTACATTGACTCTGGTCCCCCAGTTCATCGCGCCTCCTCAGTCCCTCGGACCGTGCGAGCGGGGGATCAGAGCACGACGCGGTAGTGGGTGGTCAGGCGCCGGTCGTCGTCCAGGATGTGGAAGGCGAGGCCGGGCGGCTGGTCGCGGTCCAGGGAACAACGCACTGGATCCAGGAGCAGGGGGATCTGCCGGCCGGCTGCGTCGCGGCCGGGGAACCCGCACCGGACGAGGACCTCAGGCTCGGGATCATCGAGCTTCGGCGGGCAGTCCGGGCACTGTTCGCTCGCGCGGTCAGCCCCGCTCCCCCCAGCCCGCCGGACGCCCATCGCCTGATGACTGCCGACCAGGCAATGGCCCACCTCAATACGGCTGCCGCGCGGGAACTGGTCGCCCCTCAGATGGACTGGCCCGCCGAAGGAGTCCCCGCCACCCGACTGCTGTCGGCGGAGAACGACCCGTACGTTCGGCTCCTCGCGGCCCTGGCCCGAGCCACCATCGACTTCCTCAGCGGCCCGCAGCGCACGCAGTTGCGCTCCTGCACCGCGCCCCGCTGCGTGCGCTACTTCGTCAAGAGCCACGGCCGGCAGGAGTGGTGCAAGCCATCATGCGGAAACCGCGCCCGAGCAGCTCGCCACTACAGGCGGCAGCGGACGATGGCTGATGGCTGATGGCGGTTCCGCGGTTGGTTGATCGCGCGCTTCGCCGGTGCACAGTTGCGGGTGGGCAGGGCGACCAGCATCCTGCCGCCGTCCGCGCGGCGACAGGCCGGCCGATCTCGAACCGGGGGTGGGCCCGGGAACCGTGACCTCGTCCCTGGGTCCCGGTCCTGTGCAGCAGCGGCCTCTTCCCCCCCGCCCCCCGGGCCGGGGGCCCACCCTCGCCGGTCGGCGCCCCGTCGCCGCACCGCCCGGCGCATTCCGGCGCATTCCGGCCGCCGGGCCGCGGCCCCCGGCCCCCGGCTCAGTGGTCGTCGGTGATGCTGGTCGCGATGCCGTTGCTGATCTGGACCTCGGCGGAGAAGCCCTTCTTGGCGGCCGCCTCCAGCTGGGCCTCGGTGCACTCGACGCCGCCCTCGCCGCCCGGACCGGTGTTCACGGCGTCGCAGATGTCGTCGTAGCCCACGATCTTGGTGTCATCGGCGACGAGGAACTGCTGCTCGGTGCCCTTCATGTCGGACACGGTGTACTTGCCCGGCGCCAGGTAGGACACGTTGCCGAGCCAGGTTCCGTTGACACCCTTGCCGTTGTCGATGCCCTCGATGACCGACTCGTCGCGGCCCGAGGACGAGTCGGAGTCCGTGTCCGTGCCGGCGTCCGACCCGGAGGAACCGGAGTCGGCGTCCTGCTGGGCGGCGCGGCGCTCGGTCACCAGGGTCGCGACGCCGCTCTTCATCTCCACGTCGGCGTTCACGGCACCCTTCTCGAGGGCCGCCTCCAACTGGTCCAGTGTGCACGGCGCGTCCACCTTGGAGCCGGCCTCACCGCATATGGTGCCGACGCCGTAGACCTCGGTGTCGTCGGCGACCCAGAACTGCTGGTCCTCCTTGCCCGGTACGGACACGATGTACTTGCCCGGGGCGAGATAGGTGACCTTGCCGTTCTTGAACGAGCCGCTGACGCCCTTGGAGTCCTTGGAGCCCGACGCCTTCTCCGCGACCGCCACCGGGCTTGCCGAGTCCGCCGGGCTGCTGCCGGACGAGCTGGTGCCGGTGCCGTTCTGGCATGCCGTCATCAGCAGTCCGGCGGTGAGCGTGGCGGTGGCGACGATTGCCTGGCGCAGGTGGCGGTTCATCACGGGAGGTTCCTTCCGGGGGCGGGAGTAGCAGGGAGCCGGCGGCGTTTCGTTTCCGCCGTTTCCCGCTCTGTGATCACTATGAGGAGGCCCAGGTCCCACAGGTCACGCCTGTCCTCGCTTCAGAACAGCACGGTCACACAGCCGTGACACAGCAACACGCGGCAGTACACAGCAACACATGCACTGTGGACGCCGGTTGGCATCGTTGGCGGCACCGTCAGCGGCGGCGTCGGTGGGGATCGGCGTGGGCTGTTCGGCGCGCTCCTCCTCATCCCGGCCCGGCGCGCTGTGGGGGTTCTGGGCGGGTCCGCGCGAAGTCCGGTGAAGCAGATCACTGCCAAGTCCGTGCTGAGTACACTCCGTCACCTGGCAGGACGGTCGGCTGTGGCGCGAGGGGCATGGGGTGGAGCGGTGCTGGTGACGCCGGAGGCCGGGGACAGGATCGCTGACCGGTATCTCTTGCAGGAGCCCATCGGCAGAGGCGGGATGGGCGTCGTCTGGCTGGCCTGGGACGAACGGCTGGAACGGCCGGTCGCGGTCAAGTGCGGGCGTCTGGACGACGATCGGGCCACGCGACGGCTCATGGGCGAGGCGCGCAATGCCGGGCGGCTGCACCACCCGAACATCGTGGGCGTCTTCGACCTCATCGACGAGGGCGCCACCTGCTGGATCATCATGGAGTACGTCCCCTCGCGCAGCCTCGCGCAGATCGTGACGGAGAGCGGCCCGCTCACGCACGAGGAGGCCGGGTCGATCGGCTGCCAGATCGCGGCCGCGTTGGTGAAGTCCCACCAGGCGGGCGTGGTGCACGGCGATGTGACGCCGGAGAACATCCTCGTCACCGACGAAGGCATCGCGAGACTGACCGACTTCGGGATCTCGCGGGCCCTGTGGAACGACGTCACCCACAGCGCGCCGGGCAGTGTGCGCGGCAAACCCCGCTATCTGGCACCGGAGTTGGCCAAGGGGCAGCCCGTGGGCGAGAAGTCCGACGTGTTCTCCCTGGGCGCCTCGCTGTTCGCGGCGGTCGAGGGCCGGTCGCCGTACGGGGAGGCCGAACACCTCATGGCGTATCTGGCCCGGGCCGTCGAGGGACATATCGAGCCCATGCACCGGCCCGGCCCGCTGGACGGGCCGCTCACCGATCTGCTGGAGGTGGAGCCCGGGCGCCGGCCCGACGCCGCCAGGGCGCAACGGCTGCTGATGCGCGCGGCACCCCCGCCCTCGTACATCCAGGAGCAGTTGCACGACAGCCGTACGGGGGACCGCACGCTACGGCTGCCGCGACTCCTTCGCCGCGCTGGGGACTTCACGCCCTTCATGCTTCAACCGCCACAGCCCGTACGCCGCCGACGACGCCGCCCTTTGGCGATCACGGCGGTGGCGCTGGCCGCGGCGGGCGCGATCACGGCGGGCCTCGTCCTCTTCGGCCCGTGGGCCTCGAAGGACGAGGCCGACAACAGTGGCCGTACCAGCGCGGCCGACGCGAAACCGTCGGCCACGGCGCAGGCCGGCGCCCTCGGCGACGAGCGCACGGCGGACCCCTGCGGGCTGCTCGACGCAGCCTCGCTGAGCCGCTTCGGCGACACCGCACTGGACCCCGACTACGGGGAGATCGACCGGTGCGACGTCCTGGTGCGCAACAACAGCGGTGACGACAACGCGGACGTTCAGGTCAACCTCGATTCGGACCGGGACGATTTCGACGACATCCTGTCCACCCGCCTGGTCGGCAGCCTCACCGTCGTGACGCTCAAGCGCGACGGGACGGACTGCGCACGGGCCGTCCTGACCGCCGACGGCAAGCAGATCCGCGTCATCGGGAAGCAGTTCGACACCCCGTCGCCCGACCCGTGCGAGATGGCCGACGCCGCCACCGACCACGTGGTCGGCGTACTGGCCGAGGGCCCGGTCCCCCGCCGTTCGTCGTCGCCGGCCGCGGACTCCCTGGCCCGGCTCGACACCTGCACGCTGCTCGACGCCACCGAGCTCAAGCGGGTTCCCGGCGTCGAGGCGGACAACAGGGACCGCGGCTTCGGTTCCTGGGACTGCGACTGGTCGAGCGACGACGGCGACCGCGCGGTGGAGATCCAGTTCAGCCGCGACAACTCGCTGGACGCCGACGACGGAACGCCGGTGAACGTCGCCGGCACGAAGAGCTACTTCATCGCGGACGAGGCAGAGGACGACAGCTGCACCGTACGGACCCCGCACCGCACCTACACGGACTCGGTGGGCGACCGCACCACCGAACTCTTCCAGCTCACCGTGTACGCCCCGGAGCCCTCCAAGCAACTGTGCGACACCGCAACGGAGTTCGCAGCCGTCGTCGTACGGAACATCGCGAAGTGACTGCCTCAGATGTGAGGGCATGGCGACGGCCGGGGGAGCGGGTAATGCCCGCTCCGGGCGGGGCTCCGGGCGCGGTGCGCCTCGGCCGGGTCGTCGGTGACGACCGCCGCCACCCGGGCGCCGGTCCTGCCGCCACCCACGGGAGCCTCGCCCGGGGGCGCGTCCGCTCCGATGCCCGGTGTCCTTTTCGCGAGCGCACCCTGCCTGCGCTCGCACTCTGAACCCGTCGCGAACGGGCTCGGTCGTCACGGTCGGGCCCTGTTCGCGGTGAGGTGACGTACCCCTCCCTAAAGAGAACCACCATTCTGCTAGTGTCTCGCGCACAAGCAGAACCGGCATTCCTTTTGAGGGGGGTGTGATGCCACGGCTCACCGACGCGCGCAAGGAACTGAGGCGCGCCCAGATCGCGGAGGCCGCCGTCCGCTGCTTCGGCCGCAACGGCCTGGAGCGGACCTCGATCGCCGACATCATCGCCGAGTCCGGACTCTCGGCCGGTTCCATCTACGCCCACTACCGCAACAAGGCCGACCTGGTCCAGGCAGCCGCCCGCGAGGTGCTCGCCGAACGCGCCAAGACCCTCGGCGAGCACGCCGCGAGCGACACCCCGCCCGACCCCGACGAACTGCTGGCCCGCCTGATCGCGGCGATCGACCCCGCCGAGGCCCGGGTAGGCGTGCAGACCTGGGGCGAGGCGACCACCAATGCGGCAGTCCGCGACATCGTCGTCGACATGACCGACCGGATGCGCGCGATGCTGCACGACTGCGTCACCGCCTGGCTCGTCAAGGTCGAACAGCACGAGCCCGCCGAGGCCCGGGAGAGGGCCACCCCGATCGCCCACCGGGTGATGGCGCTCTACCAGGCCGAACTGCTGTACACCGCCCTGCCATCACCAACCGAGGAGACAGCGTCATGACCACCCCGACCGCCTCGTTCTCCGGCCGCACCGTCCTACGCGTCGGCTACGGCGCGTTGCAGCTCGAGCGCCTGCACGACCGCCGAGGCGAGGCCGTCGCACTGCTGCGCCGCGCGGTGGAGCTGGGCGTCGACCATGTGGACACCGCCGAGTTCTACGGCTTCGGTTTCGCCAACGACGTGATCCGCGAGGCGCTGCGCCCCGCGGACGGCGTCCTGGTGGTCACGAAGGTCGGTGCCGACCCCAACCCGGGCGGGCGCGTGTCGTTGCGTCTGGCGCAGCGGCCCGAGCAACTGCGCGTCAGTGTCGAGGACAACCTGCGCAGTCTCGGCCTCGACCAGCTCCCCGTGGTCAACCTCCGGCGCCTCGACTCCGGCCCCGGTCTGCGTCCCGAGGGCGACCAGGTCGTCGACCTCGACGACCAGCTCGCGGTGATGACCGCCCTGCGCGACGAAGGCAAGATCGGTGCGATCGGTCTGAGCAGCGTCACCCTGGACGGCCTTCGCCGTGCGCTGCCGGCGGGCATCGTCTGTGTGCAGAACGCCTACAGTCTTGTCTCCCGCGACGACGAGGACATGCTGCGGCTGTGCACGGCCCAGGGCATCGCCTGGGTGCCGTTCTTCCCGCTCGGCGGAGCCTTCCCCGGCCTGCCCAAGGTGACCGACGAGCCGGCGGTGCACGCGGTGGCCGAGTCCCTGGGCGTCACGGTCTCCCAGGTCGGCCTCGCCTGGCTGCTGCACCACGCCCCGAACGTGCTGCTCATCCCCGGCACCGCCGACGCCGCGCACCTGGAGGACAACATGGCCGCCGCCGAGATCACCCTCGACGCGGTGACCCTCGCCGCCCTCGACGCCGTCGAATCCCGCTCCAACGAGGTCCCCATCGGCTGACCGGAGCCGACGCGACCGAGTCACGACCACACCCCGGACACCCGGAAGGAATCCCGGCCGCGCCGGGAACCCCTTCTTCACCGGGCACTGAGTTTCCAAGGACTGATCATGAAGGCCATCACCTACCGCGACAACGGCGGCCCCGACGTTCTCCAGCTCGTCGACCGTGACCTGCCCACGCCCGGCCCCGGCGAGGTTCGCGTCCGGGTCGCCGTGTCCGGGGTCAACCCGACCGACTGGCAGGCCCGCTCCGGCGCCGGCCACCCCAAGCACTTCTCCGAAGTCACCCCGCACCACGACGGCGCCGGCACGATCGACGCCGTCGGTGAAGGGATCGACCAGAGCCGGGTCGGTCAGCGGGTCTGGCTGTTCATGGCCGCCGCCGGTCGGCCCACCGGTACCGCCGCCGAGTTCACCGTCGTGCCCTCCGAACAGGCGGTGCCGCTGCCTGACGAGGCCGGGTTCGACGTAGGCGCCGCACTCGGCGTCCCCGCGCTCACCGCGCACCGCGCGCTCACCGTCGCCGAGGACGGGCCGCGCCGGCTGCGGCCCGGAGCGCTCGACGGCAAAGTGGTGCTCGCCGCGGGCGGGGCAGGGGCGGTCGGGCACGCGGTGATCCAGCTCGCCCGATGGGCCGGCGCCACCGTGATCAGCACGGTCAGCGGCCCGGAGAAGGCCCGGCTGGCGAGCGCCGCCGGCGCCCACCATGTGATCAACTATCGCGAGGGCGACCCGGCCGCCGAGATACGCAAGACCGCCCCGGACGGCGTCGACATCATCGCCGAGGTGGCGCTGGGCGCGAACCTCGCACTCGACCTGGCCGTGCTGCGGACCCGCGGCACGATCTCGACCTACGCCAACGACGGTGGCCGGCGGGTCGAACTGGACGTACTGCGGAACATGGTGCTCAACACACGCTTCCAGTTCCTGGTGCTCTACACCGCCGGACCGGACGTGCTGGCCGCCGCCGCCGAGGATGTCGCCGCCGCGATCCGCGACGGCGCCCTGCCGGTCGGTCAGGAGCACGGCCTGCCGCTGGTCCGCTTCCCCCTCGACCGCACCGCCGACGCACACCGCGCGGTGGAGAGCGGCACCGTCGGCAAGGTCCTGGTGGACATCCCGTCGTGACACATCGCCGGTCGTCGGTCGTCGGTCATCGGTCGTCGCGCGAAGAGCGCCGTAGCCGCCGTAGCCGCCGTAGCCGCCGTGGACATGGACGCCACGGCCCGGAGGGCTCGGGGCGCTTGCGGCCGGACCAAGCCGATGAGCCTTCCGGTATCGAACTCGCACCCAGCTTGGGAGGCGATGTCGCTTGCGTAGCCGGAAGCGGGTGCACGTCGAGGTTGGGGCGTTGAGCGACGGGTGCTGCCGCTCACCAGGTGAGGCGTCAGGCCACCCAGCCGATGAGCAGCCCGCTCAACAGGGCGGCGGCCCCGGCGAACCACAGCGGCCGGTCGTGCTCGGACCTATCTCAACAGCCGGCGCGGGGTAGCTCTCGTAGGTCGGAAGGGTGGCGGGACGGAGAGTGATCCCGTCCCGTCACCCTGTCAGTGTTCGACCGGCTTACTTACAGCCGTTCTCCTTGCCCCAGTAGGTGCAGGGAACGAAGCCCGGATCCAGCCAGGGCAGGCGCAGTTCGAGGCAGCGCCGCCCTCGACTACCGGCTGCCCCTGGCAGATGCCTTTTCCGAGTCACGGGTGACATCACGACGATTGCCTCGGTTGCCCTGCGGGACGTGCGCCGGTAGGCCTGAGCAAAGGAGTGTGCCCCGCGGAGGCGTTGCTGCGGTTGCGTGCCGACAGTGCCGACAGGGGTGATCGTGCTGGGGGTGCCAGTGGCGGCGTCAGACCTGTCGGCCGGTCAGGTGGGCCCGTCCGGACTCAGGGAGAAGGCCGTGTCGCCGGCCATCGCCACGATCGCGTCCTTGACGAGCAGTACTTGCGGCGGGGTGTTCTGCGCCTTGTCCCCGGGGTCGTCCAGTGCGGAGGTGCGCCATATCTCCGCTCCGGTGCGGCTGTCCAGTGCCAGCAGGCGGCCGAAGCGGTTGGAGAAATAGACGCGCTTGTACGTCGCTGACACCGCGGGCGCGGACAGACTCTCCACGTCCGTCGCCTTCTGCCAGAGTTGCTTGCCGCTGTCCGCCGACACCGCGGTGACCGACCCGTTGGACCGGACGAAGTAGACGACGCCGTCCACAAGGGTGGCCGTGCCGGTCAGCGGATGTGCCAGCGGAATCCGTCTGACCTGCCCGGTTTCCGGGACCACTCGCAGCAGCGCGTTGTACGGCCGTTCGTACCCGGCCTCGTACACGTCCTTCGCGGTCTGGGGGGCGAGGAACACGGGTTGCCCGCCGACGGCACCGAGCGCTTCCGCCTTCTGGGGCAGTGCGGCGGTTTCAGTCAGGCTGTCGGCTTCGAGCTTCATCAGCTCGACCGGGGCCTGGCCGGGCTCGGTGCCGGCCTCGCACAGGGCGTAAGGGACGCCTGCCAGCACCGACGGAGTGCAGTACTCGTCCAGCGAGGGCGCCCGCCACAGTTCCTTCCCGGCAGGCCCGTAGGCGACGAACGACGAGTGGTCGGGGGAAAGGGTCAGCAGTCCGCCGTCGTACAGGACCGCGTCCTCGGACTTGCTGATGTCGCGTTGCCACCGCTGGTGCCCGGTACCGGCGTCGAGGGCCACCACGCGCCTGGTCGTGTCGTCCGGATCCTCGTACGCGTAGACCACCCCGTCGCGGACGCCGATCGGTTGCGTCCCCTGAGGGCGGGTACCGGTCCGCCACACGGCGCGGCCGGAGGCCGGGTCGATCCTGGCGACCGTGACGCCCGTACCGCTACAGAACAGGGCGTTTCCCTCCGCCACGCATCCGGGGGTCTGGTAGTCGAGAGGGATACCCGTCACGTCGTACCGCAAGGCCGTGCGCCACGGCTGCCAGCCGTCGGGCAGCGACGCGGCACGGGTCGTGCTCGTGGCGGTGGAGGTGGCGTCGGAGGCGGCGGTCGTGTCCCGGCCTGACAGGAAGACGCCCACTCCGACACTCAGCCCCGTGACGGCCAGCGCCGTGCCGATGCCGGCGAGCACCATCCGGGCTCGGCGCCCCTTGCCGGTGCCGGTCGCGACGCCCGCAAAGGTGCTGCTCGCACCCTGAGGAGTGGGGCGGGGTCGGGGCTTCGCGGACTTCCTGGCCTTCCGGGGCGCAGTGGAGTCGGAATCCGGCAGCGCCTGGAGCATGCGATGCAGATCCGCCAGTTCCGGCCGTGCGGCCGCGTCCTTGTCGAGGCAGCGCTCCACAATGCGCAGCAGAGCTTTGGGCACGCCGTCGAGGTCCGGGGCCTCGTACATGACCTGATAACCGGTCAGGTATGGGCTGTCGCCGTCGAACGGTCCTGTGCCGACGGCCGCGAACACCATCAGTGACCCCAGCGAGAACACGTCCGAGGCCGGGGTGACGTCCCGGGGAGAGGAGAGCTGTTCCGGCGACATGAAGGGCGGAGTGCCGATCATCCGCCCGGTCACGGTGAGTCTCTGGTTGTCGGCAGCGCGCGATATGCCGAAGTCGATGACGCGCGGCCCGTCCTCGGTCATCAGGACGTTGGCCGGTTTGAGGTCCCGGTGCACCAGGCCCGCCCGGTGGATGTCGCGTAGCGCCTCGGTGAGCCCCAGCCCCAGCGCGCGCAGGTCCCGCGGGCTCAGCGGGCCGTCCTTCTTCACGACTTCGGCAAGATTGAGCGCCGGCACGTAGAGCGTCGCCATCCACGGGCGGTCGGCGTCGGGGTCGGCGTCCACGACAGGCGCGGTGAAGGCGCCGCTCACTCTGCGCGCTGCCACGATCTCTTGCCGGAAGCGCGCGCGGAACTCCTCCTCCTGGGCGTACGGCGCGTGCACGAGCTTGACCGCGACCTGCCGTCCCGAGGCGGAGACTCCCAGATAGACGACTCCCATGCCGCCCGCCCCGAGCCGATCGAGAAGGGTGTACCCACCTATGGACTTCGGGTCCCCGGTGCTCAGGGGCGTCATCGCCGATCATCCTTCCCAGCGCCTGCCTGCCTCACGGGGATCAGAGTAGGGCCTGCCATCCCGGAAGCGGAGCCGCGCCTATCACGGATCGGTGTCCCTGTGCCCCTGTGCCGTGCGACGTCGCGCAGATGTCTTGCAAGTGCGGCGCCGCGAGGCCCGTCTCGCGCCCCTGTTGACCGTGGTTGTCCGCGCTTACGGGCACGGATTGGGCACGGCTTCGGCCCAGGCTGTTCGGCAGCTCTGCCTCGCCCTTGGCGAGATGCACTGGGCGCAAGCCCGGCAAGGCGTGTGCGGCCGCCGTTGCATGCGTATCCAGGTGGCGCGGTCTCCGGAAACCCCACGCTCGCTCACCGTCTCAGGGCGCCAACGAGAGGGGTACGAGCAGGGGTCGTGCCGACCAGGCGGCAGCGATGCGGAACGTCGCCGCGATGATGGGAGCTCTGGCCGGCTCACAGACGCATCGGCTCCTGGTCGCGCAGTTCCAGGTCAGCCTTGCCTTCGAGGATGTGGATGAAGTCCTCCCTGGTGTGCTCGCACCAGCAGCGCTCGGACTGACGGGCCCAGCCGAGGAGACGTCACCGGTCGAGATCCTCGTACTCCGTCTCGGGCACGCCGATGTCCGAGTAGATGGCCCACGCCTGTCGCATCATCAGTTCGGCGGCGGCGGCGGCGACGACGTCGGTCTTCCGGTGGGCGCGGGCGAGTGCCATGAGGGTGCGGGCCTCGCCGAGTCGATGGCCGGTCTCGCGGTGTACGGCGAGGGCCTCCTGGCCGAGCTCGACGGCTGTGCCGTGTGCTTCTTCGGCCTCCGCCGTCTCGCACAGGGCTGTCAGGGCCTGGCCCTCCACCACGCGGAAGGAGTGGGCGCGGGCCAGGGCCAGCGCCTGTTCGGCGTGGGCGCGGGCCTCGTCGTACCGGCCCGCTTCCTTGTAGGTGAGGGAGAGGCACAGAAGGCTGTCCGCCTCGGCCCGTCTGAATCGCGCCTCGCGGGCCAGGGCGAGAGCCTGTTCGCCGGACTGAAGAGCCCGGTCCAGCTGGCCCAGTCGTCGGCGGGCGGCGGCGATCGTGTTGAGGATGCTGGACTGAACCCAGTGTCGTTTTGTGTCCTGGACCAGGGCGAAGGCTCGCTCGGCCTGCTTCAGTCCTTCGCCGTGGCGGCCGAGTTCGACATTGATCTTCGCGATGGCGTTGAACATCATCGCGTGGCCGTTGCGGTAACCGGCCCTCTTGTCGGAGGCCACCTCCGGGCCGAGGAGGTCGAGTCCGTCGGTGAGACGGCCGAGTTCCCAGTACACCCCGCCCAGGATCTGCAGGGCCGAGTAGGCGTCCCACCAGCTGACCTCTGCCGCGAGGCCGACGGCGCGTTCGAGGTGGTGCGCGGCCTCGTGCAGCCGGCCCAGATCCCGGCAGGCCATCCCGAGGCCGATCATCCCGAATCCTTCGAAGTAGCGATTCCCGGTCTCGCGGAAGATGCGCAGGCCGACGGTGAAATCGTCGTGCGCACTGTCGAGGCGCGCCATGCTCCAATACGCCATGCCTCTGAGGCCGAGACCCGACGCCTCGCCCGTCGCCCAACCGAGCTCCCGGCTGATGTCCAGTGCGCGTGTGGCGTGTTCCATCGTGTGTCGGACATGCCCCCGGTCCCACCGTGCCGCGGCGAGGCTGGAGTGCATCGCTGCCTGGCCGAACAGATCACTCTCGGCCTCGGCCGCGTCCAGCGCTGTCTGCGCGGTGGTCTGCCAGGTCTTCCGTGGCAGATGGATCCAGAAGTCGCTGAACAGTGCGGAGGTCAGGTGCCAGGCGACGGGACGGGGGCCGTGGTGGGCGGCATGGTTGATGACGGCGAGCAGATTCGCCCGTTCCGCATCCAGCCATGGTCCGGGCGCGGTGGCCGACGGCATGCCCGGATGCCTGCCGGGATGGAGGCTGCTGGGCAGCTCCGGAAAGAGTCCGGCCCCCGCCATGGTTCGGGTGGCGTTCAGGTACCAGATCAGGAGGCGTTCGAGGGCGGCTTCACGGTCCGAGGCTGTCTCCTCCACCAGCGCACACTCCTGTGCGTACTCGCGGAGGAGATCGTGGAACCGGTAACGCCCCACCGTCGCGGGTTCGATCAGGTGGGCCGAGGTCAGCGCACCGATCAGACGCCGGGCCTGCGGCAGGGGCGCGTCCAGGAGCGCCGCTGCGGCCTCGGTGGTGAACTCCGCTCCCGGGAAGAGGCCGAGCAGGCGGAACAGCCGGCGTGCGCCGGGTGCCAGGACCCGGTACGACACCGAAAAGGCCGTACGCAAAGGGGAGTTGGCGTTACCTTCCGGCTCCAGTGCCTCCAGCTTGTTGCCCTCGGTCATCTCGGCGACGAGGTCGGCCGTCCGCAGGGCCGGGTCGCCCGCGAGTCTGGCGGCGGCCACGCGCAGGGCCAGGGGGAGGCTGCCGCAGAGCCGGATCAGTTCGTCGACCGCGTGTTTGTCGTCGTCGACCCGGTCTGTGCCGAGGGTCCGGCTCAGCAGTGCGCGGGCCTCGTCCGGCTTGAGGAGGTCCAGGGCCAGGGCGTGGGCGCCGTCGTGGGCGACGAGGTCGCCGAGCCGGTTGCGGCTGGTGACGAGGACGCAGCAGGTCGGGCCGGACGGCAGCAGTGGACGTACCTGCTCGGCCGAGGCCGCGTTGTCCAGCAGGACGAGCATGCGCCGGTCGGTCAGCAGGGTCCGGAACACTCGGCCCTGGGCCTCGTGGTGCGGGGGAATCTCCGACGCCGCGAGCCCCAGGCTGCGCAGCAGCAGTTCAAGAGCCTCGCCGGGTTCGAGGGGCTGCCGGTCGTGGTCGAAGCCGTGCAGGTTGACGTAGAGCTGGCCGTCCGGGAAGCGGTCGCGGACCTGGTGTGCCCAGTGCACGGCCAGCGCGGTCTTGCCGATGCCGGCGGCGCCGCCGATAGCGGAGATGACCACGGTGTTCGCCGTCCCTTGTGCCCGCGCGGGCACAAGCAGCGAGTGGAGCCGGTCGAGTTCACCGGTACGGCCGGCGAAACCCCGGGTGTCGTGCGGGAGTTCGGCGGGCACGGCGATTGCACGCGGCGTGGAGAGCGCAGACGGGGGCGGACGCAGGAGGAACACGTCGTCCTGCTGCAGTACCGCTTCGTGCACCCGGCGCAGTTCCTCACCGGGATCGGTTCCGAGCTCGTCACGCAGCCGTTCGCGCAGGCCCTCGTAGGTCGTGAGCGCTTCCGCCTGACGTCCGCTGCCGTAGAGGGCCCGCATGCGCAAGGCCGTCAGCGACTCGTCGTAGCGGTCAGCCGACGAAGACGCCGACAGTCCGCTCAGGTCGTCGAGGGCATCTCCGAACCGGCCCAGCAGGACCAGGCACTTGAGCCGCTCCAGCCGAAACGTCCGTCTGCGTTCCTCCAGCCGCTGCCGCTCCTCCTGCGCGAATGGTCCCGGCAGCCCGGCCAGGGGCTCGCCCCGGAACAGCCCGATGGCTGCGGAGAGTTGGTCTGTGGCGGTGGCCAGGTCGCCCGACGCGACGGTACGCAGCGCCTCGTCGCCCCGTTCGTCCAGATCCGCCGTATCCAGCCTGACCTCCTCAACGGCGAAGCGGTACCAGCCCTTGCCGCTGCGGATCACCGACTCCGCAAACGGGGTGCCTTCCGGATCGAGCACCCTGCGCAGCGAGTTGATGTGTGTGGGCAGCACCTTGCGGCCACCTGCGGGAGGCTCCTCACCCCACACCGTGTCGAGCAGTCGCTCATGACTCACCACGGACCCTTGGCGCAGCAGCAGAGCGGCCAGCACGGCCTGCCGCTTGATCGGCCCCAGCTTCAGCGGCGCCCCGCCCCGCCATGCCCGTAACGGTCCGAGCACTTCGAACCGCAGCAGCTGAGGAGATCCCTCGTCCACGCCGAAGCCTCCGCTCCCCTAAGTCATCGGAATTTCATCAGAATTGCAGCACCCCCGGCCACATTGATGGACACGACATCGCACAACCCGCACAACCGAAGGGGGTCCTCGTGACCGAAGTGGAGTTGGTGGCCACCGCATTGGCCACGGGGGCGGCGGCCGGGCTCACCGACACCTCACGAGGACTCGTCCACGACCTCCACGCCGAACTGAGGGAGGCGGTCCGCCGACGGTTGTCCGGTGGCGGCGACGGCGTGCGGGGCGGATACGGCGTACGGGTTCTGTACGCATACGAGACGGACCCCGATGTGTGGCGGACCCGGCTGCTCCAGGTGCTGGCCTCCGGGCTGGAGATGGACGAGGAGATCCTCGGGGCGGCTCGTGCAGTGCTCCGCGCGGAAAGGAGGAAAGGGCACATCACCGCGGTCGTCGGTCAATGACGGAGTGGGCGACCTTTCTGGCCATGCTGTTGGGTGCGGGTGTCGCCATGGCGATCTCGCTACTGGTGGAAGCCCGCAGGGACCATCGTGAGCTGGGGCGGGAGGCCCGCAGGCACACATACGACGTCACGTGCGGGCGGCGCAGGACCCGACCGCAGTTGCGACTCCCGCGGTTCTCTACGCGGGCAAGGGAGCCGACGGACTCGTCTTCCTCGGCGAGAAGAGCGCGGCCTTCCGCCGCGGCACCTTCGGCCGGAAATGCGCAAGGCTCGTACCGAAGGCAGCGTTGATCCGCTAACACTCCGACGATGACCGACAGCACGAAGTTGCTGCCGGTCCCGACGCCACTGTCTGGATGGCACGCCAGGAAGCTGCGACCGTGCCAGATGACGACACCGATGATCCAGACGATCAACCCTCTGGCACGAATCTGGCACGAATCTGGCACGCGACGAGTGATCCACGGAGACAGCAAAAAGGCCCGGGCTGATGACCTGGGCCTTTGTCATGGCGCGGGTGACGAGAATCGAACTCGCACTCTCAGCTTGGGAAGCTGCGGGCATTTGAGTCCCGTTCGAGCGCTGACCTGAGCGAGCGGCCCTACCACTTCCGCCACTTGTCCGTGATCTGGTACCGGCCGAGTCCATGCCAGGCGGCCAATGCGACGATGTCGATGCCGTGATCGGTGAGCGACTGGTCGATGAAGTCGCACAGTTGCTCGCGCTCGTCGGTTTCGTAGGTGCTTTCGTTGTGGGCTGCGTTCACGGCGTTCAGGGCTGGGACGACGCGTTCCACGACGCCGAAGATCTGCGCGTCGTCTGCCTCACCCAGGCCGGCAAGCTCCCTCTCGAAGGTGCCGAGGACGGCATCCGTCGACGTGAGCAGCTCTTTGGGGAAGAGTCCCGCCATGCACGCGCACTCAGGGTCCAGGGTGCCGGCGGCAAGCTCTTCGGCTTCCTTGGCTATGCCCTCGCGCCAGTACGTTGTAGGTCTCTCGGCCATGGAGCGGACCGTACGGCGCCAGTCTGACAGGGGGACTGGGTACCGACGTGCCTTGCACGCCGGCGTCAGCACCAGGTACACGCTCTCCAACTATGGTGGGATGGCGGCTCTTGTAGGGGGCCGTTCACCTGCGTTCATAGGCGGCTGACTAGTTCTGGCGGAGCCGAATTGGGTCTCGCCTGAACGACCGTGAACGTAGCTGAATGAGACGGAAATTGAGACGGGCCGCGGCCTTGGTTGCCGATCACCCGCCGTGCTGGCGGGCCATGCTGATGAGCATTTCGGCTTCGGAAGGCCGGCCGGCCAGTTGACCAGCCGTGCGGATCTGCTCCTCGCTCATGCCCTGCTTCGCGAGCCGGATCGCCTCATGGATCCCGTCTCCATTGCCCTTGTCGAGTATCGCCAGGAACCACCGCACGGCCTGGACCGGGTCCGGCGCTGTTCCCAGGCCGTCGCGGTACGAGCACCCGGCGGCGAACATGGAGCCCGCGTGGCCCCGCTGGGCGGCATGCAGGTACCAGTTCAGGGCCTCGGCGTCCTTGTCGACGGCGGCGAGTAGGTCGCCGAGCACGGCGGCGGCCTCGGTCACGCCCCCGCTGACGGCTTGGCGCAGGAGACGCAGACACTGGTTGTGGTCTCGCACCTGGGTATCGCCCGTGATGTGCATGCCCGCCAGGTTGAAAGCGGCGTATGCGTCGCCGGCCTTGGCGGCCGCTGTGAAGAGGGCCTCGGCCTGGCGCACGTCCGTCTCAACTCCGCGGCCGGTGCGGTACATGACGCCCAGTGTGCGCTGGGCTGCCGGATGCCCGGCCCGTGCCGCGGCAGTTGCATAGGTCAACGCCGTAGGCAGAGCGGACTCGTGGAAGAAGTCGAGCATCACACCGGCCAGGAGGGCCTGTGCGTCAACGTCCCCTTCATCCGCCTGAGCCTTCAAAGGCGGGGCCGCCGTGAGCACCAGGTTCGCCGATTCCAGACTTCCGGCATTGGAACCAGTGATCCAGGCTGTGACAGCCGTCTTCCAATCTCCCTTGGCGGCAGCCTGCTGGCCTCGCTCGATGAAGTCGGTGGCGGAGCCACCACCTGAGGGGGCAGGGGTATCGCTCATGAGGAGACATCCTGCCGCACGACAGGTCGATGCCGCCGATTGGATCTGGTTGCCAGAGACCGCTGTTCGACAGGCAGGGGCTCACCGAGACCTCAGCTTGGGCTTCTTGGCGGCGGTTGCTGTGCTGACCTGCGGCGAAGTGACGCGGGGGCCTGCCTGACCGTCGGCCTTGGCCCTCGCCATTCCCAATGGTTTCCCGCACGTTCTGGCACGTACCTGGCATGGGCATGGCCGTCTGTCCGGACAACTTAACCTGCCGGTCTACTGATCACCGGTTCCGCTGACCAGCGGGCCTGACGAAGCCCACGGCACTGACCAGCTCAGATGCCGTGGGCTTCTGTCGTTGTCGGTCAGCGTCGGCTGACATCGGACGGCCCAGGTGCAGAACAATGTCATCGGTCATGGCGGCAAGCTACTGAACTTGATCGGGCGATGTCGGGTGATTGTCTGACAGATGAGGGATGGGTCCGGTAGATGTGTGTGCGTGAATGACTTCACGCCCGAGGACGGCGAGCCCGCCTTCTTCGTCGAGAAGACGAAGAACTGGTACGAGAGACACAAGCCGAAGATCCGCATCGTCGGCGCTGTGACTCTGGCCGTGGGCCTGACCGTGGTTGCCCATCTCGCCACGAGGCAGGACGGCGAGAGGTGCGACGCCGAGGACCTCGGGGATTCCGAACCGGTCTCCGGCCGTGAAGCCACGGACGAGCCTCGTCGGTCCTTCCTTGACCCTGACCGCGACCCCTTCCTGCGGAGGCTCCCCCTCGGTCAGCAGGCCAGCGAGGCGGCCAAGGCGAGGTACAAGGAACTGACGGGCAACGACCTCCCTCCCGGTTACACCTTGGTTCGCCGGTGGTTCTACCTGAGCCCAGGCGACGAGGACCCCGGCGAAGCCGCAGCCTGAGTGAAGGGCCCTTCGGCCTGTCACTCAGCCGAACGCCCTGACATCACCCAATCGCCCGTCTCTCGCCAAAGTGAACGGGCGCGTCCTTTCTCTTGCCGAGCCGCGCCCACGATGTGAAATGACACCGACGAAAAGAGATGCCCAAGTCCGCTTGCCTACACGAAAGTTGGACGTGAGGTGGCGTTTCACGTGAAGCCAGAGGGTCGGCCCAAGCCCTTACCTGTGCGGAATCAACGACTAGTTCAGGACGAGGACGCCGCTAGACACCTGGGTCGGCGGAGTCTCAATGGGCGAGTCCACCCCCGAGCGACCTTGAAAACCGTCGTGGCAGCGATGTCACCGTGGGTTCAAATCCCACACCCACCGCACGTGAACGCCCCCTGACCAGGTGAATCGCGGAGCGCGGGTGGCTCCTCCTGGAGGCGTCGGGGGCATTCAGTGCCGGCCGGAGGCCCGTGGCCGTGCCAGACGTCGGCTCATCCGCGTGACCATCGACCACCGGATCATTGCCTCACTGGTGGCGGGCAGGGTCTCGTAGTCCCGGGCCGGGCGGCGGGAGTTCATCAGCCACGGGAACGTGCGCTCTGCCACCCACCGCCTCGGCAGCACTACGAATCCCTGCATGTCGTCGGTGCGCTTGACGATCTCCAACGTCAGGGCGAGTTTGTCCCGGCACCAGCCGACGAGGGAGCCGGTGTAGCCGCCGTCGGCCCAGACGACGGTGATGTCGCGGTGCAGGCGGCGCAGCCGGGTCAGCAGGCCCGCCGCGGCGTCCCGGTTGCCGATGTTCGCGGCGGTGACTGCGACCACCAGGAGCAGACCGAGGCAGTCGGTCACGATGTGCCGCTTGCGGCCCGGCACCTTCTTCCCGCCGTCGTAGCCGCGTGAGGCGGCTGGCACCGTCGCGGCGGCCCGCACCGACTGCGCGTCGATGATCCCCGCCGTGGGCTCGGCCTCGCGGCCCTCGCGCTCACGGCCCTTCCCGCGCAGCCGGTCGTGGAACTCGGCGACCAGCCCGTGCTCGCGCCACCGGCGGGAAAAGGCGTAAACCCGGCCCCAGCCAGGGAAGTCCGCGGGCATCGCCCGCCACGAGATACCGCCCGCGACCAGGTAACGGACCGCGTCAATCAGCTGCCGATGACAGTAGCCCTCGGGCCGTCCGCCCCGCCCCTGAAGCCAGGCCGGCACTGGCAACAACGGCCGGGTGGCCGCCCACTCCGCGTCCGTCATGTCCGACGGATACCGGCGCACCCGATCCGGATGATCGGCCGCGTTGCCGTACACGTGCGCGAGGCAATCGCACGACACGGCAGGCGAGTTGAAATTAACGGGCTCGGGCGCGTACAACAACGACAACAGGGCCTCCGGGAACCGCTCGGAATGGGATCGCACCCCCGAGCTACCAGGAGGCCCTGCCTTCATGCGCGTACCGCCGGAAGACCACCCGACCAGGAACTCCGTTCGATCCACACGTTCCAAGGTCAGTTGAGATGCGGCTCCTCAGTCAGCACTAGGCCAAATCTGAACAACCCACACCTCAAGGGGATCCTCGTGCGGCCCTTCAGGAGGGAAGGGATCGAGAGCCAGCAAAGCCTCAACATGATCTCGCCCTCGGCAGAGCAAACGCAGGTGATAGCGCCCAGGCCGCAGCGGGATTTCGCCGTAACAGACGCCACCCAAGTCGACCACCGCGAGGTGATCTGCCATCGGAGAATGGAAAAACCGTTCATACTCCCAAGAGCCTGATGGCTGAGGAGCGGGCCCGTCCCACACCTCCAAACGCACCAAAGGGTAGAAATCGTTGTCGCTGGAGGTAAGGCTCAAGCCTTCCCCGGGGATCTGAACAATGTCGTCCTCCGTCGGCGCTTGTTCGAAGAGGATGGGGCCGATCTGGATGGTCCTGTAGTACACGCGCGGGCGGACATCAACAGCGTTGATCAGAGCGGGCACTTACTCTCCTCACCATCGAGCGAGCAGGGCCCGTCAGGCTAGCCCGACTTGAACTCACAGCCCCTCACCTCACCTCGCAACGATCGCAAACGGGCACTCGCCCCTGGCTTCATGCGCGTACCGCCGGAAGATCACCGTTCAGAACTCCGTTCGATCCACACGTTCCAAGATCGGTTGAGATACGGCTTCTCAGCCGGTGATGTCAGACATCAGTGGCCTGCTTGACGTTTTTCGCGATCAGGACTAGTGCCTGCGTAAGGGCACCCAACTCTCCCTACAGATAAGGGGGTTGCGCCGGGCCCGAACGACGTTTCACGTGAAACCAACTATCCGGTGGTCCTGTCCGCGCGGTCTGCGGCGGTGTTGTCGATCCGGCGAGCCATCCCGCGATAGATCACCCAGAGGCTGACCAAGACCAGGACTGCTCCGCAGATGGGCCACCCCACGGATCCGCCGTCACGGTAGTCCCTGATGCCGATCACAAGCAGGAAAGTGGACGGAATCAGCCCTGCCCAGTCGAGGACTCTGCTCAACCTTGAGAATCTCGAAGACTCCATCACAGCCTGATCATGGCAGGCAGTTGCGCCCCTTACCCACCTAACCCCAGTACTGCCGCCTTCACCCCACCCACCTCAACCCGCTATCCACCTCAGCTCCCATCCCGTCTGCCGTTGACCCACACACCGTGGAGCGGGCGTGGTTCAGGGCGTCAAGGTGGAGCGCGCCACTGTACGAACGACCTTGCCCTGGGCCGCGACTGCTCGGCTCTGCCTGGGTCGATGGCGGACGGGATGGGAGCACCCCGCGCACGCCACTACGCGGTCGGCACTCGCGAACGGCGCCGTTGTCCGCCTGAAGGGCACGCGATGCGCACGACGCCATGAGGCGGACGAGTCTCGGAGTGGCCGCCCGTACCCTCAGGTACCTTGCACCTCGTCGTAGCCTCGCAGGAAGGGCCGTCTCGTCAGCCCAACAGGGCGTCACAGGCTAGGAGTTGACTATGGGCGCGCTGGGCGTGCAGGACACGGCCATGAGGCTGCGGGCGATCAGCGACGAGTTGTCGGACCGCTTCTATGAGCGGGCTGACGTGGTGCGGACGCTGGTGGTGACGCTGCTGGCCGGACAGCACTCGCTGGTGCTCGGCCCGCCCGGAACGGCGAAGTCCGAGATGGCCCGCGAACTCACGGGCAGGTTCGAGGGGGCGTCCTACTGGGAGATCCTCCTGTCGAAGTTCACCGCGCCGACGAGGATGTTCGGCCCCATCGACGTCGCGGCGCTGGCCAAGGGCGAGTACCGCCAGGTGTACGAAGGTCGTGCCACGACCGCGCATGTCGCGTTCATCGACGAGATTTTCAAGTGCTCCACGGCAGCGCTGAACGAGACGTTGGGCTTTCTCAACGAGCGGATCTACCACCCCGAGAGCGGCGGCGAGCCGATCCGCTGCCCCCTGATCGGGGCCATCACGGCGAGCAACGAACTGCCCAGCGGGGACGACACGGCCGCGATCTACGACCGGCTGCTGGTGCGGATCGAGGTCGGGTACCTGGAAGACCCCTCCAATTTCGCCGCGCTGGTCCGCTCCGCCGTCAGCCGCCCGGCGGCACCGACACGGACCACGGTCGAGCTGGCCGCGTTGCAGCACGCCGTGACCGAGGCCGTCCCGGCCGTGGACGTACCCGACGTGATCGTGGAATCGGTGTGCACCCTGCGGGCCGCCCTGCGCCGCAAGGAACTCGTCGCCTCCGACCGCCGCTGGCGGCAGGCGGTGGGCCTGCTCCAGGCGTCCGCGTACCTCGACGGCCGCCCGGCGGTCGCCGAGACCGACC
Source organism: Streptomyces sp. NPDC093544 (assembly GCF_040683495.1). Taxonomy (NCBI): domain Bacteria; kingdom Bacillati; phylum Actinomycetota; class Actinomycetes; order Kitasatosporales; family Streptomycetaceae; genus Streptomyces; species Streptomyces sp. NPDC093544. Next base: position 337,215 of record NZ_JBFBEA010000004.1, on the reverse strand, counting down.
TGTCGGTGCTGACTCACGTGCTGTGGGACTCCCCCGCCGAACGCCCGACCGTCGAGCGCGAGGTGCTGCACCTGGTCAACCCCGATGCCAAGGAGGCACTCGACCTGGCCGACACCATTGATGAGCTGGAGGCCCAACTCGACGCCATGGCAGGGCAGTCCCGCGAAGCGCTGAGCGAGTGGGTCATCAAGAAGGCCCACAACCAGCTGGCCATGGCGGGGAAGCGGCTGGAGAAGCTCCGCGAGGAGGCGGCGGGCGCCGGCCGCTCCACCGCCGCCATCGACAGGGTCACCGGCCGCCAGCGCGCCGTCCGCACCCGCGTTCTCACCGAGGCCCTCGGCATGGACGCGAGCATGGTGCAGGCCCAGCTCTGAACACCTGGGGTATCAGGACCATGGGCAGGACACCGAGCACACTCGACGAGCTGGCAAGCCGGGCCGGGAGGTGGCTGGGCCTGTCCGCCACCGCATCCGAGCAGCACACCACGGCCGTGGTCGCGGACCGGTTCGACCGGTTCACCTGGCAGGACACCTACGGGCAGTCGGCCGGATTGCGGGACCTGGCCGAGGAGTTGAATCAGCGCTACGACCACACCACCGACGTCCTGACCGACGTGTTCCTGGCCGCCTACAAGGTCAGACCGCAGTTGCGTGAGCGCGAGGAGATGGACCCCTCGCGACTGGTCAATCACCAGGTCGTCACCTCACTGGTGGAGTCACCGGAGTTCGCCGAGCTGCACCGGGAGACGGCCGGCGACCCTTACGCCGCCGCCATGGCCGTGCTCGCCCAGGCCGCCGCGCTGCGCCGGATACTGGAGTGCTCCCGGGATGCCCAGGAACAGGTCGAGCAGGCGAAGCAGGCCCGGCAGGCCGTCGAAGGTGCGGCGAACGCCGTGGGCGAGGCGCTCCAGGAGGCCGCCGACGAGGCCGACGAGGACGGCACCGTGCCCTTTCCCGCCGACGATGCCGTACAACAGGCGATCGAGGCCGCCGGCGCCGCCGAGGCCACTGCGCGGCAGGCCGCACGGGCCGCCGCGCAGGCCCTCACGGCGACGGCCCCCGGCATCGGTGCCGCCGCGCGGAACGCGGTGGCGAAGGCCGCCGAGGCCACGCGGGAGGAGGGCGCGCTGATGCGGGCATGGGGAGTTGGTCCCGGCGAGCTGGAGCGGATGCCGTTCGACCAGCGGGCCCGGCTCGCCGAGCGGCTGCGCACCGGCCGACTCGCCGAGTGGGCCGAACTGATCGGCCGTTTCCGGCAGATGGCCGACGGCGAGCGCGCCCGCAAGGTCGAGAACGCCACCGGAGAACTGGTCGGCGTCACCCTGGGCAACGACCTCTCCCGCGTCATCCCCTCCGAACTGGCCAACCTCGGCCTGCCCGCACTGCGCGCGGTGTTCGCCGCGCGCTACGCCGCCGGGGAGCTGATGCTCTACGACAGCCAGGGAGAGCAGAGCACCGGCCAGGGCGCCATCATCGCGTGCGTCGACACCTCGCACTCCATGTACGAGGCAGGGCCCGGCGGAGTCACCCGGGAGGCGTGGGCCAAGGCGTGCGCCCTGGCGCTGCTGGACCAGGCTCGCAACGCGGGGCGTGAATTCGTCGGCATCCTGTTCTCCGCCGCGGACAAGCTCCAGGTCTTCCGTTTCCCGGCCGATCAGCCGGCCGATATCGCCCAGGTGCTCGACTTCGCGGAGACCTTCCTCGGCGGCGGCACCAGCTACCAGCGACCGCTGTCAGCGGCCGGTGAACTGCTGGAGGAGGAGTTCACCGACACCGCCCGCATGCGCGGCGACATCGTGATGCTCACCGACGACGACTGCGGCGTCACCGAGAAATGGATGCGCGGCTGGAACGAGGCCAAGCACCGCCTGGGCTTCCGCGTCTTCGGCGTGGCCATCGGCGCCCCGCGCGTCGCCGAAGCCGACTCGGTCCTGGACGCCCTGTGCGACAACCTGCGCTCCATCGAGGACTTCACCGACGTCCACGCAGCCGCCGACCTCTTCCGCGTGATCTGACCCGGGCCTCCTCCCCGGCGACGTGGTGGTACGTGGCTCCAGCCGGGCCTTGAGCGACAGAGACTGCTCCGCTGCTGACCGCGGGATTCGAACCTTCGACACCCGCTTTGAGGAGTTCAATCCGCGCACACCGTCGGCTCGGAGGCGTGGAGGGCCCTCTTGGCGGCTGGCGAGCGGCCGAGCTCTGGAAGCGAACGTTGCCCGGAAGGCCGCTGTTTCAGGTTCAAGGTTCTGGCCGCTTTTCCGCGCATGCACGCCGCTCAGCCGGCGGCGGGGGTGATTGCGGCCCTGACCATGGTCGGCCGGGATACCGACGGCGTCACGGTGCGGGCGAGATCAAGGATCTCTGCGATCCGGCGGTCGCGCGATTCTGCCGGCCAGGCGAGCAGGAGGTCGGTCGGCGGCAGGCCGGTGACCGGAACTCCCATGACAGCGGAGCCGAGGCGGTCGGTGACGCTGTGGCCGACGACAACGACGAGCCGTCCGAGTGCCACGCGGTCGATGAGTTCGTCCAGGCCGGTCGCAGGGCACTCGGGCAGGTAGGCGGGATCGCTGCGCAGGCGGGCGAGGGAGACGTCGCTTCGCGCGGCGAGGGGATGGTGGGCGGGCAGCAGGGCCACCGGGTACTCCTGGGCGATGTCGCTGCTCTCGAGGTCGCGGAGGTCCTCGGTCGCGCAGAGCAGGGCGACGTCGGCCTGCCCGGTTCGTACGGCTGTGGCCTGATCGTGGGTGAAGATCAGCTGCATCGTGTCGTGGCCGTGGTGTGCCTGGTAGCGGCGGTGGGTGTCGCGCAGCAACCCGGAGCCCATGCCCGGGGCGACGGCGATGCGCAAGGTGCCGCCGGCGGCATGGAGCGTCCGCTGGACAACGCGATCGATCGCTTGCAATGCCTTGCGGGCCTCGACCAGGAAGACCTTGCCTGCCGGCGTGAGTTCGACGTGCCGACTGGTCCGCTCGAACAGTTTGACACCCAGGCGTCGTTCCCTCTGAGCGATGGCACGGGACAGCGGCGGGGGCGCGATGCCGAGTCGTTCAGCGGCGCGGCTGAAGTGCAGCTCCTCGGCGAGGGCGATGAAGTATTCGAGCTGTCGAACCTCGACCCGATCCATACCTCCAGGGTAATGATCTGCGCCAAAGTCTGTGGCCGTTCAGATCGCGGTGGCTCGCGGGGTAACAGTGCTGGGTGCCGGCGCAGCTGATCACGCCGAGTTCCTGCGGCGCCTCGGCGCGACGCCGGTCGGCGGCGACGAACAGGTCACCGAGCGGGTCCGCACCATCGTCCCCGGCGGGGTCGACGCAATGTTCGACACTGTCGGCCGAGGCATGCTCACGCGCGCCGCCGCGGCCGGACACGACGCCACACGCCATGCGTCGACCGTCGACATCACTGATCCGAGCACCCGCCCGGTGTTCGCGCGCCTGGTACCCGGGGACCTGCACGCGGTAACCGAACTCGCCACACACGGCCGTCTCCTCCCACACGTCGGAGCGGTCCTCCCCCTGTCCGAGGCAGCCGATGCGCACCGCCTCGCCGTGACACGGCACGGCAAGGGACGTGTCGTTCTGCGGATCGGTGCTTGACGGAGCACGGTGTTCGTTCGGGCTGGGCGGCAAGGCCCCCGGCGTCGACGGCAGTGCGACGTCGGGGACGGATTGGCCTCAACTCGCCGATGATCACTGCCCGTACGCACCATCAGCAAGATCTGCCGGTTCACGCAACCCGGTCAGAGCCTGGACCAGCCAACAAACAACCCCCAGGCCGCTGACCCGGGGGCAGATGTTCGCGACGCCGGACAGGCTGAACGCATGGTACGTGGAGTCCGCCATCGTCGATGCGGCCTCGCGGTTGCCAGGTGGGAGACCTGCGGGGACGAGCGTGGTGTCGGGTCGGCAGCGCGGGCACGCGTCGGCGCCGCCGACGAGGGCCTGGTCGCGGGCTGTCGGAGCGCTACTCGCGTGGAGGAGCCTTCGGGTGTGTGATGCGCTCGATCGCGCTGTGCGGCCGATGAGCTTTCCCGAGCCCGAGCCCGAGCCCCGGTCGGGCGGATCAGCGCAGTCCGGCGAAGAGATCGTTTTCGGATACGGCCGCGCCGGTGGCGTCCTTGACACGTACGAAGGTTTCCACGCCCATCAATTCGCCGAACCTCTCCTTGCCCATCTTGAGGAAGAAGATGTTCTCGCCCTGACTGGCGTGCGCGGCCAGCGCGTCGAACTTCTGACCGCTGAACGCGGTGGTGTCCACCCACGTGGTGATCTCAGTATCGGGGAGGCCGATCTCGGCCATCGCGGCGGCCTCGGCAGGATCCGGCTCCGGCATGTCCGGATGAAACTCGCGCATGACCTCGCCGAACCGCTGCATCATCGAGCGGGGCATCGTGGTCCAGTACACCTTCGGTGTCAGCGCGGTCATCTCCAGCGCCGCCATCGTGATGCGGTGGGCCTGGATGTGGTCGGGGTGGCCGTAGAAGCCGTTCTCGTCGTAGGTGACGACCACATCCGGTCGGTAGTGCCGCATGAGGTCCGCGAGTCGGACGGCGCCTTCCTGCACGGGGGTCTGCCAGAAGGATCCGGGGGCGTCGTTGCTGGGCCAGCCCGCCATCCCGGAGTCGGCGTAGTCCAGCATCTCCAGATCGCTGACCTTCAGGACGTCACAGCTCGCCCCGAGTTCTTGACGGCGCATCAAGGCGACCGCCGCCGGATCGTGCCCGGGATCGCCCGGTTTGACACCCCCCGGTCCGTCACCGCAACCGCCGTCGGTACACGTCACGAGAACCGTGCGGATGCCTTCCGCCGCGTACCGCGCGAGGACCCCTCCGGTTCCGGTGGCCTCGTCGTCGGGGTGGGCGTGCACTGCCATGAGCGTCAAGGGCCGGTCAGTCATAAGAACAGTCCTCCTGCAGAAATACGTATCGGTCCGAATGCGCGGCGGGCGTACCGCGATCCCGGGGCCCGGACCCTGGCGGGCGGACGACCTTGTGGTCTCCGTGTCCCCCGCCCGTGCGGCGCCAGTGCCTCGGTCGATGCAACAGCGCCGACCGGACCGGCTGTTCCCGGCGCCGGACTGGATGATGGAGAGTTCCTGTTCGTTGAAGCGGACGCGGTGGGCGGGGCGCTGCTTCTTGTCGCGCGGGCGGGACTTCCCTTAGGGCACGCAGGGAGCACGCCGCTCTCAAATTGGTCAGACAACAAACAAACCCCAGGCCGCCGGCCTGGGGCTTCAATACTGGAGCGGGTGACGAGAATCGAACTCGCACTCTCAGCTTGGGAAGCTGATGTTCTACCACTAAACTACACCCGCTTAAGACGCCGGTTCGGGCCGGTGTCGAATGCCCGCTCACTCTACCTCATGCCTGGCCCCCGGCACCGAAGCCGTGGGGCCAGGGTGCGTTTCGGGGGAGGTGATGCGGCTGCGGGGGGCCGGAGTTGGGGCGTACGGTGGGGGCGCGGAAGAGGGTCTGTGTGTGACCGGAGTGCCGCCTGGAGGGTCATCCCTTACGTCCCGTAATGTGGGCTTTCGTCGTCAGTCAGACGCGGCTCTTGGGGAAGGGACTCTGAGGACTTGATGGAACGCACCGTCGTCCGTTGTGCCGAGGGGCACGTGTTCAGCACCACTTCGTTCCCGATGCAGCAGGCCGAGCGGCTCGGCCCTGGTCGGCTCATCCGGTGTCCACGCTGTGCGCGGCTCCGGAACGTCGTACCGGTCACGCTGGAGAAGCGGTAGTCAGCAGGAGTAGCAGGCACAGCAGCGAGTAGAAGCGAGCGAGTAGAAGCGGTAGGTCGTAGCTGAGGCGTGGGGACTGTGCGCAATTGCAGACAGTCCCCGCGTATCCTCGGGGCGTGCTTCTCTCAGACAAGGACATCCGGGCCGAGATCGATTCCGGACGGGTGCGGATCGATCCGTACGACGAATCCATGGTGCAGCCGTCGAGCGTCGACGTGCGGCTCGATCGCTACTTCCGGGTGTTCGAGAATCACCGCTATCCGCATATTGATCCGTCCGTCGAACAGGCGGATCTGACTCGGCTGGTCGAGCCCGAGGGGGATGAGCCGTTCATCCTGCATCCCGGGGAGTTCGTCCTCGCCAGTACGTACGAGGTCATCTCACTGCCGGATGATCTCGCTTCGCGGCTTGAGGGCAAGAGTTCGCTCGGGCGGCTCGGGCTCGTCACGCACTCCACAGCCGGGTTCATCGACCCCGGGTTCTCCGGGCACGTCACCCTTGAGCTGTCGAATCTCGCGACGCTCCCCATCAAGCTCTGGCCGGGGATGAAGATCGGGCAGCTGTGCTTGTTCCAGCTCAGCTCGGCGGCCGAGTTCCCGTACGGCAGCGACCGCTACGGTTCCCGCTACCAGGGTCAGCGCGGGCCGACCGCGTCCCGGTCCTTCCTCAACTTCCATCGGACCCAGGTGTGAGCGACAACAGCACGAGTGACGTGCGCGAGAACCTCACCTACGAGCGCTTCGGCACCGCCGTCCGCGAGCTCGCCCAGACGATCGCCGACGACGGGTACGAGCCCGACATCGTGCTCTCCATCGCCCGCGGGGGCGTCTTCGTCGCGGGCGGGCTCGCCTACGCCCTCGACTGCAAGAACATCCACCTCGTGAACGTGGAGTTCTACACGGGCGTCGGAACCACCCTGGAAATGCCCGTCATGCTCGCCCCCGTCCCCAACACCATCGACTTCTCCGCCAAGAAGGTCCTGATCACCGACGACGTCGCCGACACCGGCAAGACGCTCAAGCTGGTGCATGACTTCTGCGTCGACGCCGTCGCCGAGGTCCGCAGCGCCGTGATCTACGAGAAGCCCCACTCGCTGGTGAAGTGCGAGTACGTGTGGAAGCGCACCGACGAGTGGATCAACTTCCCGTGGAGTGTGTTGCCTGTAGTACGTAAGTCGGGCGAGCCGATCACGCCGTCGAAGGAAGCGCTCTGACCTGGGCTGTCTCGCATGTGGCCAATCTGCAAGGTTCGCGTTGATGCTAGCCACGTGGTCCGCTTTGATCGCTGTATGGACGTTGAGCGAGACGGCATAGATGTCGCGGACGGCGAGATCGTCGCTGGGCGGATCATCTTCGGCATCAAGGTGCTGCGTGATCACTTTGGCTGCTCGCTACATGAAGCCCTCGATGCCTACTCGGCACGCTACGAGGTGCTGCGACGGGATCGGCCAGCTGACTTCTCTACGTCCCATGAGGAGTACTGGAAGAACTTCTACTCCTAATACAAGCCGTGCCATGCCTCGACCGATACAACGGACCGGTCCACCTGCGTTCATGGGCGGCTGGCCGAGGGCGCTCGGACGGCTTTGCGTCTCGGCTGAACAGGGTTGAACGGGACGGAAACTGAGACGGCGGGCGCTGCAATCGCTGCAGCGTTGTGCGGTCTCCCGTGGCATGTTGGGCCGCATGAACGACGTGACGGACCCTCGTAACCCTGCCGGGATCCGAGTGGGGGACATCTACGAGGACTGCTCCTTCCACCCGGTGCTCTGCACTGAGATCGACAATGACGGAGGCGTGGTCCTCAGCGGTATCTCTCTGATTGACGGCACCTTCCCCCGCTCGTGCGACGCACAGTTCTGCGCACCGATCCGGATACAGGTTGAGGACGTCATGGCCATCAAGAACGACCTGGAGGCGTACGCCAGTCGACGGCAGGCCGAGCTGCGCGCTGGCGGCCGGGAGTCGGAATGAAAGTGCCTACAGCTCTGATCGGAAGTCACGTGGAGTGCACCGCATTCGATCACCAGGTGCGGTTGAACCTGTCCGCTCCCGCTGCGGGCGGAGGACATGGAGTGGATGCTGAGTTGATCGTGGAGACACCGTTTCTGCTCCGAGATGCGAGCGGTGAATGGCACGAGCTGGAGCCTGGATCGGGTGTGCACCTCGCCCCTGTGCTCGGTCTCTTCGGACAGTCGATCACGGCTGTTGACGTCCAGGACTGCGGTGGCCTGAGTATCGATTTTGGCGACGGCGCCGGCTTGCGTATCGGCCCGGACCCGCGGTTCGAGTCATGGCACTTGCTCGGACGCGGCATCTCCCCTGTCATCGTTGGGCCTGGCGGCGACGACCGCTGGGAACGCTGACGCCGCCCCAGGCCACGAACGCGCTCGCGCTCTCAGCTTGGGAAGCTGCGATCATTCGTGGCCGGTTCGGCGCTGACCTCGGCGACGCCTGCGTTTCTCGCGATTCCCCGATGTTCCCCGCTCGATCTGGTGCGGTTGTGGTGCGGCGGTCCGTCAGGGGCGCTCCAGGCGCTTGCCGATCACACGGCTGCTCTGCTCGATGAACGAGTGCATGGCTGCACGGCACCGGTCCCGCCGGGCTCGGTACTCGGACTCTTCCGCGTCACCCCGTCGCCAATAGGCTCCCAGAGCCTGGCCGGCGTCATTGACCTCGCATAGCGCGGCCAACAGCCCAGCGTCGTGGGCCAGGATCTGCAGCCGTGCGGATGCCAGACGATGGCTCGCCAGATCCCACTCGATCACGCGGCCCTCAAGGTTCAGTACCTGCTCTTCCCAGACGCGGTTGAGGAAATCTCCGCTCGAAGCCGCGATTTGGGCGCAGGCATCCATCAGCAGCTCGACAGTCTTGGCGCGTGCCTCACTGCGTTTGTTCAGGTGCTGTCCCAGCAGAGCGATCGCCGCGCCGGTAATGGTTGCCAGAAGCGTCCCCCATGCGTCCATGCCAAGAAGACTTCCCTCACCAACACGCTTTCCAACTGTGTTGGTGGGGCGGTGGGCGGAGTTCAGGCGCGTTCACCTGCGTTCATGGACGTCTTGGCCTCGCGTCGTATCGGACTCGCAGTCTTGCCTGAACGGCGGTGAACGGGTCTGAATGAGACGGCAACTGAGACGAGCCGATGAACGCGACCAGTTCCTCCAGGTCTTCAGGTTCCAGGAACTCGAGGAGCCGAAGCCGGGCTACGTGGTGGACTGGCCAGACCTGCCGTCCTGGCAGCAGGGGACCGACGCTGACATCTTCGAGGCCATCGAGAAGGCGTGCAGCTGATCATCGCTAGATGTGGGTGGGGAAGAGAACCCGCTTATCGGCCTACGAGCGCACGCCCCCGAGTCTGATGTGGACCGGGGGCGTGCTTTCTGTGTATGTCGCAGTTGCCAGAGTGTCAGAATGGAATTTCTTTTTCCAGTTCCAACAGGCGTTGAGCCTCGGACTTCAACCCGGCGTCGTTGAGTATGCGAGAGAAATCCGCATGCTTGCCCATGGGTACCGCTGCCAGTAGATATTCCAGCGTCGTGTGCGATTCGATTCCCTGAATCTGCTCTGTTTTCAGGCAGTCGATCAACCTCAAGAGTCGATGCGGTCCACCCTGTGAGCCTGCATGTAGGATGAGCTCTCGATCCCCGAGAAAGTCTTTAGGGATAGCTCCGGCAGTCGCCAATGTTATTCTGGGCCATGAATGCAGCCCGATATTCTCTGCGAGTTTATCGGCGTCATCCTTCAGTGTGGCCGCGCGCAGCGCTCGCAGGACGTCGGCCAGATCTGGCCTGGTGCCCCCTAGCCAGTCGCCTTTGCCGAGAATGGCGTCAACGAAATTGTGCGCGTACCAGAAGCTCAGCTCCCATTCGGCCCGGCGAAGTGCGACCAGGAGCTTGGGTATCTCGGAGGGGTGCTGAGTCAGCAGGCAGGTCTGGAAGTATCGGTTGCCGATACTTTCGGGACCGTCCTCAGGTATCGATCCGAGGATTTTCACGATCTGGCCGGGTGGTGCATGGGCGGCCAAGTTGAGGAAACCTTGGTAATCCATATGTGCGTAGCCGAGTGCGACAACGACAGTTGGCAGCCATGTTTCTAGGGGTTGGCCTGCCCCCTGTCTTGCGAGACTTGAGATATCGTCCATGCCGGCGTTGATGAGGGGCGGGATTAGTGCCTCTAGATCGGATGGGTCGCCGGTCTTCTGATCCTGAGACGCCTTAGGGTCCGTCTCGCGTGGCGGTTCAACGGCATGCCGATTTTTGGGCGCAGTGGGGTGTGCTGCCTTTTCTTGCCAAACTTGCTCATCGGTATCTTCAGGCGGGAGCGGAGCGCCGATCGAATGTGCGTAGTCGGCGCATGCTCGAACCAGAGCTAGCACCTGGACCATTTTCAGACCACTAGTTCCGGAGAACTTATCCTGGATAGAGGCCCGGCTCATCCTTCTGCCTTGGCGATCGGTGAGCTTCTCCAGGTCTCGCAGCGAGGGGTTGCCAGCCCGGACACGCAAGTGACCCAGCTGTTTCGCCAGAGAGTCATCAGTCATCGCCCCGCCCCGTCTCATGGTTCGTTGCCGACGCCTGTCCAGAGTCGTCCAGCATCGGCCACAACTGTCCAGCTCAGTTCCGTTCAGACTAGGGCGCGGTGAGCCGACTGTCCGGAGTTCAGCAGGAACGTCCGAGGTACTGGTGGACAGCTGCGACGCACAGCTTCCCTTGGAGCGTGTTCCCATCAACGGACGCGTTGTCAGACAGTGAGAGGAGCATGGAACCAGTGGATGTGACCATCACGCTCTGGGTTCTGGCCGGCTCGGGCGTGGCGAGCGTGGCATTGTTCGCTGCCAAGGGCCTGCTTGATCAACTAGCGGGAGTCTTCGAGTCTTGGCGTGCTGCGCAACGCGCGTGGCGAGGAGACCCGCCACCAATACTGGAGCTTCACTGTTCAAATCCCACGCCCACCGCAGGTGAACGGCCCCTGACCAGGTAATCGGTCAGAGGCCGTTGACTCGCCCGCCGCCCGGGAGTGGCCGCGAATCACCGTAGTTCCCCGCCCGGTCGGACAAGACTGGGGCGCGGCGCCTTCTGATCCGTAGCTCTACAGAGATCGGTCATTGAAGGTCATACAGGCCGCGCGTCGGGTCTACAGAGACGCTGCGGGATGGGGACGGCTGCTGTGGTTGCGGTACTTCGCTGCTGTACCGCAGCGAGGCTCCGTCGGGCCTCCTGGCGCCAGGTTGTTGTCAGTGCCGCTTGCTAGTTTGCCTGGTGAAATGAGTCCGGTCAGAGAACCTTCGAGGTCCGCGGTCAAGGGGGGTGGGCATAAAGGTTCCCGGGAGCCACCTCGGGACTATGTGCAGGCCGTGGATCCCCACCCCCCTCATCCTCCGCGAGGGACGCGGCCGATCACCCGCCGTGCTCAAGGGCCATGCGGATGAGCATTTCAGCTTCGGAGGCACGGCCGGCCAGTTGACCAGCGGTGCGGATCTGCTCGTCGGTCATGCCCTGCTTCACCAGCTGGATCGCCTCATGGATCCCGTCTCTGTTGCCCCTGTCGAGCATTGCCAGGAACCACCGCACGGCTTGGACCGGGTCCGGCTCTGTTCCCAGGCCGTCGCGGTACGAGCACCCGGCGGCAAGCATCGAACCCGCGTGGCCCCGCCGGGCGGCATGCAGATACCAGCTCAGGGCTTCGGCGTCCTCGTCGATGGCGGCGAGTCGGTCGCCGAGCACGGCAGCGGCCTCGGTCACGCCCCCGCTGACAGCTTGGCGCAGGAGACGCAAGCACTGGTCGTGGTCTCTCACCTGGGCATCGCCCGTGATGTGCATGCCCGCGAGGTTGAAAGCGGCGTACGGGTCGCCCGCCTTGGCAGCCGCTGTGAAGAGCGCCTCGGCTTGGTGCGCGTCTGTCTCGACTCCGCGGCCGGTGCGGTACATGACGCCCAGGGTGCGTTGGGCTGCCCGGTGTCCGGCCCGTGCCGCGGCTGTTGCGTAGGTCAACACCATCGGCAGAGCAGAAGCGTCCGCAAAGTCGAGCAGCACTCCGGCCAGAAGAGCCTGCGCATCAACGTCCCCATCATCGGCCTGGGTCTTCAGGGGTGGGATCGCCGTGAGCACCAGGTTCGCCGATTCCAGGCTTCCGGCATTGGAACCAGTGATCCAAGCGGATACAGCCGTCTTCCAATCTCCCCTCGTGGCAGCCTGCTGACCGCGCTCGATGGACTCGGCGGCGGGATCACCCACTGAGGGGACGGGAGCATCGCTCATGAGGGGACATCCTGCCGCACGACAGGCCAGCACCCCCTACGAGGGCAGGGTGACGACCGAGACCGCTGCTAAGCGGGAGAACCCTGCCGAGACCCCAGCTTGGGAACCTGCGAGCTCTTGCTGTCAGTTGACGTGCTGACCTGGGCGAACGTTGGGGTCGTGGCCTACTCGGACCCGGCCGCCTGCACCGTGGTTCCCCGCTCGATCTAGTGCGGTTGTGGTGCGTGCCGCGTCATCCACGACTCGGCGATACCTATCGCTTCAGCGCCCTGTAGCGCTTCGTTAGCGCAGTGATCCGCGTCGGGTCTGCCTGGCTGTTGAGCTCGGCCAAGAGATCGTCAGGGCACAGCTCGTAGAGGTTGCCCCACCATCGACGTCCGCGGTTGTCCCAGATCCGATAGCCACCCGGCACACCCCTCGCAACGTAGCGTCTCTTGCTCACCCTGCTCCGCTCTTCGAGGCACCGCACATGCCCTCACCCAACGGGGTCATCCCGACGCGTGACCATACGCAGGCTGCGGCCGAACGGCGAGCCAATATGCAGTCGGCCTGCACTCTTTCCAACTGTCGTGGTGGGGTGTTGGGGTGGGTGCAGGGGAGTTCACTTGCGTTCATGGGCGGTTGGCTACGTGTGCGGGGACGGCTTCGGGTCCCGCCTGAACGACCGTGAACGGGGCTGAATGAGACGGAAACGGAGACGGCCGCCCATGGTCCTAGAGCTGGCCTCGCCACCATGGCACGTTCAGGCTGTCAGCCGGAATGACCTTGGCCCTTGCCAGAATCTTCCCATCGAGGGCCCACACGAGGGCGCGCAACTCACGCGCGCTCTTCCTGGGCAGTGCGTGAAGCACGGCTTCGAGGTGCTCGCGGAAGCCGGCACCGTAACACCCGCACTCAGGGATGCCGCAATCAGGACCTGTGAGTGGATCTACAAGTTGTCTGAGGGGGCCATGGGCAAATGCCTGCCAGTGCCAGAACGCTTCTTCTGTGGCTTCGGGCCAGAAGCGGGTCCGCTCTAGCCGACGCAGGTCAGCTGTGCAAGATCCTGAAAGGCGATCAATGAACGGGTACCGTCGCCGCCTCCAGGGGCGGAGAGGCAGGTCGTCCCGTAGGGCTGACGGGCGCCTACGCGGCATTGCCCCTTTGGTTGTCGGTCATGGGGGCAAGGTACAGAACCACGCGTCAGGTGGCCACCGCGTATCCGATGGCCGAGCCCTGAGCTAGGGAAGCTCGGGTGATCTAGAGGTAGTTGGGCCTCTGACCTGCGCGGGAGTGGCCTGATCGCCGCTTGGCGTCGACGCTTACTCGTCCGCGATTCCTCGTGGGTTCCCGGCCAACCTGGCACGGTTCTGCCACGGACAACTGCCGGGGGCCGGTGGGGACTACTCAGGACGCCGATCGTGCGCCACGCGTGCGACCACCCTGCGAGCTGCCTCTTACTCCCACCGGTTTGGCTTCCGCCTGGGGCGCCTCCGAGCGCCGTTTGTCGGGGCAACGTGACCGTACAGCCGCCACGGCTCAGAGCTCCAAGGCTTTTCCGGGTGACTGCTTCATCCCGAAGCAACTTGGGTGGGGGCGCTGCCTTGGGCTGAGGTGGCTTTCACCTGCGCTGACGATCCGCAGACGTCCGCGGTCGTCCGCCGGTGTTCGTCGGCGTTGTCACGCAGTTAGACACTCACGCCGCGCAGGCTCCTTCACTCCTCTTCGGGCGGAAGGAGGCGATCGGCGCTATCAGCGTCGTCCACATGTCCGTGCTTGTCGACGGTGATTGGAGTGGTTCGCCCCTTGGAGGTGACGAGCCATGCAAGGACCTGTTCGGTCAACGGCCCGTTCTCGGGGCCCTCGTCCTTCCAGTACGCACGCCAGCCCCCTCCGGGGATGGCGGCCACCACTTGGTCGGCTTGCTCCAGGTGCGAGAAGTCCGGGTAGTCCGTCACCAGGCGCCGAGTACCGCGCTGCGGATCGACAACTAGGGCAACGCCTGTCGCCGTGTCCCACGCGTCCACGTCCACAGTCCGAGCCATCATCGTCTCCGTGCCGGTGAACATCGCGAGCCAACCGGCCCCGTTGAAGTAATGCATGCGGTCATCCTCCACGGCGGCGGCCGGCTCTGGCAGACCAACTGCGGTGCCCTGGTGTGACCTCAGCTTGGGAAGCTGCGTTCATTTGAGGCTCGGTCGGCCGCTGACCTGCTCTGACGACCCAGGCATGGCCTCGGTGGGCTTGGCCGCTTTCACCGTGGTTCCCCGCTGTTGCCCGCTGGATCTGGTGCGCTTATGGTGCGGCGGGAGCCGTGGGATGTCACGACCACGAGCGGAGCGTTGCTGTTCCGTACGGCGTGCCGCCATCCGGGTGTTCCTTGGGCAACGGGGCACGTACGAATTGGGTGCAGTACTCGTTGCAGGCGCCCATCGCTTCAAAGTTCCTTTGTGCCTGCCGCAGGCTGAGGTCGTGGTTGGGACCGCCGCGTACCTCGTCGGCGTCGTGCTCGTCCTGGCCGTCGTCCTCCCAGTAGCAGATATCGCAGGTCTCGAACGTTCCACGCTCGGCCAGGGTGATGAACCCGCAGCAGGGGCAGCGGTACGGCCCGTTCTGGGCGCTCCCACGAACAATCATGAAGGTCACGTCTGCATCCTGGCCCGGGTGCGTGTCCGTGAAGAGCTCCGCGGTGACTGTGTGGCCGCCGTCGCTGTCGTGGACCACCAACCGGTGGGCAATCGCGCAGACCATGCCCAGCCCCCGGCCGTGCTCCGCCTCCTGGTCCCGGTGCTCGACCTTCGGAGCGGTATCGGCTCCCCCGTCGTCCGTCACCGACAGGGCGACCACTTGCCAGGACACGGCCAGCGCCAGGTGGAAACAGTTGGACTCGCTGCGGCGCCGTGGCCCACGGCCAGGTTCTGAGAGCGTCCCCGTCTACTGGCTCCGTCCCGTAGGAATGGCCGGCACACCTGCGGCTCCGGTCATCGAGAGCGGGGTGATGAGGCCCGCCACTACTGCCTGGACGATGACGTCGTTGGCTGCTCGCTCGCTTCCCGTGCCGGCAACGTATAGCCGGGTGGAAACAATTAGGAGGAAGGCCCACCAAGGCGATTGCATCCAAGTGAGCGCAGCCGTGAGACCCAGGAGAGCGTAGGCGACGTTCTTGCGGAACTCTGCCTCACCCACCGCTCGGTCGTACTCGTTGAACAAGTCGTAGTTGGCGATCAGCAGTTTGGTGCGGAGTTGGCGTGTCTCACCAAGGATGTCTCGTACTGCCAAATTCACCACGAGGCGTCGGCCGTCCTCGCGCTCCGACCTCCCCGTCGCGGGGACCTCCGGTTCCGCGGCGGGCACCCGTTCGTGATCCTGAAGGAAGCTGACCAGGTCGTCGTACGCAAGCTGGGACACGCGAGGCGTGAGGTCTGTCTTGGTGCTCCAGAACCTCGCGGCCTTCGGCGCTTCCCTCGCGTTCACGGTGACTACTCGGACGGCGAGCATGGCGCCGATGAGATAGGCAAGGAAGGCGACCGCCGCGAGTACTCCAGCGGGACCTATCAAACCGCCAAGGCGATACAGGGAAGCCCAGACACCGTGAGCCTGCTGTGGCGTCGGAACACGGTCCTCCAGGATCATCCACAGTGTCAGGAGCCAGATGCATCCCGTCGAGAGCGGCGCTCGGACATCACGAAAGCCCGGCAGTAGATTCGCCAGCAAGTTCTCTCCCTGGTCCAAGGTGCCGCCCCGAGGGGCAGCGAGCCTTTGGAGCTTCCCGAGTTTCTGATGCGTGAACCCGACCGATTATCACGATCGGTTGCTGGCATGGGGGGCTCTCAGGCGGATGCGCTGGTGGATCGCAGATCCTTGGCGAGGGGGAGACCACGTCTCGAACGTCCCTCAGAGGGTCACCGAGCCTGGAGTGTCTTGCCTCCGGTGCACAGGTCGGGGGAAGCGGTCAAGGTGAACAGGGAAGCGCTCTGAGCTGGACAGGCTGGGTGTGCTGAAGGCGTCGGAAGAACGACGTGGTGAACCGTTGGCCTGAGCCGTACGCTCCCTCTGGTCAATCAAGGACTCCATGGGGGGACGTTCATGCGCACAATCGCGCGCCTTGCCCTGCTCGGCACCAGCGTCGCGCTGGTCGCCACCGCAACCGGTGCCACCGCGGCCCAGGCGGCTGACGGCGGTTCGGGCAACATCACGATCGACAAGGTCGTCGTCAACGGCGGCAAACCGGTCGTGGTCGGTACCGCCAACGTGGTGTCTGCCAAGGTGTCCGTGACCGCGTCGGACGATTCGGGCATCGCGCAGACCACGTACATCAGCGCCTCCGGTCCGAAGCCGAACTTCGCGCAGATCTGGTACGACGACGGCAAGATCAAGTGCGTCAAGGCGAGCGCCACCACGTCGACCTGCACGGGCACGTTGACGTTCGACCCGCAGGCGGCGACCGGTTTCGTCGATAACGGCGCGGCGGCCACCTGGAACCTCGCCACGCTGGTCTCCGCCAACGACTCCAACTACATCCACCGGGACGCGGCCACCACGTTCAAGGTGCAGCGCTACTCGAAGCTGACGGTCAACGCCTCGCCGGAGCCGGTGAAGAAGGGCAAGACCATCACCGTCACCGGCAAGCTCTCCCGGGCCAACTGGGAGGACAACAAGTACCACGGCTACACGAATCAGTCCGTGAAGCTGCAGTTCCGCAAGAAGAACAGCAACACCTACACCACGGTGAAGACGATCAAGTCCAACTCGACGGGCAGCCTCAGGACGACCGTCACCGCCTCCACCGACGGCTACTTCCGCTACAGCTTCGCGGGCACGACGACGACTCCGGCGGTCAGCGCGACCGGCGACTTCGTAGACGTCCGATAGCCACGAGTGAGAGCCCCTGGCCACGTACTGAGGGCCCCGTAGCCACGTAACGAAGGGCCCCGGTCGAGTGCTCGACCGGGGCCCTTCACGTGTGCCGCTGAGGTTGTCTAGAACGTACCCAGCTTGATGATCGACAGGATCGCGATCAGCTGGATCGCCG
This sequence comes from Streptomyces sp. NPDC093544, assembly GCF_040683495.1. NCBI lineage: Bacteria > Bacillati > Actinomycetota > Actinomycetes > Kitasatosporales > Streptomycetaceae > Streptomyces > Streptomyces sp. NPDC093544. Next base: position 320,213 of record NZ_JBFBEA010000004.1, on the reverse strand, counting down.
AGGCGGCGAGGGCCTTCGGCCACGGGAGGTCGTGGGACTTGCTGACCATGAGGGTCAGCAGGGCGCCCGCGGCGACCCAGGTGGCCCAGCCCAGGAGCTGGACGAAGGACGCGTCGCCGCCGAAGAACATGGCGACGACCAGGCGCGGGGTGTCCGTGAGGGACATGATCAGCATCGAGAGGCCGACCGTGGGCTGCCAGGCGCCGTCGCCGCCGAGCTGGCGGGCCAGGGTGTGGGTGACCACACCGAGGATGAACGTGCTGAGCACGATCGCGACGGCCGTTGTCAGGACGATCGGGATCGCGTTCGACAGGGTGGCGTTTATCGCGTCCTCGCGGGCTCCGTCGAAGCCGAAGACGGCGAGCAGGCCGTAGAGGAACGTCACGATGAGGGCCGGGGCCCACATCGCGTAGTCGCGCATCTGGAGGAAGGTCGGGTTCGGGCGGGCGATGATGCCCTTCAGCAGGTCCTTCCAGTGCAGACGCGGGCCCACCGGCGGGGCCGCGGCCTGGCCGGCGCGGTAGGTGTCGCCCTGGACGTACGGGTCCTCGCCGATCGAGAAGGCCTGCGTGTGGCCGGGCTGGTTCGCCGCGTAAGGGTCCGGGCCCTGCTGCGGGTGCCCGTCACCGAAGTACTCCGGCTCGCCGTAGCCGTAGCCACCACCACCGCCCCCGCCGTTCCCGGCCTGGGGCCAGCCCCCCTGCTGCCCGCCGTACGGTTGCTGCTGCGGCGGCGCAGGTGGGTAGCCGTACGACGGCCGGCCTCCCTGGGGAGGCTGCGGGGCCTGCTGCCCGTACGACGGTTGCTGCTGTTGCGGTCGCCCTTGCGGGGCGCGGTTGTCCCGGCCGCGTCCGATCCTGAATCCAGCCACGTTATCGAACGTACCTGGTCCCGGAGAGTGATGCGCCGGGACCGGCCTTCCGAGCCCGGCTTTGCGGCTGAGCTGTGACATCCCGTAGGGGGATTCCTTGGCGCCCCCTACGGGATGTCACACCCTCCGGGTCAGCCGGTCAGGCCGGTGCCGAATGCGCCGTACGTGCGGGAGAGACCGAAGGTGCCCGGGCCGAAGGACTTGGAGCCGGTGGCGGTGATGCCGGTCGCGGAGCCGCGCAGAGCGGTGACCGCGCCGACGCCCTCGTCCTCGAAGGCGGCGCCCACGGTCAGGTCGGCGCGGCCGTCCTTGTTCACGTCCGTCAGCAGGAGGTCGGAGCCGAAGTAGTCCATGTCCTCGTTGGTGCCGGGGACGCCGACGGTGTTCTGGGAGACGGTCCGGGCGCCGGTGCGGGAGACACCCTGGGACGAGCCGTTCATCAGCACGACGAGACCGGTGTCCTCGGCCGCGCCGATGTCCTTGAAGACGACTCCGATGGCGAGGTCGCCGTAGCCGTCGCCGTTGGTGTCGGCGATGGAGACGTCACCGCCGAAGCCGTCGTCCGCCTTGTCGGTGCCGGGGACGCCGGTGGAGGCCTGGGTGAGTTCGGCCATGGGCGCGTCGCCGTTGACCGGGCCGCCCGCGCTGCCGCGAATGACGACGACCTGGCCGCCGAGGGTGCCGGTGTGATCGCTGTCCTCGCCGAAGACGTTGCCGAGGGCGATCTCGTCGTAGCCGTCGCCGTCGATGTCCCCGAGGGCGACGGAGGTGCCGCCGTTCAGCGGGCGCGGCTGGGACACGACCAGGCCGGTGGAGGCGCCGAGGTAGGCGACGCCCTTGGACCAGCTGCCCGACGGGGCCGAGGCGAGTGCCGTGCGGTAGGTGAGGACGAGGTCGGACTTCGTGTCGCCGTTGGTGTTGCCCGCGCTCATGGCGTCGACGCCGAACATCGCTTTCTCGGGCAGGTTGACCTTCTGAGTGCCGCCTGTGGTGCCTGACTTGGTGAAGCGGCCCTTGACGACGTAGACGTACGAGGCGCTGGTGCCGGAGGCCAGGTCGGCCTTGCCGTCGCCGTTGAAGTCGCCGGCGGCCAGTACCCGGCCCCAGTTGTCGTGCTTCGTGGGTGCGGGGTCCTTCACCGAGGTGCCGTTCTTGAGGCCGCTCGACGAGCCCCACAGCACGGTGATGGCGCCGCCGTCGACGTCCGAGCCGTTGTCCTCGCCGGGGGTGCCGACCGCGAGGTCGGTGTAGCCGTCGCCGTTGAGGTCGGCCACGGCGATCGCCTCACCGAAGCCGTCCTCGGTCTCGGCGGTGCCGGGCACGCCGGCGGTGTTCTGGCTGACGACGGTGCGCTTGGCCGAGTTGAGGCCGGTCGAGCTGCCGTAGACCACGGCGACGTAGCCGGCCATGTTCTTGCCGCCGACCTTCGCGTACGGGGCGGCGAACGCGACGTCGCCGTAGCCGTCGCGGTTGAAGTCGGCCTTGTACTGGCGGGCCGGGGTCGCGGCGGTCGCCGTACCGGCGGAGAAGGTGAGCAGGCCGCCCGTCAGCGCGGCGGCGGTGGCGGTCGCGAGGGCGATCCGGCGGTGGTGCTGGAGCATCTGAGATTCCCTGTGCTCGGTGTGGGCGATCAGAGGCAGTGAGTGGTGTGTGTGGGCGGGGTTCAGCCGTCCAGTGCCAGTGGTGCGTGTGTGTGGGCGGGGTTCAGCCGCCGAGTGCCAGTGGTGCGTGTGTGTGGGCGGGGTTCAGCCGTCCAGTGCCAGTGGTGCGTGCGTGTGGGCGGGGTTCAGCCGTCCAGTGCCAGTGGTGCGTGTGTGTGGGCGGGGTTCAGCCGCCGAGCGCCAGTGGTGCGTGTGTGCGGGCGGGGTTCAGCCGCCCAGCGTCGTGCCGTAGCCGGGGCTGCCGGTGGTCGGGATCCCTGTCGCCGACGGGCCGAAGCTCGTCGCTCCGGTCGTCGTGGGGCCGGTCGTCGTGCCGCGCAGGGACCAGACCGCGCCGTCGCCCGCGTTCTCGCCAGGGGCGGAGACGGAGAGGTCGGCGCGGCGGTCGCCGGAGTGGTCGAGCAGGGTGGTGCGGCCGCCGAAGTGATCGGCCTTCTCCTCGGTACCGGGCACGCCGGCCGTGTTCTGCGTGTACGTCTTGGCGCCCTTGGTGGTCAGGCCGGAGGCCGAGCCGTACAGGACGGTGACCGAGCCGGTCGACTCGGTCGCGGCGCCGACGGCCAGGTCGGCGTACCCGTCGCCGTTGATGTCGCCGAGGGAGACGCCGCTGCCGAAGCCGTCGCCCTTCTCCGCCGTGCCGGGAACGCCCGCGGTGGCCTGGGTGAGGACGCGCGGGGTGCGGCTGGTGTCCGGGCCGTCGGAACCGCCGTAGACGACCGTGACCTTGCCGCCGAGCGCGCCCGAGGGGTCGGCGGAGGTCTCGCGGTGGTTGCCGACGGCGATGTCGGCGTGGCCGTCGCCGTCGATGTCGCCGACCGCGGAGACGTAACCGGAGGGCAGGTACTGCAGCCAGTCGACGAAGTTGCCGATCCGGCCGTCCACCAGGGAGGTGACCGCGTCGTCGGTGCCGGTGGCACGGCCGTGCACGACCAGGCTGTCGAACCCGGCGCCCGTGACGTCTCCGGAGGAGAGGTACTCGATGCCGTACGACGACGAGTAGGGACGAGATGTGTACTCGAAGGATCCGCCGTTGCCGCCGCCGAAGTCGCCGGTCTTGGTGAAGGGTCCGGACACGAAGTTGAGGCCGAACATGCCGTTCGAGCCGGTCGCGACCTCGTCCCGTCCGTCGCCGTCGAAGTCGCCGGCGGCCACGGCCAGGCCGTAGCGGTCGTTCTCGCGCTGGTTGTGGTTGACGAGCGTACGGCCGCCGGACAGGCCGGACTTCGAGCCCCAGACGATGGCTATCGTGCCGTCGTTGGTGTCGCCGTCCACGTCCTCTCCGGGGGCGCCGATCAGGAGGTCCGCGTAGCCGTCGCGGTTCAGGTCGGCGGAGGCGATGGAGGAGCCGAAGGCATCGCCCGTCTCGGCGGTGTCGGGTATGCCGGTCGAGTTCTGGGTGATCAGCTTGTACGTCGAGCTCTTGAGGCCGGTCGAGCTACCGTAGACGACGGAGACCGCGCCCGCCTTGGACTTGCCGCTGACGGTGGCGCCGGGCGCGCCGATCGCCAGGTCGGCCCGGCCGTCGCCGTTGAAGTCGTACGGGGTGGCGGGGGTGGCGGCGTGGGCGGCGGGCGCGGACAGGGCGAGCGGGGTCAGGGTCGCGGCGACGAGGGCGGCGGTGGCCCGGATGCGCATGAATGTCCTTGCTGAGTAAGGGGGTTGGCGGCGCGTCACTGGGCGATGGTCCAGCCGAAGTCGGCGCCGCCCTTGAGGGAGACGTCGCGGGCGGTGAGGGTCTTGGCGCCGGTGGTGGTGAGGCCGGAGGCGCTGCCGCGCAGGACGGTGACCGCGCCGTAGCCGTTCTCGGTGCCGGCGCCGACGACCAGGTCGGCCTTGCCGTTCTTGTCGAGGTCGACCAGGCGGACCGACTGGCCGAAGGCGTCGTTGGTCTCGTTGGTGCCGGGGACGCCCGTGGTGTTCTGCGTGTACGTCTTGGCGCCGGAGCCCTTCAGCCCGGAGGCCGAGCCGAACAGGATGGTGACGGAACCCGACTCCTTGGCGGTGCCGTTGTCCTCGCCGAGGGCGCCGACCGCGACGTCGGCGTACTTGTCGCCGTTGACGTCGCCGACGCTCACCGCCGAGCCGAACAGGTCGTCGGCCTCGCCCGTGCCGGGCACACCGGCGGTGTCCTGGTGGATGACGGTCGGCTTCTGCGCCGGGTCGGGGCCGGTGGCGCTGCCGTACCAGACGGCGATCTGGCCGCCCTTGTGACCGGCGGACTTGCCCTTGCGCGGGTCCTCGTAGTCGCCGAGGACGAGGTCGCCGTAGCCGTCGCCGTTGATGTCGCCGACCGTGCCGAGGGAGCCGTCGGCCTTCGGCAGGTAGGTCTGGGCGTAGTCCGACTCGGGGTGGGTGTCGTAGCCGTCGGGGTCGTGGCTGAGGTAGCGGATGTCGCCGCCCTGGTCGGCGTCGGTGCTGAACGGGTAGACGCGCTCGGCCGCGCGGTCGCCGTTCAGGTCGCCCGCGATGACGTCGTACGTCGAGCCGACCTCGTAGACGCCGGACTGGCTCGCGGGCTTGCCGGTACGGGCGAAGGGGCCCTTGTAGAGGAGGGTGCGGCTCTGGCCGGTGACCGTGACATCCGTCCTGCCGTCGCCGTCGAAGTCGCCGGTCGCGATGCCGGAGGAGTAGCCGCCCCATTCGGTGAGCCCGGACGGCTGCGGCAGGGCCGAGCCGCCGGTCAGACCCTTCTTGCCGCCCCAGATGATGGTGGCCGTGCCGACGCCGTCGCGGTCGCCGATGCTCTCGTACTGGGCGCCTACGACGAGGTCGGCGTAGCCGTCGGCGTTCAGGTCGCCGGCGGCGAGGCTGTTGCCGAAGCGGTCGTCGGACTCGGCCGTGCCCGGCACTCCGGCGGAGTTCTGGGTGATCACGGTCTTCTTGGCGGCCGAGACGCCGGAGGCCGATCCGTACAGGACGACTACGGCACCGGCGCTCCGGACGGAGCCCACGTCGGCACTGAACGCGCCGATGGCGAGGTCCCGGTAGCCGTCGCCGTTGAAGTCCCCCGCAAGACCGGAGGGTGCGGCGGCGGCCGTGGTGGCGGGCAGCGCGGTGAGCAGGCCGGTGGTGAGGGTGGCGGCCAGGAGGAAGGTGCGGGTACGCATGGCGGGGCTCCAGGAAGGAAGCCGGGGCCCGTGGACGGGGCGCGGGTGGTGGTTGTGCATGTTGCGGGGTTCTCCTGCGGCATGCAGGGATGCCGGGCGGGCATCCGCAGTCGGTGGGTGGGACCGTGCGCTGTCGCCGCGGGTTGTCCCGGGCGTGCAGGCAGGTCACCAGTCAGGAGACCGCTCCAAGTGAGTAAGGGTTGTACGTGAGTTCGGTGAATCTTTGATGCTGGTGTGACGGATGTGCCGGCAGTCCGATCCGAGGAACCAGGACCCGACTCAAGGAATTTCGAGGCGTCAGGCGTCAGGCGTCAGGAGTCAGGAGTCAGGCGTCAGGAGTCCGTTCCGAGGAACTCGGACGTGGAGAAAGTGACCGTCGGCTTCTTCGCCACCAGGCCCTCCTTCGCACCCGGGTACACCGCGACCGTGTCCTTCGTCTCTCCCGGGTACGTCCGTACCACCAGGTCCGCGCGTCCGTCCCCGGTGAAGTCGGCGACGGCGAGGACGCGGGTGGTGCCCTGGGCGGGCGGCTGCACGGTCACCATGCCCGCCGTGGACGGGCCGGTCGTACGGCCGCGCAGCAGCCGTAGCTCCGAGCCGCTGGAGACGAGTTCGCTGAGGCCGTCCCCGTCGAAGTCGCCGGAGTCGAGCACCGAGCCCGCGGTGGTGAGGCTCCCGCGGGCGGTGCCGGGCAGGTCGTAGCGCAGCGAGGTTCCGCCCATCGCACCGACCGCCGCGTCCAGGGCCTTGCCCTTGCCGAAGCTGCCGAGGGCGACGTCGATTCCGGTGGGCAGGGTGGCGCCGGTGCGGGTGGGGCCCGCCGGGCCGCCGAGGACGATCGCGGACCCGGCGGCGCCTTCCGCCGTACGGACGAGGAGGTCGTCGTAGCCGTCGTCGTTCACGTCGGCAGCGGGGCCCGTGGGCACGTTGCCCGGGGAGGCGAGGGGGGCGCCCGCCGCGCGCGGGGCGCCCTTGCGGGTGAACGGGCCGCGCAGATAGCTGAGTTGACCGTTCGAAGCGTGCACGACGAGGTCCGTCGCGCCGTCGCCGTCGAAGTCGCCGGGGACCGGCTGGTCCGGCCACTCGTTGCCGAAGCGTGCCTTCGCGGGGATGGCCAGCTTGACGGCCTTGCCCGTCAGGCCCGAGGGGGAGCCGAAGAGGATCTGGAGGGGTACGGGGGGCATGCCCTGTCCGTTGTACGGCGGATCCGTGGAGACCACGAGGTCCGTGAAGCCGTCCCCGTCCAGGTCGGCGCTCGCCTCCGCGTCGAATACGGCGGGGAGTTGGCCGTCCGTGGCGGCCGCCTGCCGGGTGGGGCTGAGGAGTTGGCGCGCGCCGGGTGTGAGGCCGCGGGCCGATCCGTACACGATGCCGATGCCCGCGTCGTCGCCGTGGGTGTCGTCGGGGCCCTTGACGAGATCGTTCAGTACGAGGTCGGGGTGGCCGTCGCCGTTGAAGTCGTCCGTCGTCTCGCTGCCCTTGCCGCGCGGGACGGGGAGCAGGGCGGGGGCCTTGGCGACGGCGATGGGGTCGTGGGCGGCGGGCGCCGAGGAGCTACCGGCGCCCCCTCCCGTACATCCCGCCAGGAGCAGGGCGCATCCGAGCCCCGTGACGGCAGCCGCCGTACGTATTCCGCTCCCGTTTCCTCGCACACGCACCATCCATCTCGAACACACCGTCGACAACAACCGTCACATGATGGCCCTGTTGCGGCGGGGAGTTAAGGGGAGCGACGTGCGGGGTGGGTCACTCGGGGTTCACCCGGGGATCGGGCTGTTGACTAGCAGAGGATCGGGCCGTCGACTACCAGGGGATCGGGCCGTCGATGTCGAAGTAGCCCCCGGTGGATCCGTCCGGGCCGGTCAGGGCCATGCGGACGATGATCTCGGCGCCCTGCTCGACGGTCTGCGTGCCGGTGCGGCCGTTCAGGTCGGTCGCGGTGTAGCCGGGCTCGACGCAGTTGATCCGCATGGCGGGGAACGCCTTCGCGTACTGCACGGTGATCAGGTTGACCGCGGTCTTCGAGGCCGGGTAGGCGACGCCCGGGTAGCCGTACGCCGGGGTGTCAGGGGCGGTGATCCGGGCCATGGAACCCAGGCCGCTGCTCACGTTCACCACGACCGGCGCGGCGGAGCGCCGCAGCAGCGGCAGAAAGGCGTGGGTGACGCGCACGAGGCCGAAGACGTTCGTCTCGAACGTCGACCGCATCAGGTCGGCGGTCACGTCCGCGGCGCCGATCACGGCGTTGTTGTCACCCCTCTCCTCGATGCCGGCGTTGTTGATCAGTACGTCAAGGCCGCCGTCGGCCTCCACGGCCTTCACCGCGGCCGCCACGGACGCGTCGTCGGTGACGTCGAGCGGGACCGCCCGCGCGCCCAGCCGCTCGGCGGCCAGGCGCCCGCGCTCGGCGTCGCGGCTTCCGATGTGGACGGTGTGGCCCGCGGCGATGAGGCGGCGGGCGGTCTCGAAGCCGAGACCCTTGTTCGCTCCGGTGATCAGTGTCGTGGTCATGCCTCCACAGTGCGACGGAGCGGCGCGGTCAGCCAGGCGTCCCGTTTTCCTGGGACTGGCAGTACCAGGACGATCCGAGCGGAGCGGTGCACAGTGGATCCATGGCGACCACGGAGTTCGGGCACACGGTGCGGCGCTGGCGCGAGCGGCTCTCCCCGGAGGCGGCCGGGCTGCCCGTCGGCGGCCGGCGGCGCGCGGAGGGGCTGCGCCGCGAAGAGCTCGCCCTGCTGGCCGGGATCTCGGTCGACTACGTCACCCGCCTCGAACAGGGCCGGGCGGCCAACCCGTCGGAGCAGGTCGTCGAGGCGCTGTGCCGGGCGCTGCGGCTGTCCGGAGCCGAACGCGAGCACCTTTTCCACGTCGCCGGGCTGGTACCGCCGGGGAAGGGCACCGTGCCCGCGTACATCACACCGAGCGTTCAGCGGATGCTGGACAGGCTCACCGGGACGCCGGTCGCGGTCTCCGACGCGGCGTGGACGCTGCTCCTTGCCAACCCGCTGTACGTGGCGTTGATGGGCGAGTACCACGGCAACGACCGCAACGCGGTGTGGCGCAACTTCCTCGGCTCGGGCAACCGCGTCCGCCACACCCCCGAGGCCCTGCGCACGCTGGAGGCCACGCAGGTCGCCGAGTTGCGCGCGACGGCGAACCGGTACCCGGCGGACCAGCGGCTACGGCAGCTTCTCACCGAACTGCGCACGAACAGCGCCCGGTTCGCCGAACTGTGGGACTCGGGCGCGGTGGGCCGGCCCGAGGCGTCGCGCAAGACCATCGATCACCCGCAGGTGGGCCCCCTGACGCTGGACTGCGACGTGCTGACCGTCGCGGGGTCGGATCTGCGGATCATGATCTACACGGCTGAGCCCGGCACCGAGGACGCCGAACGGATGGCGCTTGTCGGGGTGTTGGGCACGCAGGCGCTCAGTACGCCCTGAGGAACTTCCGTAACTCCCGTAACTCCCTGAGGAACTCCCGTAGGAAACGCTGTAGGGGCCGAGAAAACTCGGCCCCTACAGCGTCCACCCATGTTCCTACTGCCGTACCTACTGCGTCACTTCACCGGCTCAGGCTCCGGCACGCTCTCCGTCTCCGCCGAACCCGCCGGGTCGGCCGGGGTCCTGACCGAGTCGAGGAGCAGCTGGGCCACGTCGACGACCTGGACGGATTCCTTGGCCTGGCCGTCGTTCTTCTTGCCGTTGACCGAGTCGGTCAGCATGACGAGGCAGAACGGGCAGGCGGTGGAGACGATGTCGGGGTTCAGGGAGAGGGCCTCGTCGACGCGCTCGTTGTTGATGCGCTTGCCGATCCGCTCCTCCATCCACATGCGGGCACCACCCGCGCCGCAGCAGAAGCCGCGTTCCTTGTGGCGGTGCATCTCCTGCTGTCGCAGGCCGGGGACGGCGGACATGATCTCGCGCGGCGGCGTGTAGATCTTGTTGTGGCGGCCCAGGTAGCACGGGTCGTGGTAGGTGATCAGGCCCTCCACCGGAGTGACCGGGACCAGCTTGCCCTCGTCGATGAGGTGCTGGAGCAGCTGGGTGTGGTGGATGACCTCGTAGTCGCCGCCGAGCTGCGGGTACTCGTTGCCGATGGTGTTGAGGCAGTGCGGGCAGGTGGCGACGATCTTCTTCGCGGACTTCGGCTTCTTCGTCGCCGGGTCCTCGTCATCCTCGCCGTACGCCATGTTCAACGCGGCGACGTTCTCCATGCCGAGCTCCTGGAAGAGGGGCTCGTTGCCGAGACGGCGGGCCGAGTCGCCGGTGCACTTCTCGTCGCCGCCCATGATGGCGAAGGAGACGCCGGCCATGTGCAGGAGCTCGGCGAAGGCCTTGGTGGTCTTCTTCGCGCGGTCCTCCAGGGCGCCGGCGCAGCCGACCCAGTACAGGTAGTCGACCTCGGACAGGTCCTCGATGTCGCGGCCGACGACCGGGATCTCGAAGTCGACTTCCTTGGTCCACTCCAGGCGCTGCTTCTTGGCCAGCCCCCAGGGGTTGCCCTTCTTCTCCAGGTTCTTGAGCATCGTGCCCGCCTCGGACGGGAACGCGCTCTCGATCATCACCTGGTAGCGCCGCATGTCGACGATGTGGTCGATGTGCTCGATGTCGACCGGGCACTGCTCCACACAGGCACCGCACGTGGTGCACGACCACAGCACGTCCGGGTCGATGACGCCGTTCTCTTCGAGCGTGCCGATGAGCGGGCGCTCGGCCTCCGCGAGGGCGGCGGCAGGGACGTCCGCCAGCTGCTCCTTGGTGGCCTTCTCGTTGCCCTCCGCGTCCTTGCCGCCGCCCGCGAGGAGATAGGGGGCCTTGGCGTGGGCGTGGTCCCGCAGCGACATGATCAGCAGCTTCGGGGAGAGCGGCTTGCCGGTGTTCCAGGCCGGGCACTGCGACTGACAGCGCCCGCACTCGGTGCAGGTGGAGAAGTCCAGCAGACCCTTCCAGGAGAACTGCTCGACCTGGGAGACACCGAAGACATCGTCCTCACCGGGGTCGGTGAAGTCGATGTCCTTGCCACCCGAGGTCATCGGCAGCAGCGCGCCGAGCGCGACCGTGCCCTTGGCGTTGCGCTTGAACCAGATGTTGGGGAAGGCCAGGAAACGGTGCCAGGCCACGCCCATGTCGGTCTTCAGCGAGACCACGATCATCCAGATGAACGAGGTGCCGATCTTGATCATCGCGGTGAGATAGATCAGGTTCTGGAGCGTGCCGACGTCCGTCCCCCTGAAGGCGGCGACGATCGGGTACGAGGCGAAGTACGCGGCCTCGTAGCCGTGCACGTCGGCGAGGGCGCCCTCCAGGCCGCGCAGCGTCATGATCGCGAGCCCGATGATCAGGATGACGGACTCGACGAAGTAGGCCTGGCCGGTGTTGGACCCGGCGAAGCGGGACTTGCGGCCCGGCTTGTCCGACTTGGACAGCTGGCGGATGACGATCAGCGTGAGGATGCCGAGGGTCGTCATCAGGCCGATGAACTCGACGAAGATCTCGTACGGCAGCCAGTGGCCGACGATCGGGAGCACCCAGTCGGCCTGGAAGAGCTGCCCGAAGGCGTTCACCAGGGTCGCGATCAGCGCGTAGAAGCCGATGGCGACGAACCAGTGCGCGAAGCCGACCACGCCCCAGCGGTTCATCCGGGTGTGGCCGAGGAACTCCCTGACCACTGTGACGGTGCGCGCGGTCCAGTCGTCGGTGCGGGTGTCCGCGGGGACGTCCTGGCCGAGCCGTACGAACCGGTAGATCTGGGCGATGGCCTTGCTGAACAGGGCCACACCGACCGCGGTGAGTACCAGCGACACAATGATCGCGGCGAGTTGCATTTGGGGGCTCCTCGGGCCTGCGAGGTGGTTACTGGATCTTGGTTTCTTGGCAGCGACTACTGAAGCGACCGCCAAAGCGACCGCCAAAGCGACCGCCAAGCAACCACGAAAGCGATTACTAAGCGGTAACTTAGGTATTCGGTCTGAGACTACCCACTTCTTGCGCCGCACTGTAGTCAGGGGTGCGGTGATCTGCGTCGCTGAGGGTTGCCTGAGCGGGAGTGCCCCACATATCGGCCGTACGCCGACACGTAAACCCGATCGTGTTATTCGCACAGTATTGTGACATTTGCGCCTAAATTGGCGAGGTGCTGTACGGAATCGTCGCCGCCCTCGCCGCCCTGCTCCTCACCGCCGCGCTCGCCGCCCTGCTGCGGATGTTCGCCCTGCGCTTCGGGGTGGTCGAGCGACGGCCGCGGCGCCCGCGTCCGGTTCCGTTGCTGGGCGGGGTGGCGGTGCTCGGGGGAACGGCGCTGGTGGCCGGGGTGGGGGAATGGACGGAGGTCGCTCCGCTGGGGGCGGCGGCCGGGCGGCTCCTTGTGGTCGGGATCGGGGTCGCGCTGCTCGGGCTGGTCGCCGATCTGCGGGCCGTGCCGCTCGCGGTCCAGGTGGGAGGGGTGGGACTCGCCGCCGCGCTGACCGTGCCGTACGACGAACTCGGCGTGCTCGGCGGGGTGTTGGGCGTCGCCTGGACCGTCCTGGTCACGTTCGCCTTCGTCTCGCTCGATCACGCCGACGGGGTGCTGGGGACCGTCGGGGTCGTCACCGCCTTCGCGCTGAGCGGGTGTGCGGCGGCCGAGGTCATGGACGGTACGGCGGTGCTGCTGAGCGTGCTGGCCGCGGCGCTCGCCGGGTTCCTGATGCAGGGGCGGCCCCCGGCGCGGATCGTGCCGGGGCGGTGCGGGGCGCTGTTCGCCGGGTTCGTGCTCGCCTCGGCGGCGGTGCTGGTGCACGGGGGCCGGGGGACGGGGTCCGGGGTCGCGGCGCTGTTCTCGCTGACCGCTGTCGGGCTCGCCGATCTCGCTCTCGCGGCTCGGCGGCCGGGCGGGCACCTCGGGCGGCGGCTTCGAAGGGTCGGACTGACGTCGCGGGGGGTCGTGGTGGTGATCGGTACGGCGGCTTTCGGTGGGGCGCTCGTCGGTTTGCTCATCGATCTGGGGTGGGTGGGTGCGAGCGCGGCGTGGTGGGTGGCGGGGGGTGTCGCGGTGGTGGTGCTTGTGGGGGGTGCACGGCCCGTGCGGGGTGCGGGTGCGGTTTCTCGCCCCCGCCCCCCTACCCGTTCCCGTCCCCCGTGGGCCCTGCCTCCAGGCCCCCGATCGCCCGAAGGGCTCGTCCTCGAGCGCCGGACGGGCTGAAAATCCAAGCACCGGACCGGCTGAAAAGCGCCAGGTCAGACGCAAGGTGCGTGTAAGGAACAGATAAGAGTTGAGCCTCCTCGACTCAGCTCTGTTGACGATGTGGCGGGCGTCGTGCACACTTGAGTCTGTTCCACTCAAGTCATTGTTGGAGGAATTGAAATGGCACGTGCGGTCGGCATCGACCTGGGCACGACTAACTCCGTCGTCAGCGTTCTGGAGGGCGGCGAGCCCACCGTCATCACCAACGCCGAGGGTGCCAGGACCACGCCGTCCGTCGTCGCCTTCGCGAAGAACGGTGAGGTGCTCGTCGGCGAGGTCGCCAAGCGCCAGGCGGTCACGAACGTGGACCGGACGATCAGGTCCGTGAAGCGTCACATGGGTACGGACTGGAAGATCGAGCTCGACGGCAAGAGCTTCAACCCGCAGCAGATGAGCGCCTTCATCCTGCAGAAGCTGAAGCGCGACGCCGAGGCCTACCTGGGCGAGAAGGTGGCCGACGCGGTCATCACCGTCCCGGCGTACTTCAACGACTCCGAGCGTCAGGCGACGAAGGAGGCCGGCGAGATCGCGGGCCTGAACGTCCTGCGTATCGTCAACGAGCCGACGGCCGCCGCCCTGGCGTACGGCCTCGACAAGGACGACCAGACGATCCTCGTCTTCGACCTCGGTGGCGGCACCTTCGACGTCTCGCTGCTGGAGATCGGCGACGGCGTCGTCGAGGTGAAGGCCACGAACGGCGACAACCACCTCGGTGGTGACGACTGGGACCAGCGCGTCGTCGACTACCTGGTGCAGCAGTTCCGCTCCGGTCACGGCGTTGACCTGGGCAAGGACAAGATGGCCCTCCAGCGCCTCCGCGAGGCCGCCGAGAAGGCCAAGATCGAGCTGTCCTCGTCCACCGAGACCTCGATCAACCTGCCCTACATCACGGCCTCCGCCGAGGGCCCGCTGCACCTGGACGAGAAGCTCACGCGCGCCCAGTTCCAGCAGCTCACCGCTGACCTTCTGGAGCGCTGCAAGACGCCGTTCCACAACGTCATCAAGGACGCCGGGATCAACCTCTCCGAGATCGACCACGTCGTTCTCGTCGGTGGCTCCACCCGTATGCCCGCCGTCGCCGAGCTCGTCAAGGAGCTGACCGGTGGCAACGAGGCGAACAAGGGTGTGAACCCGGACGAGGTCGTCGCCATCGGCGCCGCCCTCCAGGCCGGTGTCCTCAAGGGCGAGGTCAAGGACGTCCTGCTCCTCGACGTCACCCCGCTGTCCCTCGGTATCGAGACCAAGGGAGGGATCATGACCAAGCTCATCGAGCGCAACACCACGATCCCGACCAAGCGGTCCGAGATCTTCACCACCGCCGAGGACAACCAGCCCTCCGTACAGATCCAGGTCTACCAGGGCGAGCGCGAGATCGCGGCGTACAACAAGAAGCTCGGGATGTTCGAGCTGACCGGTCTGCCGCCGGCCCCGCGTGGTGTCCCGCAGATCGAGGTCGCCTTCGACATCGACGCCAACGGCATCATGCACGTCACGGCCAAGGACCTCGGCACGGGCAAGGAGCAGAAGATGACCGTCACCGGTGGCTCCTCGCTGCCGAAGGACGAGGTCAACCGGATGCGCGAAGAGGCCGAGAAGTACGCGGAGGAGGACCACGCCCGCCGCGAGGCCGCCGAGTCCCGTAACCAGGGCGAGCAGCTCGTCTACCAGACGGAGAAGTTCCTCAAGGACAACGAGGACAAGGTCCCGGGTGACGTCAAGATCGAGGTCGAGGCGTCCGTCGAGGAGCTGAAGGCCGCGCTCAAGGGCGAGGACGCCGTCGAGATCCGTACCGCCACGGAGAAGGTCGCCGCGGTCTCGCAGAAGCTTGGCCAGGCGATGTACGCCGATGCCAACGCCGCCCAGGCCGCGGGTGACACCCCCGGCGACGAGGCTCCGAGGGCCGACGACGACGTGGTCGACGCGGAGATCGTCGACGAGGACCGTGACCGCAAGGACGGTGCCGCGTGACGGAGGAGACCCCGGGCTTCGAAGAGAAGCCTGACGTCCCTTCCGGCGCCACCCCTGATGACGCCGAGTCGACAGCCGCCCCCGAGGGGGCGGCTCCGGCCGGGGACGAATCAGCAGCAGCACAGGCACAGGCCCAACTGGCCGGTCTGACAGCACAGCTGGACCAGGTGCGCACGGCGCTCGGTGAGCGCACGGCGGACCTCCAGCGGCTCCAGGCCGAGTACCAGAACTACCGCCGCCGGGTCGAGCGCGACCGGATCGCGGTCAAGGAGGTCGCCATCGCGAACCTCCTGACCGAGCTCCTGCCCGTGCTCGACGACATCGGTCGCGCGCGGGATCACGGCGAACTGGTCGGCGGCTTCAAGTCGGTGGGCGAGTCGCTGGAGACCGTCGCGGCGAAGCTGGGGCTTCAGACCTTCGGCAAGGAGGGCGAGCCCTTCGACCCGATGATCCACGAGGCCCTGATGCACTCGTACGCGCCGGATGTCACGGAGACGACGTGCGTGGCGATTCTGCAGCCGGGGTATCGCTTCGGCGAGCGCACCATCCGCCCCGCGCGGGTGGCCGTCGCCGAGCCCCAGCCCGGTGCCTCTGCCGTCAAGTCCGAGGACGCGACGGCCGAGGCGGCGGACGACAAGGAGAGCGGTGGCCCGGACGAGGGCTGACGTTGAACGCATGAGAGAGGAGGGACGTCGAGGATGAGCACCAAGGACTTCATCGAGAAGGACTACTACAAGGTCCTCGGCGTCCCCAAGGACGCCACCGAGGCCGAGATCAAGAAGGCGTACCGGAAGCTCGCCCGCGAGTTCCACCCGGACGCCAACAAGGGCAACGCCAAGGCGGAGGACCGCTTCAAGGAGATCTCCGAGGCGAACGACATCCTCGGGGACCCCAAGAAGCGCAAGGAGTACGACGAGGCGCGCGCCCTCTTCGGCAACGGCGGCTTCCGTCCGGGCCCCGGCGCCGGTGGCGGCGGCAACTTCAACTTCGACCTGGGTGACCTCTTCGGAGGCGGCCCCCAGGGCGGCGGAGCGCAGGGCGGCGGCTTCGGCGGCGGGATCGGTGACGTGTTCGGCGGGTTGTTCAACCGCGGCGGCACCACCACCGGCACCCGTACGCAGCCCCGGCGCGGCCAGGACATCGACACCGAGGTGACGCTCAGCTTCACCGAGGCGGTGGACGGCGCGACGGTTCCGCTGCGGATGACCTCGCAGGCGCCCTGCAAGGCCTGTTCGGGCACCGGCGACGCGAACGGCACACCTCGCGTGTGCCCGACGTGCGTCGGCACCGGCCAGGTCGCGCGGGGCTCCGGCGGCGGGTTCTCCCTGACCGACCCCTGCCCCGACTGCAAGGGCCGCGGTCTGATCGCGGAGACCCCTTGCGAGGTCTGCAGCGGCAGTGGCCGCGCCAAGTCCTCGCGCACGATGCAGGTCCGTATCCCGGCCGGCGTCAGCGACAACCAGCGCATCCGCCTGCGCGGCAAGGGTGCCCCCGGCGAACGGGGCGGCCCGGCGGGCGACCTGTACGTCACGGTGCATGTCGACGCCCACCCGGTCTTCGGCCGCAAGGGCGACAACCTCACCGTCACCGTTCCCGTCACCTTCGCGGAGGCGGCCCTCGGCGGCGAGGTCAAGGTGCCCACCCTGAGCGGTCCCGCGGTGACCCTGAAGCTGCCGCCGGGCACGCCGAACGGCCGCACCATGCGCGCCCGCGGCAAGGGCGCGGTCCGTAAGGACGGCACCCGCGGCGACCTGCTGGTCACCGTCGAGGTGGCGGTCCCCACGGACCTGACGGACAAGGCTCGTGACGCCCTGGAGGCGTATCGCGAGGCGACCGCGGGTGAGGACCCGCGGGCGGAGCTGTTCCAGGCCGCGAAGGGAGCATGAGGACGCCATGGACGTACCCGGCCGTCGACGCAACCCGTACGAACTGACCGAGGAGACGCCGGTCTACGTCATCTCGGTGGCGGCCCAGCTCTCCGGCCTGCACCCGCAGACCCTGCGTCAGTACGACCGCCTCGGCCTCGTCTCCCCCGACCGCACCGCCGGCCGGGGCCGGCGCTACTCGGCCCGTGACATCGAACTGCTGCGCACCGTCCAGCAGTTGTCGCAGGACGAGGGCATCAACCTCGCCGGCATCAAGCGCATCATCGAGCTGGAGAACCAGGTCGCCGCGCTCCAGCAGCGCGCCGCCGAACTCCAGGCGGCGGTGGACGGCGCGGCAGCCGCGATGCAGCAGCGCGAGGCGGCCGTCCACGCCTCCTACCGCCGCGACCTGGTCCCGTACCAGGAGGTCCAGCAGACGAGCGCGTTGGTGGTGTGGCGGCCGAAGCGGCAGCCCGAGTAGCTGCCGAAGCGGCAGCCTGAGTGACCGACAGTGTGAAGGGGCCCGGAGGTTGAACCTCCGGGCCCCTTCGTTGTCCGCCGGGCTTCCCTGCACGGCTTGGGAGGCAGGGCCACCCAGGCGTCGCCGGGGGCGGACTTCCGAGCTCAGCCGACCTTGAACGTCAGGTTGGCCCAGTCGCCGAAGCGGCCGTACACGTCCATGGTGGCCACCTTGACGACGTGGGTTCCGATGGCGGTCGGCGTATAGGTGAAGGTGTCGTCCGTGGTCACCGTGGTCCCTGTTTGGCTCATTCCGCCGACGACCTGCCACCGGTACCCGCCGACGACGCGGTCGTCTCCCGCGGAACGGGACATCGTCACGGTGACGGCCTGGCCGATCCCACCGCGTCCCACGCAGTCGTTGGCCGTGCACTCCGTGTACGGCGCCGAGAGCGTGAGGACCGGCGGCAGTGCCGCGGTGCCGGTCGCCGGGGTGAGCCGGTCCACCGTGACGATGTCGGAGGGCCCGGACTCCCGGCCCTGCGCGTCGAGCATGACCACGTAGTAGTACGCGCGCCCTGCCTGGGCTTCCGTGTCCATGAAGAGGTACGAGGTGGTTGAGCCGACCTGGTCCCAGGCCGCGGAGGTGTCCGTACGGCGGTAGATCCGGGTGCCGTGCACCGCCCCGTCCATGGCGTGGTCCCAGGCGAGCTGGGTGCCGCTGTCGCGCGGCGTGACCGTCACGGTGGTGGCCTCCGCCGAGTCGCCGGGGGCGGGCCGGGTCGCGCTCACCGCCTCGGACGCAGGGGAGGTGTTCCCGTAGGCGTCGATCGCCAGGATCGTGTACGTGACGGCGGTGCCCGCGGTCGCCCGCGCGTCGTTGAAGGAGGTGCCGAGGACCGTGTCAGGGCCGTCGAGGTCTGGCTGCCCCTTGGGCGCGGCCCAGATCTCGTAGCGCTCGACATCGTCCGAAGGGGCCGTCCAGCGCAGTGCGTTGCCCGCCGTGGTGCCCTCCGCGGTCAGGCCGGTGACCTGGCCGGGCGCGGTGGTGTCCGGTTCGCCGGTGTCGGCGGTCGCGGACGGGCCGGACTCGTTGCCGGCCGCGTCCAGGGTCGTGACCCGGTAGTACAGGCGTGTGTGGATGTCGGCGGAGGTGTCCCGGTACGAGATACCGGAGACGGAGCCGGCGATCCGTTGGAAGGGTCCCAGCGGCGCGGTCGCCCGGTAGAGGCGGTAGCTTTCGGCGCCGTCGACCGTGTCCCAGCTCAGGTTCACAGAGTTGGTGGCCACGCTCGCGTGCGGGCCGGTGGGCGCGGCGGTCGGCGTCCGGTCCAGCGTGGTCACGCCTCGGTCGGTGCTCCCCGCCGACTCGTTCCCGGCCTTGTCGTAGGCGCGGACCTCGTAGTAGTACGTGTCCCCGGTCGTCGGTGGGGTGTTGGTGTACGAGGTGGCGGTGGTCGTGGACAGTTCTGTCCAGGTGGAGCTGCCCTTGAGGCGCCGGTGGACGCGGTAGCCCGCGAGGTCCAGCTCCTTGTTCTTGGACCAGGTCAGCTTGGCCTTGCCGGTGGCTGTGTCGTACGTGACGGCGGTGCCCGTCGGAGTGAGGGGCTTGACCTTGTCGACTGTGGTCGAGGTGCGCGGGGTGTAGGCGAACTTGACGTTGGCCGTTCCCGTCCAGTTGACGTAGTCCACTCGCAGGGTGTGTTTCCCGGCGGGGACGGTGATGTTGACGGTCTTCTTCACCGTCGACGACACGTTCTTCCAGATGTCGACCTTGCGCGTCCCGTCGAGGTACACCCGGATGCCGTCCTGCGTGGCGACCGGGAGGGCGAAGGGGCCACCGGAGCCGAAGTCGCGGGTGACGGTCCAGCGGACTCCGAAGTTGTCCTTCGGGAGTCCGGAGGCGGGGGTGCCGGAGCCCCAACTCTGGTCGATCGCGGAGTCGCAGTCCGTTTTCTTCGGAGTGCCCGAGAAAGTGGTGTTTGCGAAGAACTGCCGCTTGTAGACGGGGGAGGCGCAGGCGGTCGCGGCGGACGCCGGGGTGGCGGCCATGGTGAGCAGGCTGCCGGTGGCGGCTGTCGCCAGCGTCACGGCGAGTGCCGCTCCGCTATGTCTGGCTGGGCGCATGCTTCCCCTGTTGCGTGAGGTGGTGTGCTTGGTCGACTTCAAGACACCTGGTCGGCGGCAGGGGTTGTACGCGCGTGCTGGGGAGCTTGTGAAATGAGTGAGGCGTGTGAATCAGTGAGGATTTATGGAAGTGGAGGCGCGCCCTCTTCCCATCGTGTTCACTTGGGGAACACAGCATGCCGTTGCCATCTCGTTAAGTGGTTGGTCCTTGACGCTGAGGTCATCGCCGCGTTGGCTTTCAGCCACCTGGGTCGCAATGCTGCAACCTCGCCCGGAAGGCACCTGATGTGAACACTCGTAACACCCGTCGGCGTCGGGCCGTCATAGCCCTGAGTTCGTCCGCGATGGCCGTCTCCCTGGTCGGCTGCGGGGTCGTGGACGGGATCGGCGGCAGCGACACCGAGGCCAGCCCCACCAAGGGCGACGACCTCACGGTGGGTCTGCTCCTCCCGGAGACGGAGAACACGCGTTACGAGAAGTTCGACTACCCCATCATCAAGTCCGAGGTGGCGAAGCTCACCAACAACAAGGGCACGGTGGTCTACGCCAACGCCGGGGCGGACGCCAAGAAGCAGGCCACCCAGCTCGACAAGATGGTCGACGACAAGGTCGACGTGCTCCTCGTGGACGCCGTTGACTCCAAGGCCATCGCGAGCGGTGTGCAGAAGGCCAAGGACGCGGGCATCCCCGTCATCGCGTACGACAGGCTGGCCGAGGGGCCGATCGACGCGTATGTCTCCTTCGACAACGAACTCGTCGGCGAGGTGCAGGGCAAGGCCCTCATCGGCAAGCTGGGCGACGACTCCGCCAGCAAGAAGATCATCATGATGAACGGCTCGGTGACCGACCCGAACGCGGCGCAGTTCAAGGCGGGCGCCATGGTCGAGTTCAACGACAAGGTCAACATCGCCAAGACGTACGACACCAAGGACTGGCTTCCGTCCGAGGCCAAGAAGAACATGGAGAAGGCTGTCGCGGCCGTCGGCCTCGACAACATCGCCGGCGTGTACGCCGCCAACGACGGCATCGCGGGCGCGGTCATCGACGTCCTGAAGACCATGGGCGTCAGCACGGTTCCGCCGGTCACCGGGCAGGACGCGGAGCTCGCCGCAGTGCAGCGCATCGTCAAGGGCGACCAGTTCATGAGTGTCTACAAGTCGTACCCGCAGGAGGCCAGCGTCGCCGCCGAGATGGCCGTGGCGAGGGTCCAGGGCCGCACGATCGAGTTCGACGCCCTGGCCAGCGACAAGGTCGACAGCCCCACGGACAAGAACATCCTGGCCGCGCTCGTCCCGGTGGTCGCTCTCACCCGCGACAACATCGCGGACACGGTCATCTCGGACGGCATCTACAAGGTCAAGGAAATCTGCACGGCCGACTACAAGTCGGCGTGCGACGCGATCGACCTGAAGTAGTCCGCGGTCCCTTCGGTCCCTTGACGTGACCCAGCAGAGCGGCGAGCCCCTCCGGGCCGGTGACGATCACCGTACGGGGGTCGTCGCTTTCGCGTAGGCGGATCGTTCTGTCGGGGGCGGTGGCGATGAACAGGCACTCGCCCTGCGGGCCGCCGCTGAACGTCGACTTCTGCCAGGTGGGCTCGGACATGGTCAGGCCTCCTGAAAGCTGTGGATCAGGTGGACTTGATGTGCCTCAGGAGGGTGGCGAGGCCGTGGGGGGTGGTGGCGAGTATGGTGCGGGGCTCGTCGCTCTCCCGGAGGTGGATGGTTCTGTCGGAGACGCCACCGCCCCCAAGGTCTGCCGGGACTTCGTACGCGGTGTCCTCCTCACGCTCGACCGTGAGCCCCTGGTCATGCCGGCGACCCTCTGCACCTCGGAGCTGGTCACCAACGTCCATCTGCACACCAAGGGCACCGCCATGCTCCGCGTCCAGCTCACGCCGGTGCGAATCAGGGTGAGCGTGTACGACGAGAGCCATGACCCACCGGTCGCTCCGCCCGCCGAGGCGACCGCGTGCTGGGGCCGCGGGCTCGCCCTCGTCGCGGAGGTGGCGGACCTGTGGGGCGTGGCAGTCGACCGGGCGGGGCGGTTCGCGAAGGGGGTGTGGTTCGAGCTGGGGGAGGGCGAGGCCGACTGATCGTTCCGCCCTCACCGGATCGGGTGACCGTGCGGCATGATCTGATCCGCTCATGACCGAGATCGTGTTGATGTCAGATCCGAAGATCGCCGCGATACCCGTTGTGGACTGTGGGGAACTCCTTCTCGACGTGCGGGAGAGGGAGTTGTTTCCTGTCGATGCCCGCAGGTGGGACGACTCGGGAGCTTTCGCGCATCTGCGGGCAGGCGTGCTGAGCAGGCTCGTGAAGGCCAGGGCCCTGCTCCCCCGTGGTGTGCGGCTGCTGTTCGTCGAGGGGTACCGGCCGCCCGCGTTGCAGCAGGAGTACTTCGAGCGGTACGCCGGTGAACTGCGGGCGAGTAATCCCGGCTGGGACGCCGAGCGCATCCGGAGCGCGGCCAGCCGGTACGTGTCCCCTCCGGAGATCGCCCCGCACAGCGCGGGCGCCGCCGTCGACCTCACCCTCGTCGACGCCGACGGCCAGGAACTCGACATGGGGACACCGGTGAACGCGAACCCGGAGGAGAGCGACGGCGCCTGCTACACGGGCGCGAGCGGCATCGGCCCACGGGCACGCGCCAACCGGCGTCTGCTCGGCGACGCGCTGACGGCGGCAGGTCTGGTCAACTACCCCACGGAGTGGTGGCACTGGTCGTACGGCGACCGCTACTGGGCCCTCACCACCGGCGCCGACCACGCGATCTACGGCCCCCGGGAACTCGGCGTGCCCCTTCCTCCCGTACTCCGATGAGTTCAAGCCACCCGCGTGAACTCCACCGTCACCTCGGGCGGCCCCCCTGCCACCCCCCGGTACACCCCCTTGTGCGGTGTCACGTCGTCGTAGTCGCGTCCTCGGCCCACCACCACGTGGGTCTCGGCGGCGCGGGTGCTGTTGGTGGGGTCGTAGCCGTTCCAGTCGCCCGCCCAGTACTCGACCCAGGCGTGGCTCTGGCCGGCGACCGGGCGGTGGAGTTCGGCGTCGCGCTCGGGGTGGAGGTAGCCGGAGACATAGCGGGTGGGCAGGCCGAGGCCGCGGAGGAGGGCCGCGGTGAGGTGAGTGATGTCCTGGCAGACGCCCGCACCCTGTTCCCAGGCCTCCATGGCGCTGGTGTTCACGCCCGTGGCGCCGGGGATGTACGAGACCTGCTCGGTGACCAGGGACGAGACGGCGACGGCGGTCTCGTGCGGGTCGAGGCCGGCGGCGACCGCGCGCGCCCGTTCCACCAGCTCGGGCGAGACGATCGTACGGCCGGTCGGTGCCGCGAACTCCAACAGGCGGGAGTTGGTGGTGAGTTCGGCTATCTCCGCCCAGGTGGGTGCGGGGGCCTGCGGGTCCGGCGGTGCCGTCTCCACCAGGCTCGACGCCGTGATGGTCAGATTCGCGTGGGGCTCCGTGAGGTCGAAGCCGGTGACCTGGGTGCCCCAGTAGTCCCAGTAGGACCAGGTGGCGGTGGAGGGGCTCACCGTCACCCGGGCGTCCAGGGTGGTCTGGCCGGGGAGCGTCAGCGGGGTCATCCGTACCTCGTTGTGCGAGGAGACCACGGCCTGCGCGTACGAGACATGGGTGATGTGCCGGATCCGGAGCCGACGGGTCGGCGCCTGCGTGTTCCCGGTCATGGTCACGCTCCTTCCTGAGCCCACTCGACGGGCCCCTGGTTCGGGAAGAACTTCTCCGCCACCGCTTCGGCGGACGCCATGCATGCCTGCTGCAAATCCCGCAGCAACAACGGGAGTTGCTCCTCCAGCGCGGACAGATCCAGGTATTCGAGGCGGGTCCGCATACGCCCTATCGGGCGGCGCGCCGGGTCCTGTCTGGGCCGTCCAAGGGCCGCCAGGCACTCCTCCGCCGTGGTCAGCGCGTGCAGCGCCGAGCGCGGGAAGTCCCGGTCCATCAGGAGGAATTCAGCCACGCGCGGGGTGTCGCCGAAACCGCCGTAGACACGGGCATACGCCTCGTCGGCGCCGCTCGCACTGAGCAGTGTCGGCCAGTCGGGAGCATGGGCGGCGTCCAACACCCGTACGGACAGCAGCCGTACGGTCATGTCGACCCGCTCCAGGCTCCGCCCGAGGACCACGAACCGCCAGCTGTCGTCCCGGCTCATCGTCGAGTCGGCGAGCCCGAAGAAGAGGGCGGCCCGGCGGCGTACGAGCTCCAAATAGGCGTACGGGCCCGTCCGCCGAGAAGCCAGCCGCTGGTCGGCGAGCGCGTGCCAGGTGGAGTTGAGGCACTCCCACATCTCGGAGGAGACCGCCTCGCGGGCGCTGCGCGCGTTCAGCCGGGCGGCTCCGATCGCGCCCTCGATGGCGCAGGTGGAACGGGCGTCGAAGGCCAGCTGGTCCAACACCTGCTGCATGTCCACGCGTTCGTCGCCCGCGTCGACGCCGAGGATCGCGTACAGCGACCGGCAGGCCACGTCCTCGTCGCGCCAGGGGTCTTCCAGGAGCCGGTGCAGATAGGCGTCGAGGATGCGGCCGGTGGCGTCCGCCCGCTCCACGTACCGTCCGGTCCAGATCAGGGCTTCGGCTATCCGGGAGAGGATCACGTCGTTCACGGTCGTACCTCCTGGGCCTTGGGAACCAGAGAAGCGGTCACTGCTGCTGTGCCCCTTCCTGTACGGCGTTGCGGTCGCCGTCGGGGCCGAGCTGGCGGGGGACGACGTCAGGCACGGAGCTGTTGATCTCAGGCGTGGGCTGATCGGCGGGCCCCTCGGCCAGTACCCAGGTGTCCTTGGAACCGCCGCCCTGGCTGGAGTTGACGATGAGGTTGCCCTCCTGGAGGGCGACCCGGGTGAGCCCGCCGGGCAGCACCCACACATCGCTGCCGTCGTTGACGGCGAACGGGCGCAGGTCAATGTGGCGCGGCGCCATCCGGTCACCCGCGAGGGTGGGAGACGTGGACAGGGCTACCGGCCGCTGGGCGATCCAGCCGCGCGGATCAGCGGCGACGGCCGCGCGCGTACGCTCCAGGGTCTCCCGGTCTGCCTTCGGTCCGATGACGATCCCCATGCCGCCGGCGCCGTCCACGGGCTTGATGACCAGCTGGTCGATCTGGTCGAGGACGGCGTCCAACTGGCCAGGCTCGTCAGGCCGGAAGGACTCGACGTTGGGGAGAATCGGTTCCTCGGAGAGGTAGTAGCGGATCAGGTCCGGGACGTACGTGTAGAGCAGCTTGTCGTCGGCGATGCCGTTGCCGACCGCGTTCGCGAGGGTCACCGTGCCCGCCTGTGCGGCGTTCATGATCCCCGGGCAGCCGATCACCGAGTCGGGCCGGAACTGCAGTGGATCGAGGAAGTCGTCGTCGAGCCGCCGGTATACGACATGGACGGGCACTTCGCCGCGAGTGGTACGCATCCACACGCGGTTGTTGCGGCAGACCAGGTCGTGCCCCTCGACCAGCTGCACGCCCATCAGCCGTGCCAGCAGGGCGTGTTCGAAGTAGGCGGCGTTGCTGGGGCCGGGGGTGAGGACGACGACCCGGGGGTCGGTCACCCCGTCGGGAGCGGCCGCCCGCAGCGCGGCCAGCAGCTTCTGCGCGTACCCGTCCACCGGCACCACATGCTGCTCGGCGAAGAGGGACGGGAAGATCCGGGTCATCGCGCGCCGGTTCTCGATGACGTACGAAACGCCGGACGGTACGCGAACGTTGTCTTCCAGTACCCGGAACTCGCCTGCCTCGTCCCGCACGAGATCGATCCCGGCGACGTGAATCCGTACCCCGCCCGGTGGCTCGATCCCGTGCGCGGCTCTGTGGAAATGCGGCGAATTGAGCAGCAGCCGCCAGGGCACGACGCCGTCCTCGAAGGCACGGCAGGGCCCGTACGCGTCACTGAGATACGCCTCAAGAGCTCTGACCCGCTGGGCCACTCCGCGCTGGATGAGGTCCCATTCGAGTGCGTCGAGGATGCGCGGCACGAGATCCAGCGGCCAGGGCCGCTCCTCGCCCGCGAAGGCGTAGGTGACACCCCGGTCGGTGAACGCCCGTGCCATCTGGTCGGCTCTGAACCGCAGTTCAACCGGCTCGATCGGCTGCAACGCGGCCAGCACCGGCTCATAGGCGGTCCTGACCACACCAGGCCGCTCAAACATCTCGTCCCACGCGTCGGCCAACGCGTACGCGTCAAATATGTCCGCCATGGACTGACGTTAAGTGCGGTACGTAACACGCTGATCACTCGGTTATTTCCGGCAGCTCACGTGGTGTGTCGCGGATTTCCGGCGGGTTTTCCGGCGCGCGACGCGTGGCCCGGCCGCAGGGGGGAATCCGGCCAGGGCCGCTCGGGCCGCCATGGCGCAGGGAGGACGCGCCACCACGATGTACGGGACGGAGCCGTCGTAGGCGTCGGAGCCGTCGGGGCCGACGGATGGGAGTCGCCACCGCAGCTTGTTGCAAGGGCCCGCGCGGAGGTGGGGATATTTACGGACGTATACGGATGATAGTGGGCGGCGTGGCGGCGCAGCAGTGTTGCGATGGTGGACGTGGCCGCGCATAGTTGCGCTGCGGAAGTCGCGGAAGCGCGGAACACTCGGGCGTCGCGAAAGTCGCCGACCACGGGGATGACGCGGAAGCGTGAACACGCAGGAGCCGACGGCGGAACGGGCCGGGCGGGAATGGGAGAGGCCGGGCGGGCGCGGGAGATGGCCGGGCAGGAGTGGGGAGATGGCCGGGCAAGAGACGGACAGGCATCCGCACGGCGCTGACCAGCTGTGCGTGGCAGGGGACCGGGTGTACTCCCGGGCCGTGCGGCGCGGACGTGTGCCCCGCGAGGACGCGGAGGCGGTGCCCTGCCTGGTGGAGCTCGCGCTGCTGCACCCCGACCCCGACGACATGGGCTGGCTGGTGCCGACCTCGCCGCAGGAGGTCATGACGCGGCTCCTGCGAGGGGTGTACGCGGAAGTCAGCGCGAGCCAGGCGCGGGTGGGCGAGGCGGTGTCCGCGTTCGAGTGGTACGCCGGGCTCGGCGGGCGCGTCCAGGCGCCGGCGGAGGGCGCGGCGATCCGCGTCCTCGACGGACTGCCCCGTATCCGGGCGGCCATGGACGCGGCGACCGAGGCGTGTACGTCCGAGGTGCTCACCGTCCAGCCGGGCGGCATCCGCCGCGAGGACGAACTCTCCGAGGGCCTGCACCGCGCCCTGGGCCTGCGCCGCCGCGGCGTCCGTATGCGCGACCTGTACACGCATGTGGCCAGGCATGGCCAGGGCCTGTTGAACTACATGGAGTTGATGGGCGAGGCGGCCGAGGCCCGCACGCTCGACGAGGTCGTGGAACGTCTCATCCTCTTCGACCGCACGGTCGCCTTCATCCCCGCGAACTCGGACCGCACGATAGCGCTGGAGCTGCGCCACCCGGCCCTGGTCGACTATCTGGTGACGGTCTTCGAGCGCCTGTGGCGCCTGGCCATCCCGATCGCCTCCACGCTCCCCTCGACGGGCATCGAGGGCATCACACACCGGGAACGGTCCATCGCCGCCCTCCTGGCCGAGGGCCACCAGGACGCGGTGGTCGCGGAACGCCTCGGCATCAGCGTCCGCACCTGCCGGGCACACATCGCCCGCCTCTCGGAGACCCTGGGCGCGGCGAGCCGCACCCAACTGGGGGTCCGCATCGCCCAGGCGGGCCTGGACGACCCTCCACGCTCCCCAGAACTCGAAACGGCCACGGCCCCCGGCGTGCCTACGGTTCCCGGCCCTGCCGTTCCTCCTGCTTGAGGATTCCTGACTCGGCGATGAGGTAGCCGAGCTGGGCCCGGCTCTCGCTGCCGAGGGTGGCGGCGAGTTTGGCGATGTGGACCCGGGCGGTGCGGATGTTGAGGCCGAGGCGTTCGGCTATGGCGGCGTCTGTGAGGCCCTCCGTGAGGAGGCTTGCGATGGCGTGTTGGCGGGGGGTTATGCCGTTCAGGGAGGGCTGCTGGGCTGCCTGGGGGTACATGGGGGTGGCCAGCCGCCAGAGGCGGTCGAAGGTGGTGGCGAGGTAGGCGACCATGGCGGGATTGCGGACCTCGACGGCCATCGTGCGGTCGGTGTTCGCGGGGATGAAGGCGACGCTGCGGTCGACGATGATCAGCCGCTCGGTGACTTCGTCGAGCGTGCGGACCTCGACATCGCCCTTCAGGTGCTCGTAGTGGGCGAGGACCGCCGGGTCGTGGCGTGAGGTGTGCTGGTAGAGGGTGCGCATACGGCAACTTCGCGAGAGCATCTCCTGCTCCTGCAGGAACGCCGCTGCCAGGACGGGAACGGGACGTTTTCCGCCGGGCTGGATCGCGAGTACCTCGTGCGAGGAGGCGGCCATGGCTCTGGCGATCGCGGCGTTGATCCGCTCGATGTCGATCAGCACGGTGTTCGCGGGTGCGTCCGTGGGCGTTGCCTGTGCTGCGTGCAGGGCTATGAGTGGTTCGAAGGCTTCCACCAGGCGGGCTTCACGCTGTCGCTGCTGGGCGATGTCCTCGGCAGTGGCGTGCAGTAGCCGGGGAAGGGCTATGGCGGGGGCTACGGGTCGCAGCCGGCGGATGTCTTCGAGATCCGGCTGGAGCAGGCCGGAGTTGATCAGGCAGGGGGCGGCGTCCGCGTCCTCCCGGGGAACATGGCCTTCGCGCAACGCACGGGCGTACAGATCCAGGCCTGCCTCGCACAGCTCGTCGGCTCTGTGTCCGTGCGCCCCGGTGGTCACGTGCGGCTCTCTTCCCTGGACATTCAGTGATCCTGGTCCAGGATTCCCGACTGCGCTATGAGAAAGCCGAGCTGTGCCCGGCTGCCGCTGCCGAGAGCCGTGGCCAGTTTGGCTATGTGGGCACGGCAGGTGCGGACGTTCATGCCGAGACGGCGAGCTATGGCCTCGTCGACGTGGCCCTCTATCAGGAGCTTCGCGATGGAGTGTTGGATGTCGGTGATGCCGTCGGGGGCGGTTTCATAGGGGGCGCCCGCGTTCAGCGGGACCGCGCGGCCCCACATGAACTCGAAGACCTTGACCAGGTAGCGGACGAGGCCGGGGTGGCGCAGTTCCAGGGCGACCTGCCGGTCGTCGCGGGTGGGGATGAAGGCGACCGTCTCGTCGCAGATGATCAGCCGCTCGACCAACTCGTCGATGGTGCGGTACTCCACCTTGCCGTTGGAGAACTGGTCTACGTAGGCCTGCGTCTCGGGGCTGTACCTGGCCGTGTGCTGGTAGAGCGTCCGAATGGTCACGCCTCGTTCGGTCAACGGCCTGTCGCGTTCCAACCCCTGGACGAGGGTGTGCTCAAGCCGACGACCACCAGGCTGGACCGTCAGCATCTCGTTCTGGCACTGGGCCGTGGCCAGGTCGAGTGCTCCGTTGATCCGGTCGAAGCCCTCCAGCACCGTGATCGAATGGCTACTCGCCGTCACCTGGGCGCTCAAGGTCATGAACGGCTCGAAAGCATCTGCCAGTTCGATCGACATCCGCCTGCGCTCCGTGATCTCACTCTCTATGGGGTTGAGTCGCTGAGCGAGAGCGACCGACGGGGGCACTGGGCGTAGCCAGTTCGCGTCGTCAGGATCTGGATGAAGGAGGCCGAACTCCATCAAGCAGGGAACAGACTCGACATCCGCGCGTGCGATGCGTCCCGAGCGGAGAGCGTCCGCATATAGGCGGCCGCCTTCCTGGCATAGTTCGGTCACCGCATGGGGATGTGTCCCATTAGTTCTTTTTGTTACCAAATCTCCACCCCCCAGGGTCCTGAACGTGCAGGAACATGATGCATCGAATGTGTGGCCACCACGTGCCCGAATGAGCCATCGTCTTACTCGACGGGGGAAGAGGAGACCTTCAAGTGAGGACGAAGCCGATTATGCGTAGGAAAATGCTTCGGTCGATGCTTGTCGCCGCCTTTTCCGCCGCAGTGGCCTTCGGGGCGCTGAGTGGCCTTGTCGGTGCGAAGAGTAACGACCTGGCGGACAGTAGCTGGGGTCCGTTGGTGCCGGCGACCGCAGGCCAGACTTCCGAAGCCTCGGGTCCGGTGTCTCCGGACGTCGCGGATGACAGCAGTTGGGGCTGACTTATGACGACTCCTCCTGACGACCGTTCCTTCCGCAGAGAAATGGCAACCGCGTACCGCTCCGGCTGGCACTTCATCGATCTGGTCACCGCCATCCCCCACAGTGGTGACTCGTTGATGGTGACGGTATTCGGAGAGCCGGTCGTCGTCACCCGGGACGACGACGAGGATCTGCGGGCGTACCGGTGTCTGCGACGTCCTCGGGGGGCGCCGCAGCCAGTACGGTGCGCCATTCGGTACGGAATGATCTTTGTGAACCTGGACCAGCGTGACCACCAGCTGGTCGAGCCGGAGGAAATCCCGGACGTACAGACCATCTCAGCCACCCCCCGCAGTGCCTGACGCGATTCCCCCGTCGTAACAAATCGCGCAGGTACTTCCCCCCGCAGCGGCGTCACCGTGACCTGAACACGGTGACGCCGCTGCAGTTTTACGTGAAATCTCCAGGTGTGGGCCCATTCCAGAGCGGCCGAAATCAGCCGCGTCCCAGCGCCGAGGCCAGCTCGATCTCGATCACCACCCGGGACGGGTTGGGGGACGGCTCCCGCCCGTACCGCTCCGTGTAGCGCCGTTCCGCCTCCGTGATGCGCCCGGGGTCGACGGACACCGTCGCACGCCCCTCCAGGGTCGCCCAGCGGCGCCCGTCGACCTGGCAGGCGGCCACCCGCACCCCGTCGGGACCCGCGGCCAGCACATGCCCCACCTTCGCGCTGGACTTGTTCGCGATCACCCGAGCCAGACCGGCCTCGGGATCGTATGTAACCCCGACCGGCACCACATGTGGGCTGCCGTCGGGTCGAAGGGTCGTCAGCGTGCACAGGTGCCTCTCCCGCCAGAAGCTGAGGTAGGCGGCGTCCGGCCGTCGCGGGTCCACTGGGTACGAGGAAGCCATGAGGCCCGAATCTACTTCCCGGCCCCGGCTTCCGCTCGGTCCGGGCTTCCTTCCGGCCCCGACTTCCACTCGGCCCGGATCCGCTTCCGGACCAGCCTTGAGTGGAATAGACTCAACTTTGTGCTCGTTGGCACACTCAGCATGGAGACAGAGGCTGACCAGCCCAGGAACCCCAGGAGGAGAGCGCGACCGTGGACGCAGAGCTGACCAACAGGAGCCGGGACGCGATCAACGCGGCCAGCACCCGGGCCGTCTCCGGGGGCCATCCGGACCTCACCCCTGCCCATCTGCTGCTTGCGCTGCTGGAGGGCGAGGACAACGAGAACATCCTCGATCTGCTGGCCGCCGTCGAGGCCGACCAGGCCTCCGTGCGGGCCGGCGCCGAGCGCGTGCTCGCCGGTCTGCCCAGCGTGACCGGATCCACCGTCGCGCCCCCGCAGCCCAACCGTGAACTGCTCGCCGTCATCGCCGACGCGGCCGAACGGGCGAAGGAGCTCGGCGACGAGTTCATCTCCACCGAGCATCTGCTCATCGGAATCGCCGCGAAGGGCGGCCGGACCGGCGACGTACTCTCCCAGCAGGGGGCGAACGCCAAGAAGCTCCTCGACGCGTTCCAGAAGAGCAGGGGAGGGCGCCGGGTGACCACCCCGGATCCCGAGGGCCAGTACAAGGCGCTCGAAAAGTTCGGCACCGACTTCACCGCCGCCGCCCGTGAGGGCAAGCTCGACC
The DNA here is from genome assembly GCF_040683495.1 of Streptomyces sp. NPDC093544. Taxonomy (NCBI): domain Bacteria; kingdom Bacillati; phylum Actinomycetota; class Actinomycetes; order Kitasatosporales; family Streptomycetaceae; genus Streptomyces; species Streptomyces sp. NPDC093544. The sequence continues at coordinate 289,223 of NZ_JBFBEA010000004.1, read as the reverse complement.
CCGTCATCGGCAGGGACCAGGAAATCCGCCGGGTGGTGCAGGTCCTGTCCCGGCGTACCAAGAACAACCCCGTCCTCATCGGTGAGCCCGGCGTCGGCAAGACGGCCGTCGTGGAGGGGCTCGCCCAGCGGATCATCAAGGGCGATGTGCCCGAGTCCCTCAAGAACAAGCGGCTCGTCTCGCTCGACCTCGGCGCCATGGTCGCGGGCGCCAAGTACCGCGGTGAGTTCGAGGAGCGGCTCAAGACCGTCCTCGCCGAGATCAAGGGCTCCGACGGGCAGATCATCACCTTCATCGACGAGCTGCACACCGTCGTGGGCGCGGGCGCCGGCGGCGACTCGTCCATGGACGCCGGCAACATGCTGAAGCCCATGCTCGCGCGCGGTGAGCTGCGCATGGTGGGTGCGACGACGCTCGACGAGTACCGGGAGCGGATCGAGAAGGACCCCGCCCTGGAGCGCCGCTTCCAGCAGGTGCTGGTCGCCGAACCATCCGTCGAGGACACCATCGCGATCCTGCGCGGGCTCAAGGGGCGGTACGAGGCCCACCACAAGGTCGTGATCGCGGACAGCGCGCTGGTCGCCGCCGCCACGCTCTCCGACCGGTACATCACCTCCCGCTTCCTCCCCGACAAGGCCATCGACCTCGTCGACGAGGCCGCGTCCCGGCTGCGCATGGAGATCGACTCGTCACCCCTTGAGATCGACGAGCTCCAGCGCCAGGTGGACCGGCTGCGGATGGAGGAGCTGGCGCTGGAGAAGGAGACCGATCCGGCCTCGCGCGAGCGCCTCGAAAAGCTGCGCCGCGACCTCGCCGACAGGGAGGAGGAGCTGCGCGGCCTGACCGCCCGCTGGGAGAAGGAGAAGCAGTCCCTCAACCGCGTCGGTGAGCTGAAGGAGAAGCTCGACGAACTCCGTGGCCAGGCCGAACGTGCCCAGCGCGACGGCGACTTCGACACCGCATCCAAGCTGCTGTACGGCGAGATCCCCACCCTGGAAAGGGACTTGGAGGAGGCCTCCGAGGCCGAGGTGGAGGTCTCCAAGGACACCATGGTGAAGGAGGAGGTCGGGCCCGACGAGATCGCGGACGTGGTCGGCGCCTGGACCGGCATCCCGGCGGGACGCCTCCTCGAAGGCGAGACGCAGAAACTCCTGCGCATGGAGGAGGAGTTGGGACGCCGGCTGATCGGGCAGGCGGAGGCCGTGCAGGCGGTGTCCGACGCCGTGCGACGCACGCGCGCCGGAATCGCCGACCCCGACCGGCCCACCGGATCCTTCCTCTTCCTCGGCCCCACCGGCGTCGGCAAGACCGAACTCGCCAAGGCCCTCGCGGACTTCCTCTTCGACGACGAGCGCGCCATGGTCCGCATCGACATGAGCGAGTACGGCGAGAAGCACAGCGTCGCCCGCCTGGTCGGCGCGCCGCCCGGCTACGTCGGATACGAGGAGGGCGGCCAGCTCACCGAGGCGGTGCGCAGGCGGCCGTACAGCGTCGTGCTTCTCGACGAGGTCGAGAAGGCGCACCCCGAGGTCTTCGACATCCTGCTCCAGGTGCTGGACGACGGCCGCCTGACGGACGGTCAGGGCCGGACGGTCGACTTCCGCAACACCATCCTGATCCTCACCTCGAATCTGGGCAGCCAGTTCCTGGTCGATCCGCTGTCCTCCGCCGAGGAGAAGAAGCAACAGGTGCTGGAGGTCGTACGGACCTCTTTCAAGCCGGAATTCCTGAACCGGCTGGACGACCTGGTGGTCTTCTCGGCCCTGAACAAGGAAGAGCTGGAGCGCATCGCCAGGCTCCAGATCGACCGGCTCGCGGGGCGCCTCGCTCAGCGGCGGCTCACCCTGGAGGTCAGCGACGAGGCCCTGGCCTGGCTGGCCGAGGAGGGCAACGACCCCGCCTACGGTGCCCGCCCGCTGCGCCGCCTCATCCAGACCGCCATCGGCGACCGCCTCGCCAAGGAGATCCTCGCGGGCGAGGTCAAGGACGGCGACACGGTCCGGGTGGACGCCTTCGGGGCCGGGCTGATCGTGGGTCCGGCGACGGGCAAGACGCTGTAGTACGCCGGCCCCGTCGTGGAGCTGCGGGCTCCAAGGGTCTCGACGGCTCTCTCGTCGGCCCTCGTCGGCTCTCGACGGGTTTCGCCCCGGAGCCCCGCAGCTCACAGCGCTGAATCCGGCCCCTCGGCGGCAGCCGGGGGGCGAGGCTGTTGCAGGTTGGGTGCGAGGCGAGAGAGGGTGGGGTGCGAACGTCTGGTCTCAGCGATGGCCGGACGAGTCAGACGACTGCAGGAGTGTCACAGATGTCCATCGACCCGTCTTCGATTCCGAACTTCGGGGGCCAGCCCGAGCCGCAGCCCGGCGGACCGGCGGGCCCCGTCGTCCCGGATCAGGACCTTGTGAAGCAGCTCCTGGAACAGATGGAGCTGAAGTACGTCCTGGACGACGAGGGTGACCTCGCGGCGCCGTGGGAGCAGTTCCGTACGTATTTCATGTTCCGCGGTGAGGGCGACCAGCAGGTCTTCTCGGTGCGGACGTTCTACGACCGGCCGCACCAGATCGACGAGAAGCCCGCGCTCCTCGAGTCCATCGACGACTGGAACCGCCGCACGCTGTGGCCGAAGGTCTACAGCCACACGCACGACGACGGCACCGTCCGCCTGATCGGCGAGGCACAGATGCTGATCGGCACGGGCGTCAGCCTGGAGCACTTCGTGTCGTCGACGGTGAGCTGGGTGCGCGCCGCCATCGAGTTCGACAAGTGGCTCGTCGAGCAGCTCGGCCTGGAGCAGGAAGTCAACGAGGCGGAGAAGCCCGGCGACGACGAGGAGTAGTCTCCCCGCGACTTGGCGTGGCAGGTGCGCGACCGTGACCAGGCGCGCGCCGCCGTACGCGAACGAGAGCCCGGCCAGGGCGCCGACCGTCACGGTCGCGCGCCCGGGCCGGGCTCTCGCCGTCCCTGCGAGCGCGGCGCTCGTCCACAGCCTGTGGGGAACCGGCCTGTGAGGAACTGGCCTGTGGGGAACTCTTCGCGCTACCGGGCCGCCTTGAGCCGCTCGACCGCCTCCGCCAGGACCTCGGTCCGCTTGCAGAAGGCGAACCGTACGAAGGGGGCGCCCGCCTCGCGGTGGTCGTAGAAGACCGCGTTCGGGATGGCGACGACACCGGCGCGTTCCGGCAGGGCGCGGCAGAAGGCGAAGCCGTCGGACTCGCCGAGCGGCCGGATGTCGGTGGTGACGAAGTACGTGCCCGCGGGCCGGTAGACCTCGAAGCCGGCGTCCGCGAGCCCCGCCGCCAGCAGGTCGCGCTTGGCGAGCATGTCAGCCCGGAAGCCCTCGAAGTAGGAGTCCGGCAGCGCGAGCGCCTCGGCGACGGCGTACTGGAACGGCCCCGACGACACGTACGTCAGGAACTGCTTCGCCGACCGTACGGCGGTGACGAGATCCGGGGTCGAGGTGATCCAGCCGACCTTCCAGCCCGTGAAGGAGAAGGTCTTCCCGGCCGAGCCGATCGTGACCGTCCGCTCGCGCATCCCCGGGAACGAGGCCAGCGGCAGGTGCTCGGCGTCGTCGAAGACGAGGTGCTCGTACACCTCGTCGGTCACCACGAGGAGGTCCCGCTCCACGGCGAGCCGCGCGATCTCGGTGAGCTCCTCGCGGCTGAGCACGGTGCCGGTGGGGTTGTGCGGGGTGTTGATCAGCAGCAGCCGGGTGTTGTCGGTAACGGCGTCGCGCAGCTCGTCGAGGTCGAGCCGGAAGCTGCCCTCGTGCGGACGCAGGGTGACCGGGACCCTGGTCCCGCCCGCCATCGCGATGCAGGCCGCGTACGAGTCGTAGTAGGGCTCGAAGGCGATCACCTCGTCGCCCGGTTCGAGCAGCGCGAGCAGGGCCGCGGCGATGGCCTCCGTGGCGCCCGCCGTGACGAGGACCTCGCGGTCGGGGTCGTACGACAGTCCGTACCGGTGCTTCTGGTGCGCGGCGATCGCTGTACGCAGCTCGGGTACGCCAGGACCCGGCGGGTACTGGTTGCCGCGCCCGTCGCGCAGTGCGCGCACCGCCGCCTCGCGGATCTCCTCGGGGCCGTCGGTGTCGGGGAAGCCCTGGCCGAGGTTGATCGAGCCGGTACTGAGGGCCAGGGCCGACATCTCCGCGAAGATCGTCGTACCGAACTCGGCGAGCCGGCGGTTGAGCAAGGGGCGGCGGGCGTGGATGGTCATGCCCGTCATCCTGCGCCCAAGCTCTGGAGTTCCTCAACTCACGTTCACGGGTCGGGACCTGCGGCGGTATCCGGTGTACCCACTCTGAGCAGCATGGGAGCCGTCGTCATCTGTCGTTGTTGGTCGATGCCGACTGCCTTCGGACGGCCCACAGACGGCCCCGGACGTATCGGGGCCATCGTGGTCCGCCGACGTTCAGCTCCCTGGAGGCGAGGACTGCTGACGCTGGGCCTCTCGCAAGGCCTGCCTCTCTTTTCGGTTGAACGACTCGCCACAGTTCAGGCAAGCCCAGTCCTCGTCTCGCGCCCCCAGGTAGAACTCCTGATCCAATTCGAGATGCTCACATGCCGGACTTCCGGCATCGATCCACCTCTGCCTGATCTTGGCAACTTCGTTCATTTGCACCATGTTTGGAGCCTATGGCATCTCAGGCGTGAGCTGGCTGCGTGGTCGGGGGAGAGAGTTTGAGGTCTGGTGATCTGTGGGGCGAGAGCATGAAAGGGGGCTATTACACTTGATCCAATGGAGAGGGTCATTGATCCTCACCGTGCGAAGCAGGCACTCGGCCCCCTTTCTTGCTCTCGGAGGGCCCCCGCGGATCACCAGACCTTAAAGTCTCGGAGCGACCGCCCCGGCCCCCACTGACCTCACCACTTCCCCGCCTCGGCTTTCTGCACGCTGCGGTGGATTCCCGGGCGTGATGTCCTCACCGCGACACTCCGGCTGACCTCCGCCGGTCGTGCGATGGGCCGATGACGGCTGCGCCTGGGGTCTGGCCCTGGTGGTGGGTGAGGGATGGGAATCAGGCTCGGTCCGATGCATCGACCCTGGCGTGCCGAAGCGTGAAGCGGGAATCATCCCGGGGCATCTTCAGGTGGCGCGGGGCCGGGGCCGGGGCGGCGCGGGCCGAAGGCATGAGCGCAGCCCCGAGTCCCGAGCTTCGCGCCGGCCCGCAGTGCGGGCCGGTGGGTGTGATCCCGTAGCAGCGGCTGGAAAGCCGGTGGGCCAGCGCGTCGGATGCCCGACGGGCAAGAGCCCCCAACCCCTCCCACACGCCGGGGACGATGTGCCCGCGGTCGGGCCGGTCCTGCTGGCTGGTGAAGCATGGGACGGCTGGGGGCTCTGCGCGATAGTGCTGCGTGATGTCAGGTCCTGGGGCGCCTGGGGCATTCCCTCTGCGATCGCTCACGCTGGAGCTGCCGACGGTTGCTCCCCCTCCCCGCCCGACGGGCGGGGCTTGATGAGGTAGAGAAACCTGTAACAGCTCGCACCATCATACGCTTGACGGTGCGTCAGGCTGACTGGCCTCTTGCTCAATGGCGTACTCGTCAACGATCACGATTCGGTCTGCGGGCCAGACAGATTCGGAGACTTCGAGAATCTGATCGTCGTCAGCGCGTGCGGTGTGGACGACGTGCATGACAGGCATGCCTGCCGGCATCTCCAGAGCCGTGGCCTCGTCGCCCGTGGGCACGCGTGCGCGCCAAAGATCCTGGGCCTGCGTGTAGCGCTTCCCGGTGATCTCCTCGATACACAGGAATAGAGCTTTGGGTACGACTTGGGGTTCCTCGACGTACGTTCCTCCGGCCACTTCCACCAGGATGTAGCTCGCGCCGATCTCCTCGGGACGTCCCGTCTCCCTGTCGCGGAGTAGGCGGCGGCGGATGATGACTTCAGTCCCTGGTTCGAGTCCCATCACCTTGGCGATGTGAGCGGGTACCGGTGCGCGGCCTGCGAAGAGGATGGAGTGCTGAAGATCGCGAGTCAGCAACTTGTTGTCGTGACGTGCGCGTCCGTAGCGGTTGCGCGATCGGCGCGTATGAGGGTGCTCGTCTTTGACGAACGTGCCCTTGCCGTGCTGGCGATCAATGAGCCCTTCGGCAACAAGAACGCTGAGGCCTTGTCGAACCGTGGGCACGCTCATGCGGTACTGCGCTGCTAGCTGATCCTCGGGCGGCAATTTCTGGCCGGGGCGGTAGGTCCCTCCTTGGATTGCCTGGCGGAGCGCGCTTGCGACGCGTTGGTACTTCGGCGCTCCGGCTGTTTGTTCAGTCATGGTGTCCTCCTGTCCTTCGCAGGATCCTCCTACGCATCACGATCAGTCTAGCTGAGGTCTGAATGTTTTTTCCTCAAGTCCTATTGAGGACATGAGGTCCTGAGGCTATAGTCACTCATTAAGAGGACATGAGGTCCTCAGGAATCGGAGTGACGTATGCCGTCCTTCAAGATCGACACTTCTACCGCTCTCGTGTTCGTGGCGACCGCGCCGGAACCGAAGGTGAAGAACTTCGCGACCGGCGAGCGGGCCGTGAACCAGGAGGGCAGGGCCATGTCGACGGTTGGCCTGCTCGTCTCGGACGACGGGGAGGGCAACCTCCTCAAGGTCGCGATCCCCGAGAACGGCTACCCGGAGGGCCTCGCGCCGGGTATGCCGGTGCAGGTCATCGGACTGAAGGCCAGGGACTGGGACAACGTGATCAAGGGTGAGAAGCGCTCGGGTATTGCGTTCAGCGCGGTCGCGATCACCCCGGCAGGTGCCTGACCATGACAGATGTGGCCACCCTGTTAGAGATCGCAGGGGCTGCCGCTGGTGCCGGTGGGCTCGGCTACGCGAAGGTCCGCGCTCCTCGCGTGTACTGGTCGCTGGTCGGCCTCCCGGTCACCTGGACCCGGTTCACCTGGACCTACCGGTCCACGATGGATGTCTGCGGTCTGACGGTCCAGCCGTCCGCCATGCGGGCGTTCATGACCCGCAACGTGGCCCGTCGTGAGGTTCGTCCGGTGCCGCCGAAGGTCCGCCGCGTGTGGGGTACTTCCACGGGGCTGCGGGTCTCTCTACGGCTCCCGGCCGGCCTGGAACCCGCGGACTTGGTTGCGGCCTCCGAACGACTCCGTCACGCGTGGGGCGTGCACTCGGTCACCGTGACTGAGGTCAAGCCTGGCTTCGTGGAACTGCGGATGACCGGTTACGACGTGCTGCGCCGGGTGCGGATGCCGCGGAATGCCCGGCCTCGCGACATGGTCGTGCCGGTTGCCCTGCGCGAAGATGGCACGGCGTTCGAACGCGACTACCGCAAGGTGCCCATGGCGCTCACACTGGGCGCGAACCAGTCCGGCAAGTCCATGTATCAGCGCAACCTTGTCGCCGGCCTCGCCCGGCTCCCGGTCGGCCTGGTCGGCATCGACTGCAAGCGCGGTGTGGAGCAACGCCCCTACGCACCGCGCCTGTCGGCCCTGGCCACCACCCCGGAGACGGCCGGCCAACTGCTCGATGCCCTGGTTGTCGAGATGGAATCCCGCTTCGACCTGCTCGCCGATCACGGGGTTTCCGACCTGTGGGCCCTGCCGGACGCTGTCCGCCCGGTCCCGCTGGTGGTCCTGATCGACGAGGTGTCCGAACTGTTCCTCGTGGCTGCGAAGAAGGATGAGGCGGCGCGGGACCAGATGGTCATGCAACTGGTGCGGCTGGGTCAGATGGCCCGTGCGATCGGCATCTACCTGGAGGTCTGCGGGCAGCGCTTCGGCTCCGAGCTCGGCAGGGGCGCCACCATGCTCCGTGCCCAGCTCACCGGCCGCGTCGTGCACCGTGTCAACGACAAGCAGACAGGCGAGATGGGCCTGGGCGACATCGCCCCCGATGCCGTCACCGCGGTGACGATGATTGCCCCGGATCGTCCCGGCGTCGCGGTGGCCGGTGACACCTCCGGTGGCTGGTCCCGCATCCGCACCCCCGAGATCACCCCGGATGAGGCGGCGGCCGTGTGCCGCGACTTTGCCTCCCTGACTCCGCACCTGTCCTTCCTCGCGCCGTTCCGACCGGCCGTGCGCTCTGTGCCGGTACCCGAGGACGCCCGGCCGCACGTCGCTCCGCGGCCGGTCACCGAGTAACTGCACCTGCACTTCCATCGGTTGGCGTGACCGCCTCGCGCCAGGTCCCTCCCCCGCCCATGCCAAAAACCGGAAGGAGCACCACCCATGGCCGCACGCAAACCCACCGCACACCCCGCCCCCGAGCCCGTGAAGTGCCGTCCGTGCGACGGGACCGGGGAGGTCTCCCGCACCGTCCGGGTGGGCCGCAAACAGCGCGTCGTCGGCCAACAGGCCGGTATCTGCCTGGCCTGCCTCGGCTCCGGCGAAGCCACCGACTGAACCCGCCCGGGGCAGGGCGGCCGGACACGTTCCCCGCCCTGCCTTGGCCCAACTCCCTGAAGGAGGTGAGGACATGTCCCGCTCGGTCCGCGTCGATGCCGTGCTCATACAGGCCGTGATCGCCGGTGCCCTGTCCTTCGCCCACCTGCACGACCTGGCCGAAGCCGCCGGACAGACCGGATGGAAGGCCTGGGCCTACCCGGTCAGCGTCGACCTGCTGCTGGTGGCCGCGTGGCGCCGACTGCGGACCGCTCGCAAGGACGGAGCGGCCTGGACCTGGTTCGTGATCGCCCTGGTCGCCTCGCTGGGCGCGAACATCGCCACCGCGGGACTCCTCGACCTGGAGCACGTGCCGGACTGGCTGTGCATCCTCGTCGCCGGCTGGCCCGCGCTGGCCTTCCTCGGCGGAACCCTCCTCGTCCATTCACCCACCGGCGACAAGACCCCCGCCGCGGTGCCTGCACAGGCTGTGGATAACGAGCCCGTGACCGCGGTCGACATGCACCGCGACACCCCCACACCGCCGCCTGCCCCGGAGCTGCCCGCCGCGTCGCCCGAACCCGTGACGCCTGCGGTCAAGGTGCCGGCCGCGCTCCTGGACCACGCCCGAAAGATCGCCGAAACGCACCAGGCAACGACCGGAACTCCGATGGGCGCGGACGCTCTCTCCACCCGGCTCGGACTGCCCGGCCCCATGTCCGACGCGATCACCGCCGAACTCCAACTCACCTGACACGAAAGGAGATCAACGAGTGCCTCGTCCGAACCGCTTCTACGACGTGATCCGCATCGGGCCTGTCCGGGTCGGCACGTTCAACAACGGCCGCGGACAGATCAAGCACACCGCCGCCTGCACCGCCCCCGACTGCGGATTCTCCACCGAGCACGGAAACCGCTCGGCTGCCGAACTCGCTGCCCGTACCCACCGCTGCACGGTCTGAGAAGGGAGAAGCCTTCCATGCAACTGCCCGACGAACAGTTCCGCGCCGGCCACATCCCCACCGAGCTGTATCGGCAGATCCCGCCCGGCACCGACGTCCACAAGATCGTGATCGTGCAGGAAGCACCCCGCTCCTACACCGGTCCGATCGTGCTGGTCGTGGTCAAGGTCGTCGGCACGATCGCCGTACTCCTGGTGATCGCGTTCGTCGTCCAGGTCATCGCCGGCGCCATCATCGCCGTGCTCTCCGCGACCTGCGGGGTCACCTACTCGCTCAACCGCAAGTCCAGGCGCCGGGAGCTGTCCCACGCGATCCGCAAACGCCCCTCGCGCTCCCGGGCCGTCCGGTCCAAGAACCGCTACCGCAAGTAGAGCCCTCCGGGGCGGCCTCAACCGCCAAGTTTCCGCCGCCCCGGACGGCCTGACCTCTTCCAGACCATCGATCCGAAAGGGCTCACCCATCATGCCGCAGCACGTCCCTGCCTCCGGGCACGTCTGCCCGGACTGCGACGGCTTCGCCTCCGCCAAGGTCACCTCCGGCGGCCGCGACCGACACGGCCACCTGCTCACGATCACCGCGCGGTGCATCACGTGCCGCGGTACCGGAACCATCCGCCCGGCCCGTCGGCGGGAGGTGTTCGCGTGACCGACGCCGCCACCCTGGCGGGTCTCGACCCGGCCACCCTCACCGACGTGTTGAGGGTGGCCGGCGCCGACGACTTCGACCGCTGGAACGAACAGATCCGCCGCACCGGAGGATGCTCCGACCCGATCCGCCTCACCGGCGCAACCAAGACCATCGACCCGACCACCAAGACCGTGCTGCACGCGTACACGACCGAGCATGAGCCGGGCGGCATGCTCCGTATCGCCTGCGGCAACCGCCGTGCCTCCCGCTGCCCCTCCTGCGCCTGGACCTACGCCGGCGACACCTACCACCTGATCCGCGCCGGACTCACCGGCGATCCCGCCAAGGGCACCCCGCACACCGTGCGCGACCACCCCCGCGTCTTCGCCACCCTCACCGCCCCCTCCTTCGGCCCCGTACACAATCAGGGCAAAAGCATTAACAAGCTAAAGCAAGGAAGAAACGGACACTGCCGGTGCGGTGCACGCCACGACGCCGATGACCCGGCGCTCGGCACACCGCTCAACCCGACGACCTACGACTACGCCGGCGCCGTGCTGTGGAACAACCACGCATCCGACCTGTGGCGCTACTTCACGATCTACCTCCGCCGCGAGATCGCCAAGCGGGCCGGCCTCACGCAGAAAGCCGCCCATGAGCAGTCGCGGCTGTCCTTCGGCAAGGTCGCCGAATACCAGAAGCGCGGGGCCGTCCACTTCCACGCCGTGATCCGCTTCGACGGACCCGAAGGACCCGACACCCCGCCCCCGCACTGGGCCACCGTCGACCTGCTCACCGACGCCATTGGCGCGGCAGCTGCCCGCGTCGCGGTCGACGTGCCTCCCGCGGGCGACCAACCTGCACGGACCCTGCGATGGGGCACGCAGCTCGACGTCCAGCGCATCAAGGCCTTCGGCGACGGTGAAGAGATCACCGAACTCGCGGTCGCCTCGTACGTCGCCAAGTACGCCACCAAAGCCGCCGAAACAACCGGCACCGTGGATCGTCGGATCGGCAACAAGGAAGCCCTCGTACTCCTCGACGTGCCCGACCACCCGCGCCGACTGATTGAGGCCTGCCTCGACCTGCACGCGCTCTACCCGGACCGGAAGCTGCGGGAGTGGGCTCACATGCTCGGCTTCCGCGGGCACTTCTCGACCAAGTCCCGCCGCTATTCGACCACCCTCGGCGCACTCCGACAGGTCCGCGCCGACTACCGCGCAGCCCAGCAACGCGCCTCCCTCGGCTTACCCAACCCCGACGACAACCCGGAGGCAACCACGCTCACTCTCGCCCACTGGACCTACGCCGGCCACGGCCACACCCCCGGTGAGTCCTGGCTCGCTGCCTCGATCGCGAAGGACATCCGGACCAACCGAGAACTTGCGCGCGAAGAACTGCCCTACCAATCCGACCTGGACGATTGGGAGGTGTGCGCATGAGTCTCCCGCTGCCTGATCAGTTCTTGACCCCGGAAGATCTCGTGACGCTGCTGCGCCTGCCCAGTGTCGAGACCGTCTACCAGTGGCGTCGTAAGAGGATCGGACCGCGAGGCTTCCGTGTCGGTCGCTACGTCCGCTTCGACCCCGAGGACGTACGGGCCTGGGTCGCGTCCCTCATGGAAGGGGCAGCCTGATGGCCGGGCATGTCCAAGACCGCTGGTACAAGACCGAGGCCGGGCCGAACGGCAAGTCGGTCAAGGTCAAGTCCGAACGGTACGGCACGGGCATGCGCTACCGCGCTCGCTACGTCGGGCCCGATGGCAGCGAGAAGTCCAAGAGCTTCCCCGACGGCATGAAGCGCGTCGCTGAGAAGTGGCTCAGCGCCATCGAGACGGACATGACCCGCGGCCAGTACACCGACCCCAAGTCCATACAGATCACGTTCCGGGAGTACGCAGAGAAGTGGTTGGTCAGCAAGACGTCCAGCCCGATGACACGGAAGGAACTCGGCCGGCGCCTGCGGCTGCACGTCTACCCGGTGCTCGGGTCTCGGCCGATCGGGACCTTCCGGCCCGAACACATCAGGGACCTCCTCGCCGTGCTGGAAGAGAAGCCCGGTGTGGGCCCCAACTACACACGGAACATCTTCGCGGACGTTCAGTCGGTCTTGTCCGCCGCTGTCGACGACACCTTGCTGTCCCGTAACCCGTGCAGTGCGCGAACCGTCCGCCGGCCCAAGCCTGCCCCGTATCTCGTCGTCCCGTGGTTGCCCGCTCAGGTGTTCGCCGTTCGATCGGCTCTTCCGGTGCGATACCGGCCGATGGTCGATGTGGGCGCCGGATGCGGTCCACGTCAGGGCGAGATCTTCGGGCTGGCAGAGGATGCCGTCGACTTCGAAGGGCGCACGCTCCGTGTCGTTCGGCAGATCAAGCATGTGGAAGGACACCCGGTGTTCGCTCTCCCCAAGGGCGGCAAGACACGGGAGGCGCCGTTGCCCGACCACGTGGCGGCCTCTCTCCGGGCGCACATGGACGTCTTCAAGCCTGTCGAGGTCACGTTGCCTTGGGACACCCCGGAAGGCCCGTTGGTGTCCTTCCGGCTGATCTTTACCGCTGAACAGGGCGGGATGGTCTGGCGGAGCAACTTCAACGGCAAGGAGTGGAAGCCCGCTCTCGCGGCCGCAGGCCTCATCCCGGAAGCAGACGATCACGGCAAATACGAGTCGGCACGCGAGCACGGCATGCACGCCCTCCGCCACTTCTACGCCTCCGCGCTGCTGGATGCCGGCGAGAACATCAAAGCTGTCAGCGAGTACATGGGGCACGCGGACCCGGGGCTGACGCTGCGGGTGTACGCCCACCTGATGCCCGACAGCCGCGAGCGTGCCCGCCGTGCCATCGACACGGTGTTTCAGCGGCTCTTCCAGGAAGATCACGGCCCACAGACGGCCCAGTGAGATCCCGACGGCCCCTGACCTGCTCTTCTGCGCAGGTCAGGGGTCACTGCCCAGAGAGAACCCTCTGGAGTTCCTCAACTCTGCTTTGGCGCGTGAGACGCGGGGGCATCCCCCTCTCACGCAAGATGCGAGGCGCCCACGGGGGGTCGCTTCGGGGGAACGAAAGGAGGGTGGCGCCATGATCATCGGCATCATCCTGGCGGTCTTCGGCAGCACGCTGGTCGCGGTCTTCGGCTTCCGCGGCCGGAAGGACAAGACGAAGAAGGCGGACCAGAAGGTCCCGCTGACGAAGGCATCGAACGCGTCGAAGGCATCGAAGACGGTCAAAGCGGCGAAGGGGAGGCGCTCCCGCTCGGGCGGCGGTTCCTCGGGCAGCTGGTGGGCCGGCGGGGCGGGCGGCGCGTCGACCTGCGGGGGTTCGTCGTCCTGTGGAGGTGGATCCTCCTGCGGGGGCGGTTCGTCCTCCTGTGGCGGCGGGGGCGGATGCGGCGGAGGCAGCTGACACGGGGCAGCTGAGCTCCGCAAGGGGAAACGCGTCCGGAGTACGAAGAAGTGCCCGTCGGCGACGGCCGCCGACGGGCACTTCCGTACGCCGGGGCGTATGCCGTTGTTGAACAGTTGAGCTGTGGAGCCCTCGGGGGGATGGAAACCCCACGAAGTTGGGTAAAAACGCTGTGGTGGCACCACAGTTCATGATTCCCTCTAAATCACCAAAGCAGCCCCAAGGCCCTGTCGTCTCCATGACGTCTGCCGGGCGACGCCCGGCACCGCCCTTCCGGCGGGCGACGCCGAGGTGACGACAGGGCCTCGGATCGTCCTTCCTGACCGGGCTGACCGGGCCGAACCCCCGGTACCCACCGGGTGTGCCGGACCCCCCACCTCCCTTTGCGTGCTAGCGGAGCCGACCCATGCTCACAACCCTCAACACCTCGTACACCGACACGCGCGCGGCCGACCTCGCCTGGACCCTGGGGCGCGAGCCGCTGCCCGCGCTCGCGACCCTCGATCTCGAACTCGGCGGGGCGAAAATGCAGTTGAGACTGCTCGGTGCGTCCCACCAGGTACTCCTGGAGGAGGCGCGGGGCAGCTGTTCGGAGACCGTCGCGTGCATCCCCGGCAGCAGTACGCCCCTTCCGCTCGGCGTGGCCAAGCGGGTCGGCGACTGGGAGTACGAGTTCGCGGCACGCGTCGAGACCCTCTCCCACGGCTCCTTCGCGGGCCGCGCCCAGGAGTTGCTGGCCCTGGTCTCCGACCACCCAAACGGCCTCGCCGGTGTCTTCCCGGGCAGCCCCCACGCCTTCACCGCGATGCTGGCCCAGCGACATGAGGGGCAGGTGCACTGGCGTACGTGGCACGCGTATCCGCAGGACGGGCAGTTGGTGGCGACGCGGACGAGGGTGGGGGTGCGGGTGGCGGCGGAGGCGGATCTGCTCAGCGCGTAGCCGGTGGCCCGCATCAACTCCGGTCACACCTGAGCGCAACAGTTCCACACGTGTGGGTGACGAGGCGTAGTACCGCTGTGACGTAGCGTTCGCAACGTGATCGAACCGCACGCGCCCGCACCCCCTGGCGCGCCCCCTCCCTGGGGCGGCGTCCAGGGTCAGGCGCGGCTGCCTGTCCGCCAGGGCACCGGCCGGTTCCTCGTCCTCGCCGGCGTGTTCGTCTGTGCGGCGTGCGGACTCGTGTACGAACTCGAACTCGTCGCCCTCGCCTCGTACTTGATCGGCGACTCGGTCACCCAGGCCTCCGTGGTCCTCTCCGTCATGGTCTTCGCCATGGGCATCGGCTCCCTCGCCGCGAAGCGGCTGCGCCCCCGCGCCGCGGCCGGCTTCGGCGCGGTCGAGGCGGCGCTCGCCCTGGTCGGCGGCTACAGCGCGATAGCGCTGTACGCGGTGTTCGCGTGGACCGGCGACTGGGGCGGCGTATGGGGCGACGGCTCCCGCTACCTCCTCGTCGCCTTCTCCCTCACCATCGGCCTGCTGATCGGCGCCGAAGTCCCCCTCCTCATGGAGCTCATACAGCGAGTCCGCCGCCAGGACCCCGGCGGCGCGGTGGCGGACCTCTTCGCGGCGGACTACGTGGGCGCACTGGTCGGCGGCCTGGCCTTTCCCTTCCTCCTGCTGCCCTGGCTCGGCCAGCTGACCGGCGCGCTGCTCACCGGCGGGGTGAACGCGCTGGTCGGCGGCGCACTCGTACTCGGCCTGTTCCGAAAGGACCTGACCCGGCGCGCACGCTGGGCACTGGTCATCGCCAACCTCCTGGTCCTCGGCCTCCTCGCCTCGGCGGCGGTGCTGGTCGACGACTTCGAACGGGCGGCGCGGCACGCGGTGTACGGGGCGGAGGTGCGGGTCGCGCTCCAGACGGGGGTCCAGGAGGTCGTCCTCACCGGCGGTACGCACGGCCGCCCGCTCGACCTCTTCCTCGATGGCCGCCTCCGGGTCAGCGGCCGCGACGAGCGCCGCTACCACGAAGCCCTCGTCCACCCCGCGATGAACGGTCCCCACGCGCGCGTGCTCATCCTCGGCGGCGGCGACGGACTAGCCGCCCGCGAGGTGCTGCGGTATCCCGGGGTACGCCATGTCGACGAGGTCGAACTCGACGCCGGGGTGGTCCGGTTGGCGCGCCAGGACCCCGCGCTCTCCCAGCTCAACGAACACGCGTACGACGACCCGCGCATGCACGTCATGACCTCGGACGCCTTCCACTGGCTGCGCGGCGCCCCCTCGACGTACGACGTGGTGATCTCCGACCTGCCCGACCCCGGCATCACGGCGAGCACGAAGCTGTACTCCCAGGAGTTCTACGGCCTGGTGCGCCGCGTCCTGGCCCCCGGTGGCCGCCTCGCGGTCCACGCGGGCCCCGTGGAGACCCGCCCCCGGGTCTTCTGGACGATCGACACGACGATCCACGCGGCCGGACTGCGCACCGTGCCCTACCGCGTGGGCGGTCGCGACTCAGGCTTCGCGGCCGGCCCCGACCGCACGGCGGGCGCGTCCCCGGCCCCGCACGACTGGGGGTTCGTCCTGGCCTCCGGTGCGGAGACTTCCGGTACGGGTCTGTCGTCTACAGGTCTGTCTTCCACGGGTCTGTCGTCTACAGGTCTGTCCTCCACGGGTCAGTCGTCTACGGGTCCGTCCCTGGGCCTGGATCCGGGCGGGCCGCGCCCGCGTACCCTCACGCCCGCCGCGCTGGCCGCCGACGCGCGTGCGGCCTCCCGCACCCGGATCCCCGGCCTCCTGCCCTCCACGCTGGTGCATCCGCGGTACTCCGACTGAGCCGGCGGCGGGGGAATCCCACCGGAATCCCGCCATACGCGGGTACGGGCCGGGTCGTGCTGGGTAGGCTCGGCTGGCATGGAGCATGAGGTGTACGTTCCGGTTCCGGCCGAGCGACTGCGGGAGGCGCTGGGCGATCCCGTGCGGGTGGCCCGGGCGGTTCCCGGCCTCCAGCAGGACGCGGGGACTCCGCCCGTCTCCGGGCGGCTGAAAGTCCGTTTCGGCGGTCACACGATCACCTATCGCGGCAAGCTTTCCGTCGCCGCCCAGGAGGACGGTTCCTACGCCGTCGAGGGCGACGCGACCGAGGCCCGCGGCAGTGGTTCGGTGAAACTCGCGCTCGCCGTGCGGCTGGCTCCCGCCGAAGGCGGCACGACGGTCACTGTCGGCGGTACGGCGTCCGCCGACGGGCGGGTGGCGGAGCTGGCGCCGGATGCGGTGTCCGCGGCCGTGGTGCGGCTCCTGGAGCGGTTCGTGGAGAACCTGGGGGCTGCGGCGTCGGTCCCGGAGGAGTCGGACGAGCCGGGGGAACCTGTTCCCTCCGAGTCCGACGCCGACGCCGATGTACCGGCGCCGTCCGTTGAGTCGTCGGTCGAGGACGATCTCGTGGCGGAGGGGTTCGGTGGGGAGTTCGTGGACGAGGTCGACGAGGAGGAGCCGGTGCCGGGTGTGGCGGATTCCCTCGACTCTCTCCACTCCCTTGACTCCCTCGATTCGCTCGACTCGGTCGAGGAGGACTCCATCGCCGAGGCGGCGCATGCCCGTCGGACGATGATCGGCCGCAGCGCGGAGGAGGTCGACCATGCGCCGCCCCGTGGACGGTACGCACCCCTGCCCGCGCCGGAGACCACTGCCGCCCGGGCCACCCTGCGGTGGGCCGCTCCGGCGGCGGCTCTCGCGCTCGCGTCGGCGATCGTCGTGACACGGGCGTTGCGCAAGCGGCGATGAGGGGCTGTGGGGTGGTGGGTGGTTTTTTCGCCCCCTCCGTCCCGTTTCAGCCCGTCCGGCGTTTGAGGACGAGGCCGTTCAGGCCGACAGCGGGGGTCTGGGGGCGCAGCCCCCAGGTACGGGACGGGCAGGGGCGGAGGGGGCGAGAAAACGTTTCCGGCCCCCGCCCCAGTAGGGTCAACTCCGTGAGTAACGAAGACATCACGCTGACCGCGGGTGACGCGGAGGTGACCGTGCTGCCGGGGAACGGCGGACGGATCGGGAGTCTGCGGGTCGGGGACATCGAACTGCTGCGGCAGGGCGAGAGGTTCGGGTGCTTCCCGATGGTCCCGTGGTGCGGGAGAACCCGCGACGGCCGCTTCCTGGACGGCGCCACCGTCCAGCAACTGCCGCTCAACTCCCCACCGCACGCCATCCACGGCACCGCCCGCGACGGCGCCTGGCGCACCGCCCGCACCACCAAGAACGAGGCCGTGATCACGTACGACCTCGTCGCCCCCTGGCCCCACCCGGGCCGCGTCACCCAGGCGTTCGCCCTGACGGAGGACGCCCTCACGCTCACCATGTCCGTGGAGACGTACGACTCCTCCTTCCCCGCCCAGATCGGCTGGCACCCGTGGTTCAACCGGAACCTCGGGGAGGAGGACGCGCAGGTCGACTTCACCCCCGCCTGGCAGGAGGAGCGCGGCGACGACCACCTCCCCACCGGGCGCCGCATCGAGCCGCTCCCCAGCCCCTGGGACGACTGCTTCGGCATGCCGGACGGAGTCGACGTCACGCTCACCTGGCCAGGGCAGCTGGCGCTGAAGGTCACCAGCCGCGAGCAGTGGGTCGTCGTGTACGACGAGCAGGAGGCGGCCGTGTGCGTCGAACCGCAGACCGGGCCGCCCAACGGGCTCAACACCCTCCCCCGCCTTGTCACCCCCATCGAGCCCCTGGAGGCGGCCACGACCTGGGCTTGGCGGCGCCTCTAAGCTGGCTGCCATGAGTGACGTACGCGACGCGCTGTTGCAGCAGATCAAGGACAAGGCCGTGGTGCACGGCAAGGTGACCCTCTCCTCGGGTCTTGAGGCGGACTACTACGTGGACCTGCGCCGCGTCACGCTGGACGGCGAAGCCGCGCCGCTGGTCGGACAGGTGCTGCTCGACCTCACCGACGGACTCGACTTCGACGCGGTCGGCGGCCTCACCATGGGCGCCGACCCGGTGGGCACGGCTCTGCTGCACGCCGCCGCCGCGCGTGGAAAGCGCCTGGACGCCTTCGTCGTACGCAAGGCCGCCAAGGCGCACGGGATGCAGCGGCGCGTGGAGGGTCCGGAGATCGCGGGCCGGCGCGTGCTCGTCGTCGAGGACACCTCCACCACCGGCGGCTCCCCGCTCGAGGCCGTGGCGGCGGTGCGCGAGGCCGGTGCCGAGGTCGTCGGCGTCGCGACCATCGTCGACCGTGCGACGGGCGCCGCCGAGAAGATCGAGGCGGAGGCCGGGGTGCCGTACCTCTTCGCGTACTCGAAGGACGAGCTGGGCCTGGACTGAGCCCCCGTCCTCAGGCCCATGCCCACGGCCCCGGACCGGGGGTTATCCACAGGCTGGACACGGCGTCTGGAGCATCTGGGCAAGTCTGGAAAGATGGGGACGACGATGACGTCACTCCCTAGGTCAGGGCCGTAAGCAGCAGAACGCCACCCGCACATACACAAGGAGCGGACAGATGCCGATCGCAACCCCCGAGGTCTACGCCGAGATGCTCGACCGGGCGAAGGCAGGCAAGTTCGCCTACCCGGCCATCAACGTGACCTCGTCGCAGACCCTGCACGCTGCGCTGCGCGGCTTCGCGGAGGCGGAGAGCGACGGCATCATCCAGATGTCCACCGGTGGCGCGGAGTTCCTGGGCGGCCAGTACAACAAGGACATGGTGACCGGCGCCGTCGCGCTCGCGGAGTTCGCGCACATCGTCGCCGCGAAGTACGACATCACGGTCGCGCTGCACACGGACCACTGTCCCAAGGACAAGCTGGACGCCTACGTACGTCCGTTGCTCGACATCTCCGCCGCGCGCGTCGCCAAGGGCGAGAACCCGCTGTTCCAGTCGCACATGTGGGACGGCTCCGCCGAGACCCTCGCCGACAACCTGGCCATCGGTCAGGAGCTGCTCGCGAAGGCCGCCGCCGCGAAGATCATCCTTGAGGTCGAGATCACCCCGACCGGTGGCGAGGAGGACGGCGTCTCGCACGAGATCAACGACAACCTCTACACCACGGTCGACGACGCGATCCGCACCGCCGAGGCCCTCGGCCTGGGCGAGAAGGGCCGCTACCTGCTCGCCGCGTCCTTCGGCAACGTGCACGGTGTCTACAAGCCGGGCAATGTCGTCCTGCGCCCCGAGCTCCTGAAGGAGCTGAACGAGGGCGTGGCCGCCAAGTTCGGCAAGCCGTCCCCGTTCGACTTCGTCTTCCACGGCGGCTCCGGCTCCTCGGTCGAGGAGATCGCCACCGCGCTGGAGAACGGCGTCGTGAAGATGAACCTCGACACCGACACCCAGTACGCCTTCACGCGTCCCGTCGTGGACCACATGTTCCGCAACTACGACGCGGTCCTGAAGGTCGACGGCGAGGTCGGCACCAAGTCGAAGTACGACCCGCGCACCTGGGGCAAGGCAGCCGAGGCCGGCATGGCCAAGCGGGTCACCGAGGCGTGTGCGGCGCTGCGTTCCACGGGCACCAAGCTGAAGTAACCGCCGGATGGATTTGGGCTCGGCATCCGCGCGGTGCCGGGCCCTTCCGTATGCTCCGGGGTATGGACGCCCCTCCGCAGACCCCGTGGGAGAAACCGGCAGAACCGGGCGTCAGGATCTCCAGCCCCACGGGCAAGTGGATCCTGCTGACCACCGTTCTCGGCTCCAGCATGGCCATGCTGGACTCGACGGTCGTCAATGTCGCGCTGCCGCGCATCGGCCGTGACCTGGACGCGGACCTCGCGGCCCTCCAGTGGACCGTGAACGCGTACACGCTGACGCTCGCGGGGCTCATCCTGTTGGGCGGGTCGCTCGGGGACCGCTTCGGGCGGCGCAAGGTCTTCGTCATCGGGGTGGTGTGGTTCGCGGTCGCCTCACTGCTGTGCGGGCTGTCGCCCAGTGGCGGAGTGCTGATCGCGGCCCGTGCGTTGCAGGGCATCGGCGGGGCGCTCCTCACGCCCGGTTCGCTCTCGCTGATCCAGGCCTCCTTCCATCCGGACGACCGGGCCAGGGCCGTCGGCCTGTGGTCCGGGTTCGGCGGCGTCGGTGCGGCGGTCGGACCGTTCCTGGGCGGCTGGCTGGTGGACGGTCCCGGCTGGCGCTGGGTGTTCCTGCTGAACATTCCGGTGGCGCTGGTGTGCGTGCCGGTCGCGTTGCGGCATGTTCCCGAGTCCGCGGACGGGCGTAAGCACCACGGCTTCGACGTACTGGGCGCGGCCCTCGGCGCACTGTCGCTGGCACTGGTGACGTACGCCCTGATCGAGGCCCGCACCGGTTCCGTGCTGGTGTGGGTGACGGCGGTCGCGGGTGTGGCCGCGGGGGTGGCCTTCGTGTACGTCGAGCGGAGCAGGTCCGATCCGATGATGCCGCTGGACATCTTCTCGTCGCGCCAGTTCACGGCGGTCAACGCGGTCACGCTGTGCGTGTACGCGGCTTTCAGCGGCTTCTTCTTCCTGGCCGCGCTCCAGCTCCAGGTCGTGGCGGGTTACTCGGCCCTCGGTGCCGGTACGGCGCTGCTGCCCACGACCGTCCTCATGCTGCTGTTCTCCGCCCGCTCGGGCGAGCTCGCCCAGCGCATCGGGCCGCGGATTCCGCTCACGGTGGGGCCGCTGCTGTGTGCGGCGGGGATGCTGCTGATGCTGCGGGTGGGTGAGGGCGCCTCGTACGTCGCCGATGTGCTTCCCGCGCTGGTGGTCATGGGCCTGGGCATGGTGACGCTGGTCGCGCCGCTGACCGCGACGGTGCTTGCCTCCGTGGACACCGGGCGGGCGGGGCTCGCCAGCGGTATCAACAACGCGGCGGCCCGCGCGGCGGGGCTCATCGCGGTGGCCGCGCTGCCGTTGCTCGCAGGTATGGGATCGGAGGCGTACCGGTCGGCGGACGCCTTCGACTCCGCGTTCCGCCGTGCGATGCCCATGTGTGCCGGGGTGCTCGTCCTCGGCGCGGTGATCGCCTTCGCGACGGTCCGGCGGCCGGCACCGGACTGCCGTCGGCCGGAGTGCCGCACGCACGGGTGGGTCACGGCTCCGCCGTTGGAGGCGGGTAGGCGGGGGTGAGGGTGGTTTTTTCGCCCCCTCCGCCCCTTCCCGTCCCATCCTTCACGGGCTCCGCCCCGTTTCAGCCCGTCCGGCGTTTGAGGGCGAGGCCGTCCAGGCCGAAAGGCGGGGGTCTGGGGGCGCAGCCCCCAGGAACGGGACGGGAAGGGGCGGAGGGGGCGAAAAACCTCCAAGCTCAGCCCCGGCTCCAACCCCGGCGCCGGGTGTCCTCCCTCCGGGGTCACAACCCGCACCCGAGAATGCCGCAGACTGGAACCCATGACGATTCACGAGAACCTCCTCGGGGGACCGCCCCCGACCCACCTTCCTGATGACCCGGAGCCCCGCGAGCTCCTCGCGAACGGCACGGCCCCCGCGGACGTCGCCGCCAAGTACCCCACCTCCTCCCTCGCCTGGGCGCAGCTCGCCGACGAGGCGTACGAGCGCGGCAGCGTCGTCGAGTCGTACGCCTACGCTCGTACCGGCTACCACCGCGGACTGGACTCCCTGCGCCGCAGCGGCTGGAAGGGCCACGGCCCGGTCCCCTGGGAGCACGAGCCGAACCGCGGCTTCCTGCGTGCCCTGCACGGCCTCGCCCGCGCCGCACAGGCGATCGGCGAGCAGGAGGAGTACCAGCGCTGCAGCCAGTTCCTGAAGGACTCTTCCCCGACGGCGGCGCACACGCTGGGCTAGCCCGCACCGCGTTTGTGCAGGTCCGCCTGGTGTGACCAGGCGGACCTTGCGTTTTCGGGGGACGATTGCGCAGGATGCCGGTGGGGACCGGGGCCCCCGTGTCGGAATCGGCAGGGGCGGACCGCTACCCGGAGTACGCATCAGGAGACAGCGATGTCGTCCCAGCAGGCTCAGCCCGCAGAGGCACCTCTCACAGAGGCCCAGCTCACAGAGGCCCAGCTCGCAGAGGCTCAGGAGCCCGAGACCCCGCATCTCGACTTCCAAGGCACCACGCCGTACGAGGACTACGTACAGGCGGACGTCCTCACGCACCTCCAGCAGACCCGCTCCGATGACCCCGGAGAGATGGTCTTCCTGGTGACCACCCAGGTCATGGAGCTGTGGTTCACGGTCATCGTCCACGAGTGGGAGACCGCGGCGAAGGCGCTCCGCGAGGACCGGGTGCCGGTCGCGGTGGCCGCGCTGAAGCGTTCCCTACGGGAGCTGGAGGCGCTGAACGCGTCCTGGCGGCCCCTCGCGCAGCTCACGCCGGCCCAGTTCAACTCCTACCGTGGCGCCCTCGGTGAGGGCTCCGGCTTCCAGTCCGCGATGTACCGCCGGATGGAGTTCCTGCTCGGCGAGAAGTCCGCGTCCATGCTGGTCCCGCACCGGGGCGCGCCGCGCGTCCACGCGGAGCTGGAGAAGGCGCTGCACGAACCGAGCCTGTACGACGAGGTGTTGGGGCTGCTTGCACTGCGCGGGCACGCGATCCCGGCGGCGGTGCTCACGCGCGATGTGTCGTTGCGCTATGAGTCCTCGCCGGAGGTGGAAGAGGTGTGGACGTCGCTGTACGCGGGCGACGAGGACGCCGAACTCGCCCGTCTCGGCGAGGTGTTGACGGATGTCGCCGAGCTGGTGTGGCGCTGGCGCAACGACCACCTCGTCGCCACGCGCCGTGCGATGGGCGCGAAGACGGGCACGGGCGGCTCCGCCGGGGTCGCCTGGCTGGAGAAGCGCGCGCAGAAGAACGTGTTCCCGGAGCTGTGGACGGCGAGGTCCCATGTCTGAGCTGCGGAGCAGGGCCCAGGAACTCGACTCTGCCGACGAACTGGCCGAGCTGCGCGAGCGGTTCGTCCTCGACGACGTGGTGTACCTGGACGGGAACTCGCTCGGCGCGCTGCCCGGAAACGTACCCGGCCGGGTCGACGACGTCGTACGCCGCCAGTGGGGCGAACTGCGCATCCGGTCCTGGGACGAGAGCGGCTGGTGGACGGCGCCGGAGCGGATCGGTGACCGGATAGGGCGGCTGGTCGGGGCGGCGCCCGGCCAGATCGTGGTGGGCGACTCCACAAGTGTCAACGTCTTCAAGGCGGTTGTGGGTGCTGTGCGGCTGGCCGGGGACGACCGGGACGAGATCCTGGTCGACGCGACGACGTTCCCGACGGACGGGTACATCGCCCAGTCGGCGGCGCGTCTGACGGGCCGTACCCTGCGCCCCGTCGCGCCGGGCGAGGTGGTGGACGCGCTGGGCCCCCGTACGGCAGCGGTGCTGCTGAACCACGTCGACTACCGCACCGGCCGCCTGCACGACCTTCCGTCCCTGACGTCCGCGATCCACGCCGCGGGCGCTCTCGCCGTCTGGGACCTGTGCCACAGCGCGGGCGCGCTGCCGGTGGGTCTCGACGCCCACGGGGTCGACCTGGCCGTCGGCTGCACCTACAAGTACCTGAACGGCGGACCTGGTTCACCGGCGTACCTCTACGTGCGCGAGGAACTCCAGGACCGTTTCGACTCCCCGCTGCCCGGCTGGAACTCCCACACGGACCCCTTCGGCATGAGCCCCGACTACGCACCGGCGCCGGGCGCGCTGCGGGGCCGGGTGGGCACCCCGGACATCCTGTCGATGCTCGCCCTCGAAGCGGCTCTCGATGTCTGGGAGGGAGTCACGATCGGTACCGTCCGCACCAAGTCCCTCGCCCTGACGGACTTCTTCCTGGAGTGCGTCTCGGCGTACGTCCCCGAGGGCCGGGTGGAGCCCCTGACACCGTCCGCGCACGCGGAGCGCGGAAGCCAGGTGGCCCTGCGGTGCGCGGACGCGGGCGAGGTCATGAAGCGCCTGATCGGTCGGGGGGTCGTCGGCGACTTCCGCCACCCGGACGTCCTTCGGTTCGGTTTCACGCCTTTGTACGTCGGCTTCGCGGATGTGGAACGGGCGGCGAGGGTGCTGGGGGAGGAGATCCCCTTTTAGCCCGTCCGGCGTTTGAGGACGAGGCCGTCCAGGCCGAAAGCGGGGGTCTGGGGGCGCAGCCCCCGGTACGGGACGGGAAGGGACGGAGGGGGCGAAGAAACGCCTGGCTCCAACCCGCTCCACCCCGCCCCACCCTGCACCTCACCCCGCCCCGGATCACCGGGCGACGACGTACGCCCCGGCCACCGCGGCAGCGAACGCGGCCGAGGCGGCCCGCTCGGCGTCATCGTCGCCCGGCGCCACCCCGGCGGTGAGCAAGGAGTAATAGAGCGGCGCCGACACCGCGCGCACAACCAGCGCGGCGTCGGTCCCCGCGGGCAACTCCCCCCGGGCAACCCCCAGTTCCACACAAGGTGCCCACTCCGCAACCCGCACCTCGTAGAACCGCCGCAACGCCTCCCCCGTACGCCCGTCACACGCCGCCGCGGCGATGACCGCCCGGAACAGCGCCCCCTGCCGGGGATCGGCGAGCGTCCGTCGTACCAGCGAGGCATTGGCGCGCAGATCCCCCAGCACCGACCCGGTCTCGGTCCGCGGCAGCGACTGCTCCGCCATATCGCTCAGCAGATCGGCGACCAGCCCGGTCACGGACCCCCACCGCCGGTACACCGTGGTCTTCCCGACCTCGGCCCGCCGTGCCACGTCGGCGAGATCGAGATGCGCGAACCCCTCCTCGGCGAGTACGTCACCGGCGGCGCGCAGCACGGCCGCACGGACGCGGGCGGTGCGTCCCCCGGGGCGTACGGTGCCGGGCTCGGCGGACATGGCGGACATGGCGCACTCCTTCGCGGACCGGACTACGGGTGTGGGCATTCCCGTCATCCCGTCAGCGTAACGAAACAGCAGAACCGTTTAACCCTAACCGAGCGTGACATCCGCGTGTCGGTGCACGTCACGGGCCTGATACCGTCCCCGCCAACGGCCGAATTCTTCCCTGGTCCGCCAAATCCGTTTCACCGCTGAGAGGTTGGAGCATGCAGGACGACGCCGCAGCCCGGGACGACGCCGCGGAAGGGACCACCGCACGCGGCGGCAATTCGCCCGCGGAAGGGGCCGAGACCGCCGAGCGCCGCGAGGCCGATGTGAGCCGCGAGGCGGCAGCGCAACACGAGGCGGCAGCGCAACACGAGGCGGCAGCGCAACACGAGGCAGCCGCGCGCCGCGACGCCGCGGAAGAGGCGTCCGCCTTCTCGCACCCGCCCGTCGACCCCGACTTCACCGTCGCGTACGGCGACCACCCCGACCAGGTGATCGACTTCTACGCCCCGCGCGAACCCGATCCCGCCGTCCTCGCCCCTCTCGTGGTCGTCCTGCACGGCGGCGCCTGGCGTGCCCCGTACGACCGCCGCCACATCACGCCGTTCGCGGACTTCCTGGCCCGCCGCGGTTTTGCCGTGGCCAATGTCGAGTACCGGCGGGGCGGCGCGGTCCCCGGGCAGGACGCCGCGATCCCCGCGCAGGGCGGTGCGGTCCCCGCGCAGGGTGACGACGCTCCGGTCGCCGGCCGTTGGCCGGACACCTTCGACGACGTCGCGGCCGCGCTCGACGCCCTGCCCGGGCTCGTACGGGAGAAGCTGCCGCAGGCCGACTCCCGCCGCATCGTGGTCACCGGCCACTCGGCGGGCGGCCATCTCGCCCTGTGGGCCTCCGCCCGGCATCTCCTGCCCGCCGACGCCCCCTGGCACACGGACCGCCCGGCGCCCCTGCGCGGCGTCGTCGCCCTCGCCCCGATCGCGGACTTCCGGGTCGCTGAGAAACTCGACGTGTGCGGTGGGGCCGCGCGCCAACTCCTCGGCGGGGAGGGCAAGTTCGCGGGCCGTCTGCCGTACGCCGACCCCACGTACCTCCTGCCCACCGGTATCGCCACGACCCTCGTACAGGGCCGTACCGACATCGTCGTCCCGCAGGCGGTCGCCGAGTCGTACGCCGACGCGGCGGCGAAGGCGGGCGAGGTGGTCGGCCTGACGCTCCTGGAGGATGTCGGGCACTTCCCGCTGATCGATCCGGCGGCGGACGCGTGCGCGGTGGTGGCCGAGGAGATCGCCCAGCTGGCCTGGTAGGAGTGGCTCCACCCCTCCATCGAGGGACCGCGGGGCTGCCCGTAGTACCTGAGAGGGACCTCGAAGGACCCTCCTTGCAGGTGACGACCGCGACCCCGGAGTCGGCCTACCTTTTTGAGTGTGACCGAGACGACCCAGACGCAGATGACGCCGCCGGGCGGGGCAAAGCCGCGCAGCCCGGAGTTCCGGCTGGCCGCGGACGCCCTGCGCGGGCTGCGCCAGGACCTGTTCCATGACGCCTTCGCCTACCGTCCGCTGCCGCGGATGCGGGTGGACGGCCCGCTCACCCGACGGCTGCCCGCGGGCATACGGAAGTACGCAGCCTGGACCCCGCACGCCGTGGTGGCGGCGGCCGGACTGTTCGCGATGTCCATCGCGAACGCCAGTGGCAGTGACAACATCGGGACGCTGGTGTGCGGCCTTCTCGCCCTGCTCCCGGTCCTGCTGACGCTGGTCCGGCCGGTCGGTGCCTTCTGGTTCTCGTTCGCGGCGACACCGGTCGCCGGCGTCTTCGACGAGAGCTGGAGCGCCTGGCCGTGGTCACCGGGCAGCTTCGCGGCCCACCTGGTGGTGCTGACGGTCGTGGCGCTCCGGACGAGGCCGCGCACCGCCGCGTGGATGTGGACGTTGACCGCGGTGTACGGGATCCTCGTCGAGACCGTCCATGGGCAGACCTACGGCGGTACCAACACCGTGCCGCTGCTCTTCCTCTCCGCCCTGGCTCTCCTGGTCGTCACTGTCCTTCATGTACGCCGAGATGCCAAGCAAGAGGTGACCGCCCACCAGTCGGAGACGGCGCACGAGCGTTCCAGGCGCACCCTTCTCGAGGAGCGCACGACGATCGCCCGCGAGCTGCACGACGTGGTCGCCCACCACATGTCGGTGGTCGCGATCCAGGCCGAAGCTGCTCCTTACCGGGTGAAGAACCCGCCGCCCGAGCTGGAGCAGGCCTTCGTCACGATCCGGGAGAACGCGGTGGCGGCCCTGACCGAGCTGCGCCGTGTGCTCGGCGTCGTCCGGGCGGAGGACTACGAGGCTCCGGACGCCCCCCAGCCCACCCTCGCCGACCTCGACGCCCTCCTCGCCAATGTGCGTGACGCGGGCCTGACCGTCGACAAGGTGGTCACCGGCGCGGTGCGCGAGCTCCCGCAGGGCGTCGAGCTGTCGGCGTACCGCATAGTCCAGGAGGCCCTCAGCAACGCCCTGCGGCACGCGCCGGGCGCGCCGGCCCGCGTCGAGATCGGGTACGTCCTCGGCGGGCTCGGCCTGCGCATAGTCAACGGCCCCGCACCGACGACGAGTCTGGCGAAGTCCACGCACGGCGCGGGGCACGGCATCACCGGCATGCGCGAGCGCGTCACGATGCTGGACGGCGAGATGACGGCGGGCGAGTCGGACGACGGGGGATACGAGGTGGCGGTGTTCCTGCCGGTGCCCGCCGCAGAGGAGTCCTCATGACAGGCGGCGTCCCCATCCGCGTCCTGATAGCCGATGACCAGGTGATGGTCCGCGAGGGCTTCTCCGTGCTGCTCGGCGCCATGCCGGACATCGAGGTGGTCGGTGAGGCGGTCAACGGCCGGGAGGCGGTCGAGCGGGTCCGTGAGCTCGCCCCGGACGTCGTGCTGATGGACATCCGGATGCCGGAGATGAACGGGATCGAGGCGACCCGGGAGATCGTCGCGGCGGACGGCGCCGCGAAGGTGCTGGTCCTGACGACGTTCGACCTCGACGAGTACGTGTACCAGGCGCTGCGTGCGGGAGCCTCCGGCTTCCTCCTCAAGGACGCCTCGGCACGCCAACTCGCGGACGGGGTCAGGGTGGTGGCGGCCGGGGAGGCGTTGCTCGCGCCCTCCGTCACCAGGCGGTTGATCACCGAGTTCTCCAAGCTCGCGGACGCGCCCCGGCTCTCGGCCACGGCGCAGGCGGCGTACGGCGACCTCACCGACCGGGAGACGGAGGTGCTCGTCCTGATCGCGCAGGGCCTGTCGAACGCGGAGATCGCGACGCGGCTGTTCGTCGCCGAGTCCACGATCAAGACCCATGTGAGCCGGATCCTGGTGAAGCTGGGCCTGCGGGACCGTACGCAGGCGGCGGTGTTCGCGTATGAGGCACGACTGGTCACGCCCAGGTGATCAGGCAGGTGATCGGGTAGGTGATCAGGGGGTGCGCGCGGTGGTCCGATAGGGGGCGTCCGTCGAGACGGCCCTGGTCAGGGAGGGGTGGGTCGGGCTAGCGTCCGTTCATGGCAGCTTTGGAGACTCCGCAGGCCTTCGACCCGTGGGACCCGGCGTTCTTGGCGGACCCGTACCCCGTGTACGAGGAGCTGCGTGCCCGTGGCCGGGTGTACTACTTCGAGCCCACCAAGCAGTGGGTGGTCCCGCATCACGCGGACGTGTCGGCGCTGCTGCGGGACCGCCGCCTCGGCCGGACCTACCGGCACCGTTTCACGCACGAGGATTTCGGACGTACGGCGCCGCGGCCCGAGGACGAGCCGTTCCACGTTCTCAACGACAACGGAATGCTGGACCTGGAGCCGCCGGACCATACGCGGATCCGGCGGCTGGTGTCGAAGGCGTTCACGCCGCGCACGGTGGAGCAGCTCAAGCCGTATGTGGACCAGCTGGCCGGCGAGCTGGTCGCCCGGCTGGTCGCGGCGGGCGGCGGTGACCTGCTCACCGATGTCGCCGAGCCGCTGCCGGTCTCGGTGATCGCCGAGATGCTGGGGATCCCGGAGTCCGACCGGGCGCCGCTGCGGCCTTGGTCGGCGGACATCTGCGGGATGTACGAGATGAACCCCTCGCAGGAGACGGCGGCGAAGGCGGTCCGGGCGTCGGAGGAGTTCACGGAGTATCTGCTGGGGCTGATCGAGGCCCGCCGCAAGGAGCCGGGCGAGGATCTGATCTCGGGGCTGATCGCCGCGTACGACGACGGGGAGCGGCTGACGGAACAGGAGATGATCTCGACCTGCGTCCTGCTCCTGAACGCCGGGCACGAGGCGACGGTCAACGCCACGGTGAACGGCTGGTGGGCCCTCTTCCGCAACCCCGGTCAGCTGGCCGCCCTCCGTGCCGACCACTCGCTGGTCCCGACGGCCGTGGAGGAGCTGATGCGGTACGACACCCCGTTGCAGCTGTTCGAGCGCTGGGTTCTCGACGACATCGAGATCGACGGTACGACCATCCCCCGCGGCTCCGAGATCGCCATGCTCTTCGGCTCCGCCAACCACGACCCGGCTGTCTTCACCGCCCCGGAGGAGCTGGACCTCTCCCGCGCGGACAACCCGCACATCTCCTTCAGCGCGGGCATCCACTACTGCATCGGTGCGCCGCTTGCCCGTCTCGAACTGACAGCTTCCCTGCGCGCGCTGCTGGACCAGGCACCGACCCTCAGCCTCGCCGCCGAGCCGGAGCGGAAACCGGCCTTTGTGATCCGGGGCCTGGAGGGACTCGGCGTCGCGCTCTGATCCGCCGCCCGAGGGCCCAGAGTGCCAGCGAGGCGGCCACCCCGCCCAGAACCATCAACGGCAGTTCCGCGTAGAGCACACTCCAGTCGGGCCCCTGCTCGAACCGCCGGAACCGTCCCTGGAAGCCGATGGTCCATATCGCCAGCCCCTCGCCCGCACCGACGACGGCGATCAGGCATCCGCCGGCGGCCTGCATCCGTTGTCCCATGCCGGTCATGGACGTGGGCTCGGGGCTCGGGGTTCCCGTGGCGCCGCTGCCCTGTGTGAACTACTTGGGTCCCCAGGGGTGTTGCACTGCCCAGCGCTGGGGGCGCGGCTTCCGCCCGACTGCTGCGGCGCCTCCGGTACGGCAGTCATCGGGGCGTGACGCGCTCGATCAGGACCCGCGCCCTGCGCAACGCCTCGCGCAGCTCGCCCGCGGTGGCGCAGTCCCGGCCACGGAACCGGCAGTCACCGGTACACGTCTTGACGTGCCGGAGCCACGCGAGCCACTCCCGCTCCTCCGGCGCGTCCGACACCCGTACGCTGTCCTTCGCTTCACTCATGCCTTGGCCGCCATCCGCCCGGGGACCACTCCTCGCCCATGGCTTCGCGCACGTACGGGCGGACCGGGTCGTCGTCGGCGGCGTCGTCGTCGTCCGAGCCGCGTTGCCACGGCTCGGACGGGAGCCAAGCTTCCACGCGCGGGTTCGGCACGGGCCCCACGTACGGGTCCGGGGTCCGTACCGGCTGGGCGACGTCGTGCGGATCCGACGTCGAGTGTCTGACCCGCCTGCGCGGCTGAAAGGGAAGTAACGCGCCCAGCAGGGCGACCATGCACAGGATGGCGTTCTGCAATGCCGACAACTCCGGTCCGGCCGTTGACACGGCCACTCAACTGCTGCCTTCTACGCAGGGTTTCTCCGTCATGGCGAACCTGGCCCACACGCACTTCGCGTACGGCTGTTGCCTGTGTCCCCACGCGTCGGCCAGCCGTCCGACGAGGACCAGGCCGCGCCCGTCCTCCCCGTCCGGGCCGTGGTCGCGGGCCTGCGGAAGCCTGTCCCTGTCGGGGTCCGAGACTTCGAGGACCAGGTCAGGACCCCGCACGGAGAGCGTGACCTCGATCCGGGCGAGCGTCACACGGCAGTGGGCCACGGCGTTGGTGACGAGTTCGTTCGCCGACACGGTGACGCTGTCGGCGAGTTCGCCGGTGAGTCCCCAGTCGGCGAGGGTTCGGCGTACGTGCTGCCGTGCTGTCGGCACGTGGCGTCTGTGTTTGGGGATGTGGAAGGTGGCGGTGGGCATGTCTGTGTTCCTCCTGACGGGCAGTCAAGACTGCGCCGGGTGTGGGCGCGTGACTTTGAGGCTAGAGGCGCAAGGGGAACAACCGCAACCAGTAAGCTCGCATACATGCTGTCGTACAAATGTGCTGTGCTTTCCTTGCTTTACAGTGGGCTTGCGAAAGAGAGAGGTGTGCGATGCCCGCAGGGGGACGACCTACCGTGCGCAGCAGGCGACTTGGTGCAGCGCTCAGGAGGTACCGACTGTTCGCCAAGCTCGACCAGCCGCAGGCAGCCGAGGTGATCGCGGCACATCAGACCAGGGTCAGCCGCATTGAGACCGGACATGTCATCGCCCGCCCCATCGAGATCCGGGCGATGCTGAAGGCGTATGGCGTCGACGAGCCCGAAGTCCGCGAGAAACTGGAGGCGTTGGCCAAGCAGTCGAACCGGCGCGGCTGGTGGCTCGAGCATGCCGAACACCTGCGGCCGGACTACCTCGACCACATCGCGTTGGAGGACGACGCGACGTACATCCGCGAGTGGCAGCCGGTTCTGGTCCCGGGGCTCCTTCAGACTCCGGCCTACGCGGAGGCGATCATTACGGAGGGCCCCAACTACGTTGCTCCTGAACGGGTTGCCCAGTTGGTGAAGGTGCGTGAAGGGCGGCAGGCGAAGATCGAGGAAGGTGGGGCCGTGTACACCGCCATCCTCTGGGAAGCGGTCATCGCGCACCCGTTGGTGAGCGTCGAGATTCACCGGGAGCAGCTGTCCGCGATCCTTGAGGTCGGGAAGCGGAAGAGCGTCACGGTTCAGGTGCTGCCGTTCAGTGCGGGCGCGGTGGCGGGTTCGACATACGCCTTCTCCTCCTTCAGCTTTGAATCCGAGCCGACCGTAGAGGCCGTAACCATGGAGAACCTGCGGGGTACTTCGGTACTTGAGGCCCCCGAGGATCTTGCCGCTTACGCCAACGCGTACGACCAACTACGATCGGCAGCCATGGCACCGGACGCCAGTGCGCGACTCATCCGCAGCGCACTGTGAAGTAGCAAGGAAGCCCCATCGTGACCGAGGTCATAAGCACCTTCCGCAAGTCCTCGTACTCCGGGCAGGAGGGCAACTGCCTCGAGGTCGCCGCCACAGCAACCGGCGGCCGTGCCGTACGCGACAGCAAGGCGCAGGGCGGCCCGTTGCTCGCCGTCTCCCGCGAGAGCTGGCGGGCATTCGTCACGGGCGCGCAGGCCGGTGAGTTCGGCCACTGATTGGCAGATCTGTCCCGGACATGTGGGCCGTGAACAGGCCTTACCGCGGCTGCCGTTGGTACACATCGGCCAATCCACAAGGGCATGGGCACCCGCTCGGATTCCCTTTGCGGCGGGATCAAGGAGCAGCGGACGTCAGTCTCTGAACGACTCACAACGAGCGCGTCAGGGACGGCGAGGGTGAAGACCCCTCAGCCGCTCAAGTCCCGCCGTCGCAGCGCCCCCAGCCCCACCCCCACCAGCCCCGCCGCAATCCCCATCAGGATCAGCACCGGCGTCCAAGCCATCTCGTCCCCCGGCAGCTTGGGAAGGTGCCCGAAGGGGGACAGGTTCATGACGGTCTGCGGCACGTTCAGTGCGGGGCCGATCCATCCCAGGAGGAGGGCGAGGCCGGCCACGGCCCAGGCGCCGGGGGCCAGTTGGGGCGAGAGCCCGTAGAGGAGGACGGCCAGGGCGCCCAGGGTCCAGATGGCCGGGACCTGGACGAGGCAGGCGCCGAGGATGGGGCCGAGTTCGGCGCCGTACCCCAGGCCGAGGCCGAGGCCGCCGAGCAGCATGATCAGTACTGCGCCGCCGAAGGCGACGGTCAGGTGGCCGCAGGCCCAGCGCAGTCGGCCGACGGCCCCGGCGAGGACGGGTTCGGCCCGCTGGGAGGTCTCCTCGCCGTGCAGCCGCAGCACGCAGGAGACGACGTACAGCGCGGCGACCATCCCGAGCATCCCCACCATCGTGGCCAGGAACGCGTCCGTGATCCCGCTCTGACCGCCCATCCGTTCGATGATCTCGCGGGTCTTGTCGTTGTCCCCGACGAGATCAGCCGCCCCCTTCGTGATTCCGCCGAATGCGGCCCCGGCGGCCAGGAATCCGAGGCTCCAGCCCAGCACAGTGCCCCGCTGGAGCCGCCAGGCCAGTGCTCCGGCACTGCCGAGGCGCCCCGACGCGGGCCCCGGCCGGGTGGGCAGGAAGCTCATGCCGACATCGCGCCGCCCGGCGAGTTCGTACGCGGTCGCGCCCTGCACGGCGCACGCCGCGACGAACAGGAGCAGTACCCACCAGCGTTCGTCCGCGAAGGCCCGCGACTCCTCCAGCCACCCCACCGGCGAGATCCAGGTCAGCACGGAGGAGCCGTCGGTCGTCGCCGAGTCGCCGGCTGCCCTCAGGACGAAGGCCGCGCCGAGCAGTCCGCCGGTCAGCCCCTTCGCGAGCCGCGCGCTCTCGGTGAACTGCGCGACGATCGCAGCCATGGTCGCGAAGATCATGCCGACACCCGCGACCCCGAGCCCCAACGCCAGTGCCCCCGCGCCGCCCTGGCCCGCCAGGCCGCCCGCGATCAGCAGCGCGAGCGCGCCGTTGGCGACGAACGCCGCCAGCAGCGCCGCGGTCAGTGGGGCGCGCCGCCCCACCATCCCCGCGGAGATCATCTCCTGCCGCCCGCTCTCCTCCTCGTCACGGGTGTGCCGTACGACGATGAGCAGGCTCATGATCCCGGCGAAGACTCCGGCGTAGCCGCCGATGCGCCAGGCGGTGAGCCCGCCGAGTGAATCGCTGAACACCGGTCCGTACGTGGCGCGCAGGGAGCTACTGGTGAGCATCTGCTGTGCCACGGCGGCGCGTTCGGCCGGGGTGCTGTAAACGGTCTCCAGCGAGCTCGGCATGGAGAGCACCAGCAGGGCGATCACGCCGACCCAGAGCGGGATCATCACCCGGTCGCGACGCAGCGCGAACCTCAACAGGGTTCCAGTGCCTGCCAGTTGGCCGGAGCCCCCGGCCCGTACCGCGAAGGCGGAGGTGGCGGTCGAGGTGGTGGTGGCGGTCATCGCGCCATCGCCCCTTCCGAACTTTCCGAACCTTGCGAAGCGGGTACGTCCTCCTGGTAGTGCCGCAGGAACAGTTCCTCCAGCGTCGGCGGGGTCGAGGTGAGCGACCGTACGCCCGAGTCGGTGAGGGAACGCAGTACGGCGTCGAGCTTGTCGGTGTCGACCTGGAGCTTGACCCGCTTGCCCGTGACGTCCAGGTCGTGGACCCCGGGCAGCGTCGCCAACGCGCCCGGCGGGCCCGCGAGTTCGGCGGTGACGCTGGTACGGGTGAGGTGGCGCAGGTCGGTGAGTGAGCCGCTCTCGACGGTCTGGCCCTTGCGGATGATGCTGACCCGGTCGCAGAGTTCCTCGACCTCGCTGAGGATGTGCGAGGACAGCAGGATCGTCCGGCCGCGGTCGCGTTCCTCCTCCACGCAGGCCTGGAAGACCTCCTCCATCAGCGGGTCGAGACCGGAGGTCGGCTCGTCCAGGATCAGCAGGTCGACGTCCGAGGCGAAGGCGGCGACGAGGGCGACCTTCTGCCGGTTGCCCTTCGAGTACGTGCGCCCCTTCCTGGTGGGGTCGAGCTCGAACCGCTCGACGAGATCGGCCCGGCGCGCCTTGTCGAGGCCGCCGCGCAGCCGCCCGTACAGGTCGATGACCTCGCCGCCGGAGAGGTTGCGCCACAGGGTCACGTCACCGGGGACGTACGCGATCCGGCGGTGCAGTTCCACGGCGTCCGCCCAGGGGTCCCGGCCGAGCAGTTGCGCCGCGCCCGAGTCGGCGCGCAGCAGGCCGAGGAGGACCCGGATGGTGGTGGACTTCCCGGCACCGTTCGGGCCGAGGAAGCCGTGCACCTCGCCGGTCTCGACGTCCAGGTCGAGGCCGTCGAGCGCGTGCGTCCTGCCGAACGACTTGTGCAGTCCGGAGACGGTGATCGCCTTCGTCATGATTCAGCCTTCGCCTTCGTCATGGTTCAGAACGTACGCTTCTTTCAGAAATTTGTGAAGTTAAGGAAACGTATGAACGGCCGATACACTTGATGGCGGCGCCTGAGCAGGGGAGATGATCGGAGATGATCCAGGGATGACCGAATCCAGCGGAGGCGGACGGGACCCGGAGGCGGTCTCGAAGTTCGTGGAGGGCTTCGCGGCGCAACTCGTCGAGGCCGGGATGACGCGTATGCCGGCCCGGGTCTTCGCGGCGCTGCTCGCCTCCGACGCAGCCACCCTGACCTCCGCCGAACTCGCCGAGCAGCTGCGGATCAGTCCGGCCGCGGTCTCCGGCGCGGTGCGCTACCTCGCGCAGGTGCACATGGTCTCGCGCGAGCGTGAACCCGGCTCACGGCGCGAGCGCTACCGCGTGCACAGCGACCAGTGGTACGAGGCGCTGACCAACCGGGAGGCCATCCTCAAGCGCTGGGCGTACGCGCTGCGCGAGGGCGTCGAGAACCTCGGCGTCGAGACGCCCGCGGGCCGCCGACTCGCCGAGACCCAGGCCTTCTTCGAGTTCATCGACGGGGAGATCGCCCTGATGATGGACCGCTGGCGCGTCCACCGGGATCAGGTCTTCGGCGAGGGACGACTCCTCGCCGAAGACCGTGAAGGCCGTTGAACTCCTTTACGGAGACTCCTCTACGGAGCTTTGCCGGCCCCCACGCCTACCGCTCCTTGGTCTCCTCCAGCACCGTCCGCCCCAGCAGTGCGTACCGCTCGGGAGCACGTCGCTTCAGATAGGTCGCGTACCCGAGGCCGCTCACCGCGACCAGCGCCACGATCCACGGGGTCGCCTTCAGGACCAGTGAGCCGGACTCCGCCCCCGCCGCCGCGCCCATGTTGGAGAGCAGCAGGACCACCACGGCGAGCATCGCGACGCCGCCGATGAGGGGGGCGGTGAAGGTCTTGAACCAGTGCCTGCTTTCGGGGTGGTGGGTGCGGAAGTAGGCGAGGACCGCGAACGAGCAGACGGCCTGGACGACCAGGATGGCCATGGTGCCGAGGATGGCGAGCAGGACGTACGTACCGGTGTACGGGTCCTTGCCGGCGATCCAGAACGCGCCGATCAGGACGGCGCTGACGACGGACTGGACGAGACCCGCGATGTGCGGGGAGCCGTGCCTCGGGTGGGTCCGCCCGATCGTCCGCTGGAGCGAGGGCAGGACTCCCTCGCGTCCCAGGGCGTACATGTAGCGGGCGGCGCAGTTGTGGAAGGCCATGCCGCAGGCCAGCGAGCCGGTGATCATCAGCCACTGCATGACGTCGACGGCCCAGTGGCCGACGTACCGCTCGGTGGGGTTGAAGAAGAGCGCGAGGGGGTTCGAGGAGGAGGCGGCGGCGACCGCTTCGGTCTCGCCGTTGCCGATGATGGCCATCCACGAGACGAAGACGTAGAAGACGCCGACGCCCAGGACGCTGATCATCGTCGCCTTGGGGATGATCTTCTTCGGGTCGCGCGACTCCTCGCCGTACATCGCCGTCGACTCGAAGCCGACCCACGACCAGAAGGCGAAGAAGAGACCGAGTCCGGCGCTGGTGCCCTGGAAGGCGTTGACCGGGTTGATAGGACCGAAGGTGAAGCCGTGCGGGCCGCCGCCGTGCGCCGCGACGGAGATCGCCATCGCGGCCAGCACCGTCACCTCGGTGGCGAGCAGCACGACAAGCAGCTTCTCCGCGACCGAGACACCGAACCACGTCCCCATGGCGTTGACGGCGAGCATCACGATCGCGAACGCCCACCACGGGATGTCCAGCCCCGTCTGGTCGTTCAGCGTCGTCGTGGCGAAGGTCGAGAAGATGCCGATGAGCGCGGGCTCGAAGACGACGTACGCGAAGGTCGCGAGCAGCCCGGACGCCAGACCGACGGTGCGGCCGAGACCGTACGAGATGAAGCCGTAGAAGGCGCCGGTGGACGTGATGTGCTTCGCCATCGAGGTGAAACCGACCGCGAAGACGGCGAGTACGGCCATCGCGACGAGGTAGCTGGCGGGGGCGCCTATGCCGTTGCCGGCGGAGACCATGAAGGGCACGTTGCCGGTCATGGCGGTGATGGGGGCCGCGGTGGCGACGGCCATGAAGACCACGCCGAGCAGGCCGATCGCGTTCGGCTTCAGCCGGTGGACGGTGCCTTCGCCCGCCTCCGCGCTCGCCCCTTCCGCAGGGGCTACGCCCTCTTGAACCGCCATGGAGTGGCCCCTCTCCTCGATCACATCAGTCAAATCAGTGACATCTGTTCGATCACTGTCCGCGCTCAATGGGCCGGAATCCTGCTGTCCGAATGATTCGCCCCGCAGGTCGGGGCGTTAAATGTTTGTCAACTAGACCTTTAGGCCAGCTGAGGATCGAACGTCTGCGTTAACTCTCCGTCCGGCCATGGACCCCGGGTCCCGGCCCTTCGTACGGTCGGCGACATGACCACCTACACCGCGACCCTCGGCGGCCGGAGCTACCGGTTCGACGGACTGGCCCGGCTGCTCGCCGCTGCGAGCCCCGAGCGGTCCGGCGACCGGCTCGCCGGGCTCGCGGCCGAATCCGCGCAGGCCAGGGTCGCGGCGCGGTGGGCGCTCGCGGACGTGCCGCTCGCACGGTTCCTTGCCGAGCCGGTGATCCCGTACGAGGACGACGACGTGACCCGGCTGATCGTGGACACCCACGACGCGGCGGCCTTCATGCCGGTGGCCGGGCTCACGGTCGGCGAGTTCCGGGAGTGGCTGCTGTCCGCGACGGCGGACGCGGCGGCCCTCGCGTCCCTGGCCCCCGGTCTGACACCGGAGATGGTCGCCGCCGTCTCCAAGCTCATGGGCAACGCCGACCTGGTGGCCGCCGCCCGCAAAGTGCGCGTGGTCACGGCGTTCCGCTCCACCATCGGCCTGCCCGGCCGCCTGGCGACCCGCCTCCAGCCCAACCACCCCACCGACGACCCGGCGGGTGTCGCCGCGGCGCTTCTGGACGGACTCCTCCTCGGCTCCGGCGACGCCGTCATCGGCATCAACCCGGCGACCGACAGTCCAAAGGCGGTACGGGACCTCCTGGACCTCCTGGACGGCGTGATCGCCCGCTACGACATCCCCACCCAGTCCTGCGTCCTGTGCCATGTGACGACGAGCATCGACCTGATGGAACGCGGCGCCCCCGTCGACCTCGTCTTCCAGTCCATCGCCGGTACGCAGGCCGCGAACGCCTCCTTCGGCGTCACCCTCGGCCTCCTCGACGAGGCGCACGAGGGGGCGAAGGCGCTGGGCCGGGGCACCGTCGGGCACAACGCCCTCTACTTCGAGACCGGCCAGGGCAGCGCGCTGTCCGCCGACGCGCACCACGGTGTGGACCAGCAGACGGTGGAGGCACGCGCGTACGCCGTGGCCCGCCGCTACGACCCGCTCCTGGTGAACACCGTCGTCGGCTTCATCGGCCCGGAGTACCTGTACGACGGCCGCCAGATCCTGCGGGCGGCACTGGAGGACCACTTCTGCGGGAAGCTCCTCGGCCTGCCGATGGGCCTGGACATCTGCTACACGAACCACGCCGACGCCGATGACGACGACATCGCGACCATGCTCACGATGCTCGGCGTCGCCGGCGCCTCCTTCGTGATCTGCACCCCGGGCGGCGACGACATCATGCTCAATTACCAATCCGCCTCCTACCACGACGCCTTGTACCTGCGCGAAGTGCTCGGCCTGCGCCCGGCACCGGAGTTCGAGGCGTGGCTTGAGCGGATCGGGCTGCTGGACGACGCGGGCGGCATCCGTGATGTCTCCGGTACGGCCCACCCCCTGATGACGATCGGCAAGGAGCTGGTGGCGTGAGGGAGCGTGAGTCAGGTGTGGGGGGTTAGGTCGCGTGGCGGGTCGTGGGTCGGGTGTGGGGGGTTGGGTCGCGTGAGGGATCGCGAGTTGGCTGTGGGGGGTTGGGTCGCGTGAGGGGCCGTGAGTCGGTTGTGAGGGGTTGGGTCGCGTGGCGAATCGTGAATCGGTTGCAAGGAGGTGGGTCGTGTGACGGATCGTCAACTTGCTGATCTTGTACGGGCATTGATCGCGCCCGAGTCCTCCGACGTGGCCCTGTGGACCGCTCTGCGCCGGCACACCCAGGCCAGGATCGGCCTCGGCCGGGCGGGCTCGGCCCTGCCGACGCGGCACCGTCTTGAGCTCCAGGCCGCGCACGCCGCCGCGCGGGACGCGGTGCACTCGCCGTTCGAACCGGAGTTGGTGGCGGCCGCGCTGACGGGAGTTCCGACCGTACGGGTCCGGAGCGCCGCCCCCGACCGGCTGACCTATCTCCAGCGTCCCGACCTGGGGCGTCGCCTCGACGACGTCGACCGGGCGCACCTTCCCCGCGACGACTGGGACGTGGTGTTCGTGGTCGCCGACGGGTTGTCGAGCCGGGCCGTGCACGAGCATGCGGCGCCGGTGATCCACGAGACTGCTTCGCTGCTGCCCGCCGACTGGCGGATCGCTCCGGTCGTCCTCGCCGAGCAGGCCAGGGTGGCCCTCGGCGACGACATCGCCCACGCGCTGGGCGCCACGATGGTCGTCGTCCTCATCGGCGAACGCCCCGGCATGTCCGCGGCGGACTCCCTGGGTGCGTATCTCACGTACGCGCCCGTCCCGGGCACCACGACGGACGCCGACCGCAACTGCCTCTCCAACATCCGGCCGCCCCTGGGCCTGTCCCACACCGCGGCCGCCGCCAAGCTGGCGACGCTGATGCGGCGGGCGCGGGAGCTTGGGGGGACCGGGGTGGGGCTGAAGGACGAGTCGGACGCGGCCGCTCTGCCGGCGGGGTGAGGGTGGGGAGTGTTTTCTCGCCCCCTCCGCCCCTACCCGTCCCGTACCTGGGGGCTGTCGCCCCCAGACCCCCGCTTTCGGCCTGGACGGCCTCGTCCTCAAACGCCGGACGGGCTGAAACGGGGCGTAGCCCCGGAAGGATGGGACGGGTAGGGGCGGAGGGGGCGAGCTGCGTCCATCAGCGGCTCCGCCGCGGGCCACCCCCAGCCGCCCACTCACCCCTCACCCCACCGGCAACGTAAGCCCCCAAGCCCCCTCCCAGACGACCCACGTCCGAGTCCGCACGGGTCCCCCGACCACCGCGTCCGCCCGATACCGGAAATCCGCCCCGGAGACGGTCACCCTCCGCCCGACAACCCGTAGCGGAGCGACCGCCGCCCCCACGGACACCGGCCGCACCTCGACCTCCGCACCGCCGAGAACCCCCGGCGTCACGGAAACCGACTCCACGGGCTGGTCGAGGTCGACGACGAGCACACCGTCGACCTCGACCCGTAGCCGCGAAGGCCGCGAGTGCCGCGAAGGCTCGGGCGCGGCGGCCAGGCGCCCCGGCCGCGAGGCCAGCGTGCGGACCAGCGACTGGCAGGTCCGCAGCCAGGGCGACCGGCCGGCGGCCGTCTCCCCGGAGAACGGGACCGCGCCCGGAGCGGGCGAGGGCAGCGACGGAATCCGCAGCGCCCCCACCACCACCCCGTCACTGTCGTCCACCAGCAGATCCAGCCGCCGCTCCGCTCCGTCGAGCACGGCCCGAGCCGCCGCCACGGCCCCCATGGGCACACCCAGCGACCGGGCGAGCGACAGCACACCCCCCACCGGCACGAGGGACACCGCGCACGCC
This sequence comes from Streptomyces sp. NPDC093544, assembly GCF_040683495.1. NCBI lineage: Bacteria > Bacillati > Actinomycetota > Actinomycetes > Kitasatosporales > Streptomycetaceae > Streptomyces > Streptomyces sp. NPDC093544. The sequence goes on along the minus strand of NZ_JBFBEA010000004.1, from coordinate 248,524 downwards.
CCCAGCGCCCGCTGCCGGTGCAGCAGCGACACCGCCCGCAGCAACGCCCGGTCGTCCCCGATGACGACGGGTCGCCGGGACCCCCGACGGGCGAGCATGCGAGCAAATTCCTCAGGCCCGGCCGGGAGGCACACTTTCGTGGCCGCACCGGCGCTGAGCACGTCTTTTGCGATCCGTACCGACTCACCGTCACTGCGATGGGCGACCGGGTCGATGACCACCAGGAGCTGGTCGGAAGGCGCCACCTCGGTCTTGCCTCGCTTCCTCGGGTAGCATCTTTGTGCAAGAGCCCCTTGCGCTATTGCGCCAGGGGCTTGGTCTATTCCGGGGCATCCGGTCCGAAGGTCGCGGCCAAAGAAGGTCGCCGGCATACGCAGCCGTGCACAGAAATCAGCCGCGTACGTCCCCGACCTTGGACATGCCCCGCCCGGAAGGGGTGTACGCGCGTGCCCGCACTTGTGCTGCTCGGTGCTCAGTGGGGTGACGAAGGTAAGGGAAAGGCCACGGACCTGCTCGGCGGTTCCGTGGATTATGTGGTGCGCTACCAGGGCGGCAACAACGCCGGCCACACGGTAGTCGTGGGCGATCAGAAGTACGCCCTCCACCTCCTCCCTTCCGGAATCCTCACACCGGAGTGCACTCCGGTCATCGGAAACGGAGTCGTCGTCGACCCGTCGGTCCTGTTCGCCGAGCTGAACGGACTGAACGAGCGAGGCGTCGACACGTCCAAGCTCCTGATCAGCGCAAACGCGCACATCATCACGCCTTACAACGTGACGGTGGACAAGGTGACGGAACGCTTCCTCGGGAAGCGGAAGATCGGCACCACCGGACGCGGTATCGGCCCGACGTACGCGGACAAGATCAACCGCGTGGGCATCCGCGTCCAGGACCTGTACGACGAGTCGATCCTGACGCAGAAGGTCGAAGCGGCCCTCGACGGCAAGAACCAGCTCCTCACCAAGGTCTTCAACCGCCGCGCCATCGAGGTCGACCAGGTCGTCGAGGAGCTGCTGACCTACGCGGACCGGCTCAAGCCGTACGTCGCCGACACCGTGCTGCTCCTCAACAAGGCGCTCGACGACAACAAGGTCGTCCTCTTCGAGGGCGGCCAGGGCACGCTGCTCGACATCGACCACGGCACGTATCCCTTCGTGACCTCCTCGAACCCCACCGCGGGCGGGGCGTGCACGGGCTCGGGCGTCGGTCCGACGAAGATCAGCCGCGTCATCGGCATCCTCAAGGCCTACACGACCCGGGTCGGCGCGGGCCCGTTCCCGACCGAGCTTTTCGACGCGGACGGCGACGCGCTGCGCCGCATCGGCGGCGAGCGGGGTGTCACGACGGGCCGCGACCGTCGCTGTGGCTGGTTCGACGCGGTCATCGCCCGCTACGCGACCCGAGTCAACGGCCTGACCGACTTCTTCCTCACCAAGCTGGACGTGCTGACCGGCTGGGAGGAGATCCCGGTCTGCGTGGCATACGAGATCGACGGCAAGCGTGTCGAGGAACTCCCGTACTCCCAGACCGACTTCCACCACGCGAAGCCGATCTACGAGACCCTCCCGGGCTGGTCCGAGGACATCACCAAGGCGAAGTCCTTCTCCGACCTCCCGAAGAACGCCCAGGCCTACGTCAGGGCACTTGAGGACATGTCCGGCGCCCCGATCTCCGCGATCGGCGTCGGCCCGGGCCGCGACGAGACGATCGAGATCAACTCGTTCATCTAGTACGGCGGTTCACCTGGTACGGCGGTTCATCCAGTACCGCCGGTACGACCGTTGAGCGCGCCCCGGTTAGGCTTCGGCCGACCCGGGGCGCGGTCGTCGCCCCAACGGCCAAGAGGAGTCGACCAGATGGCCGCGCCCTTTGAACCACCGAAAGCGATCCCGGTGCCGCGCCGAGTCCTGATGGTGCTCGCGCTCGATGCCCTGCTCACCGTTGCGGCCATCGTGTTTCTGGTCAGCCTGATGTGGACCGAATTGAACGTACTGCGCGTGATTCTCCTCGCATTCGTGGTGATCATGGGAGTGGCGATGGCACTCGTCAAGGCCTGGGCACTCTGGTCCAGGGCACGCCGCGGTCAGCCCTTGAACCTGCTCGCGACAGGTGCGTTCGGCGCCGGGTCGCTCGCGCTGTCGCTCCTGGTCTGGTTCCTCCTGGGTGAGTAGTTCAGGAGGCGCGGAGAGCAGGGCTTGACCGTTCACCCACGGAGTCGGACCTCGTGCTACGGGAGTAGTGAGGGTGGGCCGCCGGGTTTTGGAGTCGCGGATCCACGAAGCGAGCCTCGTACCCCGGCTACGGCCTCGTGGCCGGGGCTGTGGCCCGCTGCTCGTCGGCGGTACCGCGTGGCGCCGGAAGCGTTGCCTGCAGCGTCAACGTGGCGGTGGCGACGGTCGCGGACGCCGCCGAGTACACCGGCTGCTGACGCGGCGGGGCAGGGGCGAACAGCCAGCCCATGGGCGGCCGGGTCAGCGGCTGGACCAGTTTGCGGACCGGCGGGGAGCCGAGCACCATCGCCAGCAGGACCGCGCAGAGCAGCAGACCGACGATCTCGACCCGGGTGTTCACCCGGGAGATCAGGTCCTGCTCCCGGATCGGCAGAATGACCAGCGGGTGCAGCAGATAGATGGTGAAGCCGCCTGCGCCCAGCGTGGATATCAGCGGCAGCCGTCGCCGGGGGATCAGCCGCAGCAGACACAGGACAAGGGCCGCGGCCGAGGCCAGCACCAGCAGCCGGATGACCCAGGCCCATTCCAGGCTCATCGGGTCGGCGGCGGTGTAATGGTGGCGCATCGACAGCCAGTTGCCCTTGATGTCCCGGTGCCACAGCCACCCCACAGCGCCGGCGGCCAGCATTCCGGCGACCGCCACGGGCAGGCTCCAGCGGCTGTTGAACCAGGCGTTCAGATGGCCCTGGCCGATCCGCCAGCCGAGGTAGAACAGCGGCAGATAGACGAGGGTCCGGCTCGCGGAGTAGAGCATTCCGAACTCGTCGATGTACCCCACGGCCAGCGCGACGCCCGTGGTGATGAGCAGCGGGTGACGCAGCTGCACCACCAGCGGCAGCAGCAGCCGCCAGCAGAAGAGGGACATCAGGAACCACAGCGTCCACGGCAGTTGGACGACATGGAGAACGAACTTGGACCCCAGCCAGTAGCTCTCCAGCGAGAAGAGCAGACTGAAAATCCCCGCGGGCACCACGATGCTCTGCAACAGGGACCGCAGGGAGCGGGAGCTGAGCGGACCCGCGCTGCTGAACACCCCGGCCAGCATGACGAAGGCCGGCACCCGGAAGGCCCAGCTGGCGACGTGGAACGAGTGCAGCACATCGACCCGGGTCATGATGCTGCCCATGGAGTGCAGGATCACGATCAGTGTCGCGGAGGTGAACCGGGCGTTGTCCCACCATGGATCGCGGGCGGGTGCGGCTCGCTCGGCCCCGGCGTCGGTAGCCGGTCTGTCGGTGGCAGGTCCAGGGGGCGACTTGTCCATGGCGGTGGCATGCTCCTGACAGCAAGGTCGGCCGGTCAGGGGCTTGTCGTGCTGATGATCGGACCGGAGGACTGTGAGCATACTGTGGATTCTGTGGCGAATGACGTCAGTTGTTGACGGTCAGGCAGTGTCAAACCCGGTGAACCAGGGCCTCCGTTTCTGTGCGTTCCGCGCTCCAGCCGCAAGAGTGGGCGTACCTCGCATAACGGGCATACGCTGAAAACGCAAACGCACGTGCGTCGACCAGGAGAAGTCGACAAGGAGAAGGTGAGTGCGATGCGCGTTCTGCTCAAAGCCACGCTGGACACGGAGAAGTCGAACGAACTGATCCGCAGTGGCAAGATGCCGGAGCTGATCAAGGAGATCGTGGACCATCTCAAGCCGGAGGCGGCGTACTTCGGGCCCTTGGGCGGCCGCCGTACCGCCCTCCTGTTCTTCGACATGAAGGACAGTTCCGAGATACCTCCCGTCGGTGAACCGTTCCTCACCCAGTTCAACGCCGAGATCGAGATCTCCCCGATCATGAACGGCGAGGACCTCGAGACGGGCCTGTCCCAGCTCCGCTGAGCAATGTGGATGCGGACGCGGATGCGTCTGCGGGGGCAATGCGAACGCGGGCCGGGCCATGAGCGGCCCGGCCCGCGTCCACCGTGCCGTCTCAACTGAAGATGATCATCGACCCCTGTGCCAGGCTGCGCGTCGCGGCCGCGTGCAGGCCCAGCCAGACGTGGCGTTCGCGGGCGAAGGGGCTGGCGTCGTAAGGGGCGGGTGCCGCCGGTTCCTCCAGGTCCGTGGGGGCCACGGGAGGCTGGGGGGCGGCCGGTGGGTTGGCCGGGTCGATGCCGATCGACGCGGCTACGAATTCGAGTTCGCGCAGGAGCGTCTGGGAGGAACCCAGCGGGCCGCCGCCCGCGAGGAGTTCGTCGTTGGCGAGAGGGTGCGGGAAGTCGACCGGGACGTACGCGCCCGCGTGGTCGTAGTGCCAGACAAGGTGCGACTGCTGGGCGTTCGTCCCGAACATCTCCAGCAACTGCTCGTAGTCGCCGCCGAGTTCGTCCACGGGCGTCACCGCAAGGCCGCACATCTGAAGCAGGTACGCACGGCGCAGGAAGTGCAGGGCGTCGTAGTCGAACCCCGCGACCGGGGCCACGTCGCCGGACAGGCCCGGCATGTACGCGTACACCGGGACCGGCGGGAGTCCTGCCTCCGCCAGCGTCTTGTCGTAGAGCGCGAGTTCTTCGGCGAAGGGATTGTCGGGGGTGTGGCACAACACGTCGACGAGCGGGACCAGCCACAGGTCACAGGCCAACAGACGGCTCCTCTAGCTCCTTGGTGTGCACGGTGGTCAGGGAAGCGTAATGCGCGCGGCGGTCTTGGTCAGGCCTCGGTGCGCAAGTTGGCTTCCCGGTCGTGGTGGTGCTGTGCCCTCCGGGCAGACCAGTTACTCGGCTTAGTCGGCGGACAAGCGTGTCACTCGGCGGCCAGGCGCTCGATCAGCGCGAGCGAGTGCGCGTTGTACGCCGTCACGATCGCGTGCGCCTCGGCCGGGTCGCGGCGGGCGAGGGCGTCCACCAGTTCCGTGTGGGCCGACCACAGGTGACCCTTGAGGTCGGCAACCTGGCGCAGGTGCTGGACCGCGCAGGCCCAGGACTGGATGCGCAGCCGGTGCAGGAAGTCGGCGAGGTAGGGGTTGCCGAAGAGGCCGCTCAGCTCGCGCCAGAAGCGGAGGTCGTAGCCGATCAGGATGTTCAGCTCACCGGCGGCGGCGGCGCGCTGGGCCTCCTCGCCGCGGCGGCGGACGCCCGCGAGGGCGGCGGCGACGCGGGGATCCTGGGGCTTTGTCATGACGCCGACGGTGATGGAGCGGAAGATGCCGTCCGTGACGAGGCTCCGTGCCTCGATCATGCCGCGGTAGTCGGCCGGGGAGTACTCGCGCACCCGGAAGCCGCGGTGCTGGTCCGCCTCGAGCAGGCCTTGCGCCGACAGATCGACCAGGGCCTCGCGGACCGGGGTCGCGGAGACGCCGTACTGTTCGGCGATCTCCTTCACCGTGAACGCCTGGCCCGGCTGGAGGCGGCCGGCCAGCACCTCGTCGCGGAGCGCGTCCGCGATCTGCTGGCGCAAGGTGCTGCGGGTTACGGCGCCATTGCCGCCGGTGCCGGGCATGGTGTCGGGCTCCCCTTGTCGCGTATGTCTCGGAGCCAGTCACCATACGCCGTGGAGTGTAAGGGGAGAGTTTTCGCCCCCGCCGCCCCGTTTCAGCCCGTCCGGCGTTTGAGGACGAGGCCGTTCACGCCGAAAGCGGGGGTCTGGGGGCGGCAGCACCCAGGAACAAGGGACGGGAAGGGGCGGAGGGGGCGAAAATCATCCCCCCTCACACCACGTACTCGTCCGCCACAGCCAACGCCTCGTCCAGCACCGCGAGCCCCTCCTTGGCCTCACCCTCGGTGATGTTGCACGGCGGCACGACATGGGTGCGGTTCATGTTGATGAAGGGCCACAGGCCCCCCGCCTTGGCGGCGGCGCCGAACGCGGCCATGGCGGCGTTGTCCGCCCCGGCGGCGTTGTAGGGCACCAGCGGCTCCCGGGTCTCCCGGTTCCGCACCAGCTCAAGGGCCCAGAAAACCCCCGTACCCCGCACCTCACCGATGCTCGGATGCCGCGAGGCGAGCTCGTGCAGCCCGGGCCCGATGACGGTCTCCCCGATCAGCGCGGCCTGGTCGACGATCCCCTCCTCCTCCATCACGTTGATCGTGGCGACCGCGGCGGCACAGGCCAGCGGATGCCCGGAGTACGTCAGACCGCCGGGGTACGGCCGCCGTGCGAAGGTCTCCGCGACGGCTCCGGAGATGGCGACACCGCCCAGCGGCACATACCCGGAGTTCACGCCCTTCGCGAAGGTGATCAGGTCCGGCGTCACGTCGTAGTGATCGGCGGCGAACCACTTGCCCGTACGCCCGAACCCGGCCATGACCTCGTCCAGGACGAAGACGATCCCGTACCGGTCGCACAGCGCGCGCACACCCGCGAGGTAGCCCGGCGGCGGCGTCATGATGCCCGCCGTACCCGGAATCGTCTCCAGGATCACGGCCGCGATCGTGCCCGGGCCCTCGAAGGCGATCGTGTCCTCAAGGTGCTGGAGCGCCCGCTCCGACTCCTGCTGCTCGGTCTCCGAGTGGAAGGGGGAGCGGTAGAGGAAGGGCGCCCAGAAGTGGACGACGCCCGCCGCGCCGCTGTCGTTCGGCCAGCGTCGGGGGTCGCCGGTGAGGTTGATCGCGGCGGAGGTGGCGCCGTGGTACGAGCGGTAGGCGGAGAGGACCTTCGGACGGCCGGTGTGCAGCTTGGCCATGCGGGTCGCGTTCTCGACGGCCTCCGCGCCACCGTTGGTGAAGAAGATCTTGTCCAGGTCGCCGGGTGTCCGCTCGGCGATCAGCCGTGCGGCCTCCGACCGTGCCTCGACGGCGAAGGCGGGCGCGAACGTGGTCAGGGTCGCGGCCTGCTCCTGGATCGCGGCGACAACCTTCGGGTGCTGGTACCCGATGTTGGTGAAGACGAGCCCGCTGGTGAAGTCCAGATACCGCTTGCCGTCGTAGTCCCAGAAGTACGACCCCTCCGCACCGGCGACGGCGAGCGGGTCGATGAGCTCCTGCGCGGACCAGGAGTGGAACACGTGCGCACGGTCCGCGGCCTTCACGGCGGCGCCGACCTGGGGGTTGGGCTGAGGGGTCATGCGCCGAGCGTAAATGTCCACGGCACGGCCGCGACATCGGCGTCTTGTCTGCGGTCGGGGGCTTTCCGCGACAGTCTGTCGGGCTTCACGGGGGCTTCGCGGGGGCTTCGAGGGGGGCTTCACAGGGAGGAAGCCCTTCCCGGCGTCGGTCGACGCGGGCGTCCCCGTCGCCGCCATCCGTCGCCGCCATCCGCGGGCGGCACCGCCGGTCTCGCCCGCACCGCCGGTCTCGCCCGCGAAGGGCTTCGGGCTCCTCGGTGCGTACGAGGGCGAGGTGCACCGAGGTCGGCCCCGGCCACGCGGAGTTGGCCGACCGGCCGGCCGAGGCCCTTGGGGAGGACGGATTCGCGGAGACCGTACGGGTGTTGGAACGCCTGTCGGCGGCGCTGGACGCCATGACCACGGCCGGCGCTCCGGGTGTCACAGAAACGGAACACCCCGTTACGGAACCGTAGACACCGCCCCGCCCGCCTCCCCGTACGGCCGCACTATCCTCAGGCTGTCGCACTGGTACGGGGGAGGGTGGGCGCAGCCATGGAGAAGCTCGGAGTGGGGGATCCGCAGCGGATCGGGGCGTATCGGCTGCTGGCGCGGCTCGGTACCGGTGGGATGGGGCACGTGTATCTCGCCCGGTCCGACCGGGGGCGTACGGTCGCGGTCAAGCTGGTGCGCCAGGAACTCGCCGAGCAGGAGGAGTTCAGGGCGCGGTTCCGGCAGGAGGTGCTGGCCGCGCGGCGGGTCGGCGGGTACTGGACGGCGCCCGTCCTCGACGCGGACACCGAGGCCGCGATCCCCTGGCTGGCCACGGGTTATGTCGCGGGGCCCACCCTGCAGACCGTCGTGGGCCACGACCACGGGGCACTCCCCGAGCGGTCGGTACGCATCCTCGCGGCCGGGCTCGCGCACGCCCTTCAGGACATCCACGCCGCGGGGCTGATCCACCGGGACCTCAAGCCCTCGAACGTCCTTGTCACCATCGACGGGCCCCGCGTCATCGACTTCGGGATCGCGCGCGCCCTGGAGACCGTGACCGAGAGCGGCCTCACGCGCGCCGGCGCGCTCGTCGGCTCGCCCGGGTTCATGGCCCCCGAGCAGGTCCGCGGTGACCGCATCACGCCCGCGTGCGACGTGTTCTGCCTGGGCTCGGTCCTCGCCTACGCCACGACGGGCGCCCTTCCCTTCGGTACGGCCAACTCCGGTGTGCACGCGATGATGTTCCGCATCGCGCAGGAGGAACCCGACCTGGAGGGGATGCCGGAGGGCCTCACCGACCTCGTACGCGCCTGCCTGCGCAAGGATCCCGCCGCCCGGCCCGGCCTCGGCGAGATCCTGGAACTGACCGGCGCGGAGGACACCGTCTCGGACGGGCGGTCGCGCGATCCCTGGCTGCCGAGTGCGCTGGTTGCCCAACTCGGTCGTCATGCCGTGCAGTTGCTGGACACGGAGGACCCGGACGAGGGGCCGGGGTCGGGGGCCCCGACGACACGGCTGGGACGTGTCCCGGCCGCCCCGACATCGGCTCCGGCATCGGCCTCCGCTCCGGCACCGGCCCCGGCCCCGGACCTGTCCAAGCCGCCGTCCGCGCCCCGGCCGGGACCTGCCACCCCTCCCCGGACCTCGCCGGAGCACGCCCCCACCCCGTCCGAGGAAGGCTCGACCCCGCCCCCGCCGGGACGGCCCGCTCCCGTGAACCACCTGCCCACGATGATCGCGGGGACGGGCACGGGTCCGGGTGCCGGTACGGGCCAGGCGTCGCCCCCGCCGCCCCCGCAGGCCACCCCGCACGCCGCGTACGGCTATCCCCAGCAGCACCCGCACCCGCATGCGTACCCGCAGCCGCAGCAGCCGCCGTCGGCGCACCCCGCGCAACCCCCGCATCCCGCGTACGGCTATCCGCAGTCGGGCGGCTGGATCCAGCCGCCTGGGCCAACACCCCCGTACGGCCCCGGAGTTCCCCCCTTCTCTCCCTTCGCCCCGCAGCCCGCCCCCGCGGGCAGAAGCAGTCGGTCCACCGCGGCCCTGATCGTCGTGGCCCTGGTCGTCGCGCTCGGCGCGGGCGGCTCTGTCTACGCGCTGATGAGCGGCAGCGGGAACGACACGACCGACGACTCCAAGTCGTCGCCCGCCTCCAGCGCGCCCGAGACGCCCGGCCCGACCACACCCGAGCCGTCCGCCGACACCGCAACCGCCTCGCCCACGACGCAGGCACCCGAGGGCGGCGCGATTCCGGAGGCGTACCTCGGCACCTGGAGTTCCGGCATCGACAACGACTCGGGCTCCAACACCCGCCAACTGGTCATCCAGCAGGGCGAGGTGGGTGACACGGTCCTCTCGCTCACCGCGGACGGCCCGGCCGGCAACGGCACGTACCACTGTGTCTTCCAGGCCGCGCTGACCGGGGCCCCGACCGCCGACGGGCCGCTGGAGATCGGCCCCTCCGAGGTCACCGTCGGTGAACCGGCCACCGCCTGCTCCCCGGGCGCCGCCTCCGAGGTCACACTCCTCCCGGACGGCAGCCTGCGCCGGGTGAACACGGACTCGGGCGAGTCACTGACGTACACGAAGAGCGGCTGACGGCGCCTCAGGCTGAGCCCGGGTTTCCCTCAAGGACCGCCTCGAGGCCCCCTTGCCCGAGGCTTGTCGCGTACACAACCATTGCGGTGGTAGCCCAGCGGTTGACCTCAGCCTCAGGAGGACGCATGCGCCACAGCAGGAGATCGGTCCTGACCGCGACGGCGGCGGGTGCGGTGACGCTGGGGGCGACGGCTCCTCCGGCACAGGCAGCGTCCGCCGGCTCAGGCTCCCGGCCGCCCGCGACCGCCCAGCCTCCCACCCGTGAACTCCGCGCCCTCCTCAAGGAGATCGACCGCACCCGTATCGAGGCGACCGTCCGCAAGCTGGTTTCCTTCGGTACCCGCCACACCCTCTCGTCGCAGGACGATCCGGTACGGGGGATAGGCGCGGCGCGTGACTGGATAGCGGCGGAGCTGCGCGCGTACGCGGCGGACTCGGGTGGCCGGATGACGGTCGAACTCCAGTCGTACGTCCAGGAACCGGCATCCGGTGTCCCCACCCCCACCCGCATCACGAACGTCGTCGCGACCCTGCGCGGCTCGGTCACACCGGAGCGCGTGTACGTCGTCTCCGGCCACTACGACTCACGCGTCACCGACCTCATGGACGCCACCTCGGACGCGCCGGGCGCGGACGACGACGCGTCCGGGGTGGCGGTGGCGATGGAACTCGCCCGTGTGCTGGCCAGGCGCCGCCCCGCCTCGACGATCGTCTTCGCGGCGGTCGCGGGGGAGGAGCAGGGCCTGTACGGAGCCACGTACATGGCGCAGCAGTACAAGGCGGCCGGTGTGGACGTCCAGGGCATGTTCACCAACGACATCATCGGCAGCTCCACCGCGGACGACGGCACGCGGGACCCGTACACCATCCGCCTCTTCGCGGAGGGCGTGCCCAGCTCGGAGACTCCGGCGCAGGCGGCGACGCGCCGCTCGGTCGGCGGTGAGAACGACTCCCCCTCCCGTCAACTGGCCAGGTTCGTCAGGGATGTCGGTGACAACGACGCGACGGGGATGCATGTGCGGGTCATCTACCGCCGCGACCGTTACCGCCGGGGCGGCGACCACATCCCCTTCCTCGAACGCGCCTACCCCGCCGCCCGGTTCACCGAGCCCGCCGAGGACTTCGCCCACCAGCACCAGGACGTACGCGTCGACGCGAACGGCCAACAGTTCGGCGACCTCCCGGAGTTCTGCGACTTCGCGTTCATCACGCGGGTGGCGAGGGTCAACGGCGCCGCCCTGTGGACCCTGGCCCAGGCCCCGGGAACCCCGCGCGACGCGAAGATCATCACGTCGACCCTGACCAATTCCACCAAGCTGGTCTGGACTCGCGGCCCCGAGCCGGACCTCGCCGGCTACGAGGTGGTCTGGCGCGAGACGACGGCCCCCGAGTGGACCCACGTGATCCCCGCGGGCGACGTGTCGACCTACGAGGTCGACATCTCCAAGGACAACGTGTTCTTCGGCGTACGGGCGGTGAGCCGGGCGGGGGCGAGGAGCCCGGTGGCGTTCCCGGCGCCGCAGGTCTGATCAGCCCCTCCGGCGTTTGAGGAGCGGGGTCTGGGGCGGAGCCCCCGGAACAAGGGACGGGTAGGGGCGGAGGGGGCGAAAAAACACCCCACCCCACCCCACCCCACCCCACCCCACCCCTCACCGCGGCTCCGGCGGCCGCTGCCGGGGCATGTTCGGCCGGGTCCCCGGCGGCAGCGGGAGCCGCCCCGGCGGGGCCCCCTCGGGCCGGGGCGACCCGGCCAGGGACGACTGGATCCCCATCGGCGCCGACCCCGTCCGGAACTCCACCATCCAGTCCGCCGTCTCGGCCCGCACCAGCTCCGTCACATCGTCGGAGAACCGCCGCAGGACACCGAGACACCGGTCGGCGGCCTCACTGGCCGTCCCCTCCGTCGGCCCCAGAACCTCCCGCACACTCTCGGACGCCCAGTCGAACTGGAGCACCTGGAGCCGCCGCTGCACCGCCTGAGCCGTGGCCACGTCCCTTATCCACCCGGACGTCACCCCGAAGAACCGGTCCCCCGCGACGCACGCGCCCCCGAGCAGCAGCGCCAGATACCCCCAGGGAGCAACCCCGCCGACCACGCCCGTGAGGTCGAGCAGCGGCAGCGCGGCCCCGGCGACAGCGCCCAGCGCCGCCCCGCCCCGCAGCACCCGCGCCCCGCGCCGCTTCCGTACCCGGTCCGCGAGATACCAGGAGGCCGTGTCGAGCGCCCCGCGCTCCACCCACCGGTACAGCTCGTCGAGCCGCTCCGCGGGCTCACCCCAGTCCCCGAGCGGAAACGGCCGCCCGGTCAGGTCGCCGCCCGGCCGGGTCCCCGCGGCGCCGTCGTCGCGCCCGCCCGGCCCGCCCCGGCCGTCCTGGGGCGGCCCCTCGGGCTGCATCTCCGGCTGGCTCACCCGGCACTCCCTACTGACGACGGTGATGACGTTCCGTGACGTCACGTGACGCATGATGCAGGAGCGTCGCCCCCTTCTTACCGCCCAATGGGTGGCGATGGCCCAGGTTTCACCGCTTTTCCGACCGGAAGTGGGGCTTGATCAGGTATAGGCTTCCGGACCATCTCACTCGAAAGAGTGCTTGAGCGACGGACCCGCGGACCACGTAGGCTCGTGCTGACGGGGGAAACCCCGTACTCAAAGCCGTACTGACAGCGGTGTTCACAGCCGTACTGACAGCCGTCCTCACAGCCGTACGAAACCAGGAGCTGATCGTGATTCCCGGTGGTGGCCAGCCCAACATGCAGCAGCTGCTCCAGCAGGCCCAGAAGATGCAGCAGGACCTCGCGAAGGCGCAGGAGGAACTCGCGCGCACCGAGGTCGACGGCCAGGCGGGCGGCGGCCTGGTGAAGGCGACGGTGACAGGCTCCGGTGAGCTGCGGGCCCTGGTCATCGACCCGAAGGCCGTCGATCCGGACGACACCGAAACCCTCGCGGACCTGGTCGTCGCGGCGGTCCAGGCGGCGAACGAGAACGCGCAGGCACTCCAGCAGCAGAAGCTCGGCCCGCTCGCCCAGGGCCTCGGCGGCGGCAGCGGTATCCCCGGCCTGCCGTTCTGAGACACGGCGTGCCGTTCTGAGACGTGGCCTGCCTTACTAAGAGGGGCAACGGCCAACTACGGTACGTACGTACCGCCGAAGCACGCACGTGAGGATCCAGGAAAGGCAGTCCGTTGTACGAAGGCGTGGTCCAGGACCTCATCGACGAGTTGGGGCGGCTCCCCGGCGTCGGTCCCAAGAGCGCGCAGCGGATCGCTTTCCACATCCTCCAGGCCGAGCCGACGGACGTCCGCCGTCTCGCGCAGTGCCTGATGGAGGCCAAGGCGAAGGTCCGCTTCTGCGCGACCTGCGGGAATGTCGCGCAGGAGGAGCTGTGCAACATCTGCCGCGACCCGCGCCGCGACCTGTCGGTCATCTGCGTGGTCGAGGAGTCGAAGGACGTCGTAGCGGTCGAGCGCACCCGCGAATTCCGGGGCAAGTACCACGTCCTGGGCGGCGCGATCAGCCCGATCGAGGGTGTCGGCCCTGACGACCTGCGGATAAGGGAACTCCTGGCCCGCCTGGCCGACGGCGTGGTCACGGAGCTGATCATCGCCACGGACCCGAACCTGGAGGGCGAGGCCACGGCCACGTACCTCGCCCGCATGATCAAGCCCATGGGCCTCAAGGTCACCCGCCTGGCCAGCGGCCTCCCGGTGGGTGGCGATCTGGAATACGCGGACGAGGTCACGCTCGGCCGCGCCTTCGAGGGGAGACGACTCCTAGATGTCTGACGCCACACTGCACGCGACCAGTCAGGACCCGGACGACTTCGTGGTCCAGATCGCGGACCAGGTAGAGAGCTTCCTGGTCGCCGTCTCCGAGGTGGCGAAGGGCGACGAGCCGGACTCGGCGGTCCCCTTCCTCCTCCTGGAGGTCTCCCAGCTCCTGCTGGCCGGCGGCCGCCTCGGCGCGCATGAGGACATCCTCCCCGACGAGCGCTACGAGCCCGACCTGGGCCCGGAGCCCGACGTGGACGACATCCGCGAGCGCCTGGCGGTGATGCTGGAGCCGATCGACGTCTACTCGGAGGTCTTCGACCCCTACGAGCCGCGCAAGGCCCCGGTGCCCGCCCGTATCTCCGACGACCTCGCCGACGTCATCGCCGACCTCCGTCACGGCATGGCCCACTACCGCGCCGGCCGCACCACCGAAGCCCTCTGGTGGTGGCAGTTCTCCTACTTCTCCAACTGGGGCTCCACCGCCTCCGCAACCCTCCGCGCCCTCCAGTCCGTGGTCGCCCACGTCCGCCTCAACCAGCCCCTGGAAGAACTGGACGGCCTCGACACCGACCAGGACCTCGGCGAGGACGCCCTCGCGGAGGAAGCGGGCAAGGTCATGGCAGAGGAGATCGCGGAACCACTGGGGTTGCGGACGGTCAAGTAACCCATCCGATGAGCCCTCATCTTCCTTCGTACGTCGATGAGTTGAGCGTGCGGTGTGGGGCGCGGCGACTACGCTGCGCCCCACACCGCATGTACGGGGATGAAGGGGCGCCTGAACGGCCATCGCTGTGCGTAGCGACCGTCAGGACCTACAACTTGGCCAGGTCCAGCACGGCCCGCAGTCGCCCCGCCTCCACGTAAGGCGCCGTAGCCGTCGGTTCGCTGTACCAATTCAACGGCCAAGTGTTCCCGTCCAGCGCAGGGATCCCGATGTACGTGACCGTACGGCTCCCGGCTCCGCCGAAGCGTTGTACGCCCAGCGGCCATTCGTGCGCCTTTGCCGTGCCAGGCGCGAGCAGGAAGTACATCCACCGGAAGCCGACCGCCTCGCAGACCACCGGCCCAGCATCCCCGTCGGCCGCCTCGATGAGGTCGGTGGCGACCTGTTCCCCGCGTACGCCCTGGATGCGGATCGCGTCGAAGTAGATGCCGGACACGCGGAGTTGGTGGCCGGCGAGGGGGACCCAGTTCGGGCGATGGTGGGGGATTGCGTTCGTCATGGTCACACGGTGGCGGGTGGCGGGCTACGCTCGGTAGCGACTGAGGTGATACACGCCGGGGTGTATCGGTCGGAGGTGGCCGCTGTGTCAGTCCAGTACAACTCCAACTCACAGCCGTCGCCGGGCACCTGGCGCTACAGCGGCAACCAGATGAAACGCTGGCGCACGAAGGCGAACGTCACCCGCGAGGAACTGGGCGCCGCCGCCAACTACTCGCCCGACACCATCAAGTCCATGGAGCAGGGCGTACGGATGCCGACGCCGCGTGTGCTCGACGCGGCGGATGAGTTGTGCCGGGCGGAGGGGCTGCTCAGCGCGGCGAAGGAGTACGTGAAGAGGGAGCCGTTTCCGGCTCGGGCGCAGGACTTCATGCTGTACGAGCAGCAGGCGATCAGCCTCTGGTCGTACGAGGTCACCGTGATCCCGGGGTTGTTGCAGACCGAGGCATACGCGCGCTCACTGATCGAGAACCGCTATCCGCCCCTGGACGAGGAGACCGTGGAGGAGCGGATCGCGGCACGCATGGAGCGGCAGGCCATCCTCACGGACCGGAAGCCGCCGGTGGGCCTGAGCTTCGTTCTGTACGAGGCGGCACTGCGCAGCTCTCAGGTGAACGCCGAGCAGTTGCACCGACTGCTCGTATCGGCTTCCCTGCGCAACGTCGTGTTGCAGGTGCTCCCCTTCGAGCGGGCCATCAGCGACGCGCTCATGGGGCCCATGGTGCTGCTGGAGACCCGCGAACACGAGCGACTCGCCTTCGCGGAGGGCCCGTTCGCCAGCGATCTCACGGCCGACCCGGAGGTTGTCAGCCGGGTGATGGAGCGGCTTAGCATGATCCGAGCGGAGGCTCTCAACCCCGCTGAGTCGGCCCGTTTCCTCGAACGGATGGTGGATCAGCCATGACCGAGCAGTTGCAGTGGTTCAAGTCGAGTTACAGCGACAACGAGGGCGGCAACTGCGTCGAAGTGGCCCTCCCCGCACCCCAGACGACCGTCCACATCCGCGACTCCAAGAACTCCACGGGCCCCGAGCTGTACATCACCGCCCCCGCCTGGACGGCGTTCGTTTCCGCAGCTCA
Organism: Streptomyces sp. NPDC093544; assembly: GCF_040683495.1. NCBI lineage: Bacteria > Bacillati > Actinomycetota > Actinomycetes > Kitasatosporales > Streptomycetaceae > Streptomyces > Streptomyces sp. NPDC093544. The sequence goes on along the minus strand of NZ_JBFBEA010000004.1, from coordinate 232,653 downwards.
GTCCGGAGCTTGAGCCCCGAGACCCGAGCTCCTCACCATTGGTTCTGGTCTGGTGAAAATCAACCCAACCAACCAAGCCTGAAGGTGAGTTGAGGTGGCATATCGGCGAGCGGCGTGACGTCGAGGCGCGTTACACGTACGAGTACGAGAAGCATGATGGCAAGTGGCTCATTGTGAACCATCACGCCTCTCTGCTTTCGGCCGTGGGCTGACCGTCACGGCCGGTCGCGCCGGACCGGGGCTGACGCTGAATCCTCAGGAAACCTTGGCCATCCGCTGATCGTTTCCTGGGCGGGTCTTTGCCCGTACAAGAGGAAAGTGGAACCGCTCCCGGAAGGCACCAAGCGGGAGCAACTAACTTAACCTGCACAGGAGTTGTGATGCGTCACATACGGACCCGCGCGGTCATAGCCACCGCCGCGGCCCTGATCGCCGCAGGCACCATCACCGCCGGCGTCAGCACGGCCAGCCCTGAGGCGAAGAGCACCAAGCCCACCAACGCGGAGATCGCCGGCCTCTTCAACGGCTGGAAAGCCGCGCTGGCCACGGGCGACCCGGAGGTCGTCGCAGACCGGTACGCGAGCGACGCGGTGCTGCTCCCGACCCTCTCGCCCGTAATCCGTACGGACCGCGCGGGGATCATCGACTACATGGAGGGCTTCCTCGCCAAGAAGCCCGTGGCCACGAAGGTCCAGACCGTGATCAAAGTTCTCGACAACAACGAGGCCATCGACACGGGGCTTTACGAGTTCCAGCTCACCGATCCCGATACCGGCGTGGTGAGCACCGTCGAGGCGCGCTACACGTTCGAGTACGAGAAGGTGAACGGCCACTGGCTGATCGAAAACCACCACTCCTCGGTGCTGCCGGCCGCAAGCTGACCGCGACGCACAGGCCGCCCCCGGGAGCGTTCCGCAACGCCACGGTCCCGCCGTCGTCCGTCACCAGCTGTTCGACGACGCGAGGCCGTGGCCGGAGCCGGAGCGCCCGGTCAGGCCCTGGCCGCGCCAGAAGCGGTCAAAGGCACGGCACTTCTCCGCTTCCGACACATCCGAACCACCTCGGCAGTCGCCTGTTTCACGTCCTCTCGTACGAAGAAGGCGTCCGCCCCGTCCGCGATGTTGTCCAGCGACAGCTGCAACGCCGCGAGAGGCGTCGGAGTTGGTGCGAGGCTTCGGCCACGAACATCCGCTGGGAGTCGATGCCGTCGAGGCGTACGCGGGCGGCCTTGCGGTCGATGGTCAGGCGCGCCCCGTACTGATCAGGGGCTGTCGTCGAAGAAGCGTCGTTACGCGGCTGTGCGCGCCGCATCACCGCTCTTGTCCGCGCGATGACCCCGCGTACGCCGAAGGGCTTGGTGACGTAGTCGTCCGCGCCGAGCTCCAGCCCGACCACCCGGTCCGTCTCGTCGCTGTGCGCGCTGATCACAATGATCGGGACGTCGCCGCGGGCCCGCAGCGCCTTGCAGACGCCTAGGCCGTCGGTGTCGGGCAGGCCGAGGTCGAGGAGGACGACGTCGTAGGGGCCTTCGTACGTCGGTGCCGCGCCGCCCGTCAGGCCGCCCGAGTGTGACGCGGCGCACTTTCCCGAGTGGTCGGTCCCCGCTGCGGGCAGGTGCCGTTCCGGAGCGGCCGGAGGACTTCGCTGACCTGACGGACCGGGTGATCACTTCGTGGGCGGGACATCTCACGATGCGATACCCCGGAGGGGAATTCCGGCCGCTCGTTAGACTGAGCCGACCGCAGTTGTGCGGTGCAGAGACGGATTGATCGAGGAGCGCACGTGGGCCTTGTCGTGCAGAAGTACGGAGGTTCCTCCGTAGCCGATGCCGAGGGCATCAAGCGTGTCGCCAAGCGAATCGTGGAAGCGAAGAAGAACGGCCACCAGGTGGTCGTGGTCGTTTCCGCGATGGGCGACACGACGGACGAACTGATCGATCTCGCCGAGCAGGTGTCTCCGATGCCCAGCGGGCGGGAGTTCGACATGCTGCTGACCGCGGGAGAGCGGATCGCCATGGCGCTGCTGGCCATGGCGATCAAAAACCTGGGCCACAGCGCCCAGTCGTTCACGGGCAGCCAGGCGGGTGTCATCACCGACTCGGTCCACAACAAAGCGCGGATCATCGACGTCACGCCGGGCCGTATCCGTACGGCGCTCGACGAGGGCAACATCGCCATCGTCGCCGGGTTCCAGGGCGTCTCGCAGGACAAGAAGGACATCACCACGCTCGGACGCGGCGGGTCGGACACGACCGCCGTCGCGCTGGCGGCGGCCCTCGACGCCGAGGTGTGCGAGATCTACACCGACGTGGACGGCGTGTTCACCGCCGACCCGCGGGTGGTCAAGAAGGCCCAGAAGATCGACTGGATCGCCTTCGAGGACATGCTGGAACTCGCTGCTTCCGGCTCCAAGGTGCTGCTCCACCGCTGTGTGGAATACGCGCGCCGCTACAACATCCCGATCCATGTGCGCTCGTCCTTCAGTGGACTTCAGGGCACCTGGGTCAGCAGCGAACCACCCGTTCGTAAGACACAGCAGCAAGGGGACCAGAAGGTGGAGCAGGCCATCATCTCGGGTGTCGCTCACGACACCTCCGAGGCCAAGGTCACGGTCGTCGGCGTCCCGGACAAGCCCGGTGAGGCCGCCTCGATCTTCCGCGCCATCGCCAACGCGGAGATCAACATCGACATGATCGTGCAGAACGTGTCCGCGGCGACGACGGGTCTCACGGACATCTCCTTCACCCTCCCCAAGACCGAGGGCCGCAAGGCCATCGACGCCCTGGAGAAGGCGAAGGGCGTCATCGGCTTCGACTCGCTTCGCTACGACGACCAGATCGGCAAGATCTCGCTCGTCGGCGCCGGCATGAAGACGAACCCGGGTGTCACGGCCGGCTTCTTCGAGGCCCTGACCGACGCCAACGTGAACATCGAGCTGATCTCGACCTCCGAGATCCGCATCTCGGTCGTCACCCGCGCCGACGACGTGAACGAGGCCGTGCGCGCCGTGCACTCCGCCTTCGGGCTCGACTCCGACAGCGACGAGGCCGTCGTCTACGGAGGCACCGGACGATGACCGTCCCCTCGTACGACTCGTACGGAGGTACGGGCCGCTGATGGCCCGTACCGGTGCCCATACCGGGGCGCGGACCGAACGGCCGACGCTCGCGGTCGTGGGTGCGACCGGGGCCGTCGGCACGGTCATGCTCCCGATCCTGTCCCAGCACGCGGACATCTGGGGCGAGATCCGCCTGATCGCCTCCCCGCGCTCGGCCGGCCGCAAGCTGGCCCTGCGCGGCGAGGAGGTCGAGGTCGTGGCCCTCACGGAGGAGGCCTTCGACGGGGTCGACGTCGCCATGTTCGACGTACCGGACGAGGTCGCCGCCCAGTGGGCGCCGATCGCCGCCGCCAAGGGCGTGATCGTCGTCGACAACTCCGGTGCCTTCCGGATGGACTCGGACGTCCCCCTCGTCGTACCGGAAGTGAATCCGCACGCGGCGCGTGTGCGCCCGCGCGGGATCATCGCCAACCCGAACTGCACGACCCTCTCCATGATCGTGGCCCTCGGCGCGCTGCACGCCGAGTTCGGGCTCCGCGAGTTGGTGGTGTCCAGCTACCAGGCGGTGAGCGGGGCGGGCCGCGCGGGAATCGAAACCTTGCGTCAGCAGCTGTCGCTGGTCGCGGGTACGGAACTGGGGACCAAGCCCGGTGACGTACGGCGTGCGGTCGGGGACAACACCGGACCGTTCCCGGAGCCGGTGGCGCTGAACGTGGTGCCGTGGGCCGGGTCCCTCGCCGAGGACGGTTTCTCCTCGGAGGAGATGAAGGTACGGAACGAGACCCGCAAGATCCTCGGGCTCCCGACGCTTCCCGTGGCCGTGACGTGCGTACGCGTCCCCGTCGTCACCACGCACTCCCTCACCGTCCATGCCCGCTTCCAGGGTGAGGTCACCGTCGCCAAGGCGCGGGAGATCCTCGCCACCGCGCCCGGGGTCGTGCTGTTCGACAACCCGGCCGCCGGTGAATTCCCCACACCCGCCGATGTGGTGGGCACCGACCCGACCTGGGTCGGCCGGGTACGCCGGTCACTGGACGATTCGACAGCACTCGAACTGTTTGTCTGCGGGGACAACCTGCGCAAAGGTGCTGCATTGAACACGGCGCAGATCGCGGAGCTCGTGGCGGCGGAGATCACGAGGATTTAAGTTCTGCGTTTTAGGTGTCCGGTAGCCGGAATCCTGGTGGCGACAGAAGGATTCGTTTGTAGGATCTGTGTTGGATGTGTGGTGAGAGCATCCGGATGGGCGTGCCGGTCTTCAGGTGACCGGTGTGTCTGCATGGACGTCTCGGTCTTCAGGTGGCCAGTGCGTCCGGATGGGCTTCCCGGCGTTCAAGTGGCCGGTGTGGTCGGCCGGATGTGTGGTGAAGGTAATGGTCCATACCACTTGAATCGAGTCACCAGTCGTTCGAAGATTTTCCTCCCCGTCCTCCGCAACCGTGCGGAGGGCGGGGAGCGTCTTTGCGGTCGCCGTTCAGGGGTGGTCGGGCGTCGCGGTAAAACGGGACATAGGGGATGAGCTGGTACGCATGAGGGCATTTGACGCATTGTCAAAAGGGGTGCCTGACGCAAACGCGACGTCTGATGCGTACAACCCTGACGGGGGGACGCGTGTCCAACTGGCGTGGCAGAGGTACTCGATTTCACAGCGGTACAGACAAGGGGCAGCGCCCTGCGTCCGCCCCGCCGACTCCGTAGCCCCGGTGCGCCCGGCGGCATGCCGGTGATCGCGCCCATGCCCGCAGCGCGACCCACCCATATACCGGACCAGCGCGACGGCGCCGAGGGCAGCACGGCGGCCGGAACCACCGTCGACCATCTGACCGAGACCTACCGCGCGCACTACCGCTCGCTCCTGGGTCTCGCCGCGCTCCTGCTCGACGACACCGCGTCCTGCGAGGACGTCGTTCAGGAGGCCTTCATCCGGGTGCACTCGGCGCGCAAACGCGTCCGCGACCCGGAGAAGACGCTCGCGTATCTGCGGCAGACCGTCGTGAACCTCTCGCGTTCCGCCCTGCGTCGGCGCATCCTCGGTCTCAAGCTCCTCTCCAAGCCGATGCCCGACATGGCGAGCGCCGAGGAAGGCGCCTACGACCAGTTGGAGCGCGACGCGCTGATCAAGGCCATGAAGGGACTCCAGCGCCGCCAGCGCGAGGTCCTGGTCCTGCGCTACTTCGCGGACATGACCGAGGCCCAGGTCGCCGAGACGCTCGGGGTGTCGCTGGGATCGGTCAAGGCGTACGGCTCGCGCGGTATAGCGGCGCTCCGTGTTGCCATGGAGGCGTCGGCATGAGTGGGTACGACGAGCAGGGGCGCACCGGGGAACCCCGGCGCCCCGAACAAGAGCACAAGCAATCGCACGCTGGGAACGGAATTGTGAATCACGGCCCCGAAGGACACGGCCGCGACGGAGCTGGCCCGGAGGGACGGGGCTCGGCGGGACAGGGCTCGACGGGGCAAGGCTCGACGGGACAGCAGGGCCCGGGAGGGCTCGGTCCTGACGGACATGGCTCCGACGGTCTTGGCTCTGACGGACACGGCTCCGCCGGCCTTGGCACTGACGGACACGACTCCGAAGGGTTCGGCTCGGACGAGCGGGCGCTGCGGCTGTTGTTGCGTCAGGCCGTCCAGGAGATCGAACCCACCGACGGGACCCTGGATCACCTGCGCCGCGCGGTGCCGGCCAGGCGAGCCCGCAAGCGCCAGGCCTTGGTCGGCCTGGCGGCCGCCGCGCTCTTCATCGGCACCGCCGTCCCGGCTGCTCTCCATGTCTCGAACGCCTCGGGATCGAACGCCAATCCGTCCATCGCGGGCAACAGCTCGCAGACACAGGGCGGCTCCGGGCAGGGCAAGACCGCGGACGGAGGGGAACGTTCGGCGGGCGGTTCCGCCGGCACGGCCCAAAGCCCGGGCAAAGGAGGCCCGACGAGCACGCCGGAGGCGAGCAAGGACGCGGGGGGCGGGGCAGTCACGGGCGGCGTCAATCCGACGGAAGCCTCATCGATGAGCGCGCCCCTGTGCACTCCGGCCCAGCTCGGCGCCACCAGCACCCTCGGCGACCCGGACTCCACCGGCACGATCTACGGCTCCTTCGCCGTCTCGAACGTCTCCACCACCCCGTGCGAGGTCAGCGGCGCGGGCAGCGTGGGCACCGTCGAGCAGGGCGCGGCGGACGCCACCAAGGTCAACGTGGTGAACCATGTGGCGGGCGACGCGGCCACCGGCCTGCCCGACCCCTCCACGGAGGTCGCCTCCCTGGTACTTCAGCCGGGTGTCTCGTACGTCGTGAAGTTCGCCTGGGTGCCCTCGGAGACCTGTCCGATCATCAGCGAGCCCACGCCGGACCCGAGCCCGACGGACGCCACCACCACCGGGGGCACCTCGACGGACTCCGGCGGCACCTCGACGCAGCTGGTCACGGAGGGCGGGGCGGCCGACGGCAGCGTCACCATCTCGCACACGGATCAGACGGGTACGGCCACGGCGAGCACGACGGTCTACAACGCGTGCGCGGGGACGGTGTACCGCACGGGGATGCTGGCGGCCGAGGTCTCCTGAGCAGGCTCCCGCAGGCCTTTGCGAGGGGCCGGCTCCCGCGGGTCTTTGCGAGAGACTGCGGAAGGTCTACGAGACCGGTGTACGGGAAGGCCTTGCCGGTGTACGGGAAGGCCTACGAGACCCGTGTACGCGCGGTGTCCGGTACCGGTTCCTCGTTCGGGACCTCCGGGACCAGGCCCAGTTCCGCGTCCCGCGCGAACTCCACCTCGCGGCGCAGCAGCCGGAACCACATGAAGAGCACGAAGCCCGCGAAGACGAACCACTCACCGGTGTAGCCGAGGTTCTGGAACGCCTTCAGGTCCAGGCCGGTGTCCTGCGGAGCGACCGCGGGAACGGCGGTCATCCCGCTGTCGGCCTTGTCGAGGGTGATCCACGCGTCGTACACCTTGTACGGAACCAGGTTCACCAGCGACGCCGAGCTGATCGCGCCGGTCTGGCCCTTGGGCAGCCCGCCGACGGCACTCACCCCGTTCGACCCCGGGCTCTCGGACGCCTGGAGCGCACCCGTCACCGTGACCTCGCCGGTGGGCGGGGCCGGGACCTTCGCCGGGTCCGGTTCGCCGGGCAGCCAGCCCCGTACGACGGGAAGCGCCCTGCCGTCGTCGGTCCGCAGCAGCGTCAGTACGTAGAAGCCCTGCTTGTCGTCCACGTCGCGGTCCGGCACGAGCAGCTGGTCGGCGTACCGGCCGGTCGCGATGGCCTGATTGCCGGACGTGCTCTTGTCCACGGGCAGCAGCTCGGCGAGCGGGCGCGCCGCTTCCGTCTTGGCCGCCTCGACCTGCTTGTCCGCGTCGCGGCTGGACTGCACCCGGTCCTCGAACCGCCCCAACTGCCATGAGCCCATGAAGATGCAGAAGGGGATGGCCAACAGCACGAAGACGTTGATCCCCCACCAGCGGGGCGTCAGCAGGAACCGGTACACGACTTCAAAGGTACGGGGCTGCCGGGCGGGGCCGGGCGTCGGGGTACGGCACCGTTTCGCACGATGGCGTCCTCGATGGCCGGGAAGTTATCCACAGGCTGGGGACCTCGGCAGCGGATTGTCGGGCGGGCCAGGCACTATGGGGCCATGACTGAGAGCAACGGGCCCATCCAGGGGAAAGCGACCGCACCGCAGGACGGTTCCATGCCGGACTGGGAGAAGCGTTTCAGGGCGCCGCGGGTGTCGCTGCCGGACTGGGCGGAGGACGCACCGCACCGCTCGCTGTTCGTCTCGAACGCGACGGGGACGTACGAGCTGTACGCGTGGGACCGGGCGACGGGGAAGCAGCGCCAGGTCACGGACCGGGCGAACGGCACGACGGACGGGGTGCTCTCGCCCGATGGCGAGTGGATCTGGTGGTTCGACGACAAGGACGGGGACGAGTTCGGCATCTGGCGCCGACAGCGCTTCGAGGGTTCTGATACCTCTGACGGTTCGGAGACGTCCGATGCTTCGGACACGTCCGACGGTCCCGATGAGCCCGCGGCCCCGGGACTTGAGCCCTCCTACCCCGGGGGACTCGCGATCGGCCGGGACGGGCGTACGGCTGTCGTGGGGCGTTCCACGGACGAGGACGGCTCGACGATCCATGTGGCCAGGGCCGGCGAGGCCCCTGTGGAGATCTACCGTCACCGCGAGTCCGCCGGTGTCGGCGATCTCTCGCACGACGGCTCGCTGATCGCCGTCGAGCACACCGAGCACGGCGACGCGATGCACTCGGCGCTGCGGGTGCTGCGCCCGGACGGTTCGGCGGTTGCGGAGCTCGACGACACCAAGGGCGGCACGGTCGAGCTGGGCCTGGAAGTGCTGGGCTTCGCCCCGGTCGACGGGGACACGCGGCTGCTCATCGGGCATCAGCGGCGCGGCCGTTGGGAGCCCCTGGTGTGGGACGTGGCGACCGGCGAGGAGACGGAGCTGGCCCTCGACCTGCCGGGCGATGTGGGCGCCGAGTGGTATCCGGACGGCTCCGCGCTGCTCGTCGCGCACAGCTTCGAGGCCCGCAGCGACCTGTGGCAGTACGACCTGGCGTCCCACGAGCTGATCCCCGTGCCGACCCCACCCGGCTCGGTGTCGGGGGCGACGGCCCGGCCCGACGGAACCGTGGAGTACCTGTGGTCGTCGGCGGCCGAGCCGTCGGTGGTCCGCTCGACGACGGGCGCCGTGGTCCTGGACCCGCCGGGCCTGAAGTCCCCGGGATCCGTCCCGGTGGAGGACGTCTGGGTGGAGGGCCCCGGAGGCCGCGTCCACGCCCTCGTCCAGAAGCCGGCGGGCGCGAGTGGCCCGCTCCCCACGGTCTTCGACATCCACGGCGGCCCGACCTGGCACGACAGCGACTCGTTCGCGGCGGGCCCGGCGGCATGGGTGGACCACGGGTACGCGGTGGTGCGGGTCAACTACCGCGGTTCCACCGGGTACGGGCGCGAGTGGACCGACGCCCTCAAGCACCGTGTCGGTCTCATCGAGCTGGAGGACATCGCGGCCGTCCGTGAATGGGCGGTGACGTCCGGACTCGCCGACCCCGACCGCCTGATCCTCACCGGCGGTTCCTGGGGCGGGTACCTCACTCTTCTCGGCCTGGGCACCCAGCCGGACGTCTGGACCCTCGGTATCGCCGCCGTCCCGGTCGCCGACTACGTCACTGCGTACCACGACGAGATGGAGGCCCTGAAGGCCATGGACCGCACCCTCCTCGGCGGCACCCCGGAGGAGGTCCCGGAGCGCTTCGCGGCGTCGTCCCCCCTGACGTACGTCGACGCGGTCAAGGCGCCGGTGTACATCTCGGCCGGCGTCAACGACCCCCGCTGCCCCATCCGCCAGATCGACAACTACGTCGACCGCCTCACCGCCCGCGACGCCGTCCACGAGGTGTACCGCTATGACGCGGGCCACGGTTCCCTGGTCGTGGACGAACGCATCAAGCAGGTCCGCCTGGAACTGGACTTCGCGGAGAAGCACCTGGGCTCTTAGCCTGTCCGGCGTTTGAGGACGAGGCCGTTCAGGCAGAGGGGGGGCTGGGGGCGAAGCCCCCAGATACGGGACGGGTAGGGGCGGAGGGGGCGAGAAACTCACCCACCTCCACCTCCACCCCCACCCCAATCCCCCTGCCCCCTTCGCCCTACGCCCCCGCCCGCTCCCGAGCCCGCCGCCCCAACAACTCCGCCAACCCCCGCCGGGTAGCCGCCAGCACCACCCGATCCTCAGCCCGCAGCACATACGTGGAGGGAAGGTCCCACACCAGCCCGGAAGAGGACCGAGGGGACCTCGGGGAAGACGGCGACGACGGGGACCTGGAGGACGACGCGGGCCTCGGGTCGGTGTCCAGCGCGAGCACCCGCCACGCCCCCGCCCGAAACGCCTCCCCCACGGTCCGCCCCTCCAACTGCGCATGCCCGCCCACATCGAGGGCCGCGAACAACAACACCCGCCGCTCCACAGGAATCGCCCCGAGAATCTGCCGCCCCATCATCGCCCCGGCGAACGCGGGCGCGGCCAGATGGGACACACTCCGGCTCCGGGTGAGAGCACCCGGATGCGCGGCCCGCAGGGTCCGGTACACGGCGGTCGCGAAGTCGTCGTCGTACAGCCGAAGCACCACCCGCAGTTCGGGCTGCACGGTCCGCGCGTACAACGCGGCTTCCAAATTCGTCGTATCCGCACTGGTCAACGCCAGCAGCGCATGCGCCCGATGGATCTTCGCGGCCTCCAGTACGCCTTCCTGGGTCACATCCCCGAGCACCACAGGCACCCGCAACCGCCGGGCCAGCGCCAGCCCGCGCGCCTCGGGGTCGGCCTCGATACAGACGACGGGAATGTGCAGCTCACGCAGGCGCGCCAGCACCCGCGTGCCGATCTTGCCGACCCCGAGCAGCACCACATGCCCGGACAGCCCGCGCGGCGGACGCCGCAACGCGGACCCGCTGCGGAAGGTGCCGAGTGCCTCAAGGACGGCGGCGAGGAGCACCGGAAGGAGCAGCAACCCGACGAGCCCGGTGAGGAGTTGAAGCAGTTGTTCCCCCATCGGCCGCCCGATCGCGGGATCGTTGATGGCGAAGAGGTCGAGCAGCGTCAGGTATGTCGCATGCAGCGGATGGTCCCTGGTGACGATCATCGACGCGACCGCGAGGCCGATCACACACGCCACGAGCCCCACGAACGACCACCGCAGCCGCCGCGACATCAGCGAGCCGAACGGCACGACGCTGCGCCCCGGGGGCGAGGAGGGCCCGGAGTACGAGACGGTCTCCAGTACGACGGTTCCGCGTCCGGTGGCGGCGGCGATCGCCCTTTCGTCGGGCAGCAGCCGGGGTCCCTGCGCGCCACTGCTCTCGGACCCGTCGGCGCCGGCGGGGTCGCTGGCCGTGGTGGACAGCAGCGCCAGGGTGCACAGCCCGGGATCGGCGACCTCACCGGGAGCGGGCGGCGGGCGTTCCACCGCGCGCAGCATCAGCCCGTCCGTCTGAACGACCTTGCTGGTGCCGGCCACGGCGGTCGCGGCCAGTGCCGGCGCGGCGGTGTCGGCGTCGGACAGGACGGTGGTGGACGCGTCGAACCCGCCGGTGTCCTCGCCCTCTCCGGCGGCCGCCAGCGCCGAGGCCTGGTCGAGGAGCGCTTCGATGTGCTGGCCGAGGCGCCGGTTGTAGAGGCGCAGGACGAGGCGGATCCGCGGGTTGAGCCGCCGGGCGGTGAGGGCGGCCCGGATGTTCGTCTCGTCGTCGTCATAGACCAGGGCCAGCGCGGCGGCCCGCTCCACGCCCGCGTCGGAGAGCACCGGCTCGGTGAGTTCGGCGGCCTCCAACACGCGCTCGGTGCCTGGAGGTTCGGTCGTCCGGGCGTTCCCCGGATCGCCGTTCCCGGCGGCCCGGTTGACCGCCGCGGACACCCGGTCGAACAGCGCGGTGGCCCGCGTCCGCCCCACCACAGGTGGACGCACGCTGCGCTGGGCGGGCGGCACGACCAGGGTCACCTGCTCCCCGTACACCCCGCGCAGTTCGGCGGCCAGCCGGTGCGCCAGGGCGTCGTCCCCGGACACAATCATGTGTGCGGTGGCGTCAGTTGACGCGCCCGGTGTGCCAGGTGTGCCCGATGCGTTCGATGCGCTCTGAGACGGAAGGTTCACCACAGGAGAGAAGACTGCCTCACCTGTACGAGTGGTTCCACCAGGTCGGCCGTCGACGACCCCGCGCAGGAGGGGCACACCACCTCGGCATGCCCCTCGTACCGCCGGCCGGATCAGCCGTTGGGGCAGGTGCCCCGGTACTGGCTGATGTTGTCGTTCGGCGCGGGCGTCGGGCAGAGGAACTGGTCGTAGCGGGTGTCGTCGTCGACGAACCGCTTCAGCCAGGACAGCGCGTACTTGCCCACGGTCGCACTCTCACTCGCCGGAGCGAGATGATCCCCGCCGTTGAGTTCGAGATACGCCTTCTCAGGGGCGGCCGTGATGCTGGTGTACTGCGGGATGGCGTGCGAGGCGACGGGAGCGATGACGTCGTCCTCACCGCCGATGATCATCGTGGGGACCCTGTCGCCCTCCCAGGTGGTGTCCGGCTCCCAGGGCGCCAGCGGGATCGCCGCCTGGAGGCTGGGCCGGCTCACCGTGGCCCTGAGCGTGCCGCCGCCGCCCATGGAATGGCCCATCACGGCAAGGCGGTTGGCGTCGACACGGTCCCTCACGGAGCTGCGCGTGGTGAGGTGGTCGAGGGCCGCGAGGAGTTGCTGGCCCCGCGCCTCCGGCAGGTCCGTGCCGTTGAAGGTGTCCAGCGTGAACACGACGAATCCCTGCGAGGCCAGCCGCGGGCCCAGCCACTGGATCACGGCCTGCGGGGAGACGAAACCGGGGATGACCGCGACCGCGCCGAACGTGCCCGCGGCGGTGGATGTCGGGTAGTAGATCGTGCCGTTCTTGAAGCCGGTTCCGCTGCCGGACGGCACGTTCAGCTGGCTCACGGCGAAGGTCCCGCGGGAGGCGGTGACACTCGCCTCGGTCGGGGCAGGTCCGCGTTCGTACGGGTTCTCGGCCGCGCCGGCCTGGCTGTTTACGCCGAGCGCCACGGCCAGCGAGAAGCCGGTCAGCAGCACTCCGAGGCGCCTTGCGGCAGCAGACCTCGTGGAGGATCGCATGGAGGGTATTCCTCTCGTGGGGTGCGGGTTCGAGAGGAATGGTGGAAGCGGCGCGGCGGGCGCGCTGTATGGGACGGCGGGCAATTCGGGGCGGTGTTTGTCGCTTCTCCGCAGGGTTGGCCTCGGGCGACAGTTTCCGGAACCCGGCTTGTCACTCAGGTGAGTTGACGGATATTCAATACGCCAGGAGCCTTCCTCCGTGACCTACCTACCGTTAGCCCCGCCGGTGCCAGGGACCGTGTCGGACCTGCTCCGCCCCCACCTTCACGACGCCGTCGCGGAGATCGAGCACCAGGTCCGTACTCACGTCCTCGGCGCCGGACAGCCCCTGGACGGCGACTACGAGCACATGGTCCACCAGGTCATCAGCGAGACCGTCGCGCACTTCGTCGACTCGCTGAGCCGGGACGAGGCCCGCGGGAGAGAACTCCGTACGTCCGAACTCCGCGCGCTCTACACCAAGTTGGGCGCCGAGGCCGCGCGCAGGGGCCGTAGCGCCGACCTGTTGCAGAGCGCGCTGCGGCTGAGCGGCCAGATCGTGTGCCGCCGGTTCATCAAGGACGCCTACCGCTTCTCCTGGCCGCGGGAGACCCTCGCCACCCTCACCGACAGCCTCTTCGAACTGCTGGGCAGGGCCGCCGACGCCGGAGCGCAGGGGTACGCCCGTCAGCAGGGCCGGATGGCGAGCGACCGCGCCCATCACCGCACCCGGCTGCGCGACCTGCTGCTCCGCGACCCCCCGCCCGCGCCCGACGCGCTCACCGCCCAGGCCGGGGCCGCCGGCTGGACCGTACCCCACACGCTTGCGGCGATCGCGCTGCCGCCGACATCGCGCACACATCCGCCCGGCCGGGTGCTGCCCCCGGACATCCTGCCGAACTGGGACCCGCCGGCCCCGTATCTGATCGTCCCCGACCCCGACACCCTCGGGCGGGAACGCCTGCACACCCTGCTCGCGCCACTCGGCAGCATCGGGATCGGCCCCACCGTCGCCCCGTCCGGCGCCGCGAACTCCCTGAGCTGGGCGCGCCACACGCTGCTGCTCATCGAACGGGGCATCCTCCCGTCCGACGGTCCGGTCCGCGCGTCCGACCACACGGCGCTGCTGGCCGCCGCCCGGGCTGAAGACCTCATCGGCACCACCGCGACCCCTCTCCTGAACCCCCTGCTGGCGCTGCCCCCGGCCCGCCGGGCCCCTCTCCTCGCCACCCTCCTCACCTACCTGGAGTCCGGCGACAACGCCGTCACCACCGGCAAGCGGCTGCGTGTCCACGAACAGACCGTCCGCTACCGCCTCCGCCGCATCACCGAGCTGACCGGCAGCCTCTTCGACGACCCCGCCCAGCGCCTCGACCTGATGCTCACGCTGACCTGGCTCGTACACGCGCCACCCGGTCGTGCGGCGGGGAAGCGTACGGGCACGGCGGAGTCATGAGGGGCCAACAGGCACTGCCCGCCCGGGCGCGGACCCCGGAGGTGCCGGACGGGGAGGGCGGTACGGGGGTGCCTCAGACCCGGGCTCGGGCGGTCAACTCCTCCTCCCGGCTGTGCGCGACCGAGACGATGTGCTCCCGCAGTCCCTCGGCGTACAACCGCATGTTCTTGTACGCGATGTCGGTGGCCGGATAGCGGCTGGCGAACTGCAGGCCCTCGTGCACCCTGGTGAGCCAGGCGCACACCTGGTCGCCGTACGAGATCCGGATCAGCCCGTACGCCTTCAGTTCCTGCCACCGCTCCGAACCCGGGGTGTCGCGCGAGTCGACGAGCGAGACGATCGAGTACAGGTCGGGGGAGGTGGGCCGGAAGTCGGAGCCCAGCAGGTGGAGCACGCGGGCGATGGGCATCCGCGACAGCGGCCGGCTCTCCCGCAGCGCGGCGCGGACCATCTCCAGCGCGCTGTCGAAGTCCGTCGCGCGGGCCACCGGAATCTCGATCGGCGCACCGCCCACGTACCAGCCCATCGAGGCCGACCACTTGGACTTCGCCCGGGTGTGGAACGGCACGACAGTGCGGTACACCTCCTGCCCGCCGATCTCGCGGACGATGAGGGCGGTGGCCGCGAGAATACCGACCAGGCTTCCCCCATACGGTCGGCAGTACGCCTCGAAGGCCGCCGCGTCCGTGTCGTCCACCAGCATCTCGTGCATGAACTTCTGCGCGGGCAAAGGACCTTCGGGGTCGAGGCCGAGGTCGACGGGGAAGCCCGGCAGTTTCCCGTCGCACTGGGCGATGAACTCCCGCCAGCGGGCGACGATCGCGTGCGTGTCGTCGATCTCGTCGGCCTGCGCGCGCTCGATCGCGCAGAAGTCGACGTAACTGGCGACCGGTGCCTCGGCCAAGGTGCGGCCTTCGAGGCCGGCTTCGTAGAGTTCGTGGATCTCGGAGGCGATGCGGTGGAGCGAGTATGCGTCGACGTTGCTGTGGTCGAACGCCATGTAGACGCTCGCGCCGTCCTCCCGGACGACCGCGGTGTAGATGAAGTTGGGCCAGGTGAGTGCGTCCGCCGCCACGTCGAAACGGTCCTGCAGGTACCGGGTCAGCGTGGCCGCTTCGGCGAAGTCACCGACGTCCTCGCGGTGCAGTACGACCGCCTCGGCGTCCAGCGTGAACCGCCGCATGTCGTCACCGACCCAGCGGAAACCGCTGCGCAGCGTCTCGTGCCGAAGTGTCCAGTTCCGTAAGGCCTGTTCGAGTACGTCGAGATCGACCGCCCCCGGAATGTCGAACGCGGTGCCCAGCCAGGTGGGCACGAACAGCCCGTCCTCTCGCACTGTTCGCGCCGTCCGGACATGCGACTCCTGCACATACGCGGGTGGTCGACCGTCCTCCGGCAGTCCGGCCGCGTCCTCGACGGCCCTTGGATGCAACGTCCACTCCACGAGACATCCGGGCCGGATCTCGCAACGCTGGATGTCGGTCATTCGCACAGAGCTCTCCGTTCGCATGCCCTCGGGATGCAGACAGGGCAGTGGAGGGGCGGACACGACCGGACCAACGATTCGGATGATCGGAAAGAAACGCCGTGGCCGAACGGGAGGCGAACGAAAGGGCTGAGCAGTGGATCGGGCTGAGCAGTGGATACGGAGGGGCTGCCGAGGAGGGGGACCCCTGTCACAGATGCAGCATCGACATCACCTCGGGGCTTCGCACACCCGTCGGCACCCGAGGCAGCTCCTGGCCCGGCCGCAGCCGGCCCGCCTTCTCGGCGGCGGCGCAGGTCCTTGCTCTTGCCTGCCGTGGGAGTGGTCGCCTAGCCTGAATTCGTGAATCTGATGGACCGTCAGATACTCATCAGATACCCGTCAGATACGAGTCGAGGATTCGACAGGCAGCAGGGGGTAAGTCGTGGTCAGTACCGAGAGCGGCACCGGGGATCTCCCCAGGGTCATCAGCGTGGACGACCACGTGATCGAGCCCGCGCACCTCTTCGAGACGTGGCTCCCGAGCAGGTACCGCGACCTGGGGCCGCAGCCCTTCACCGCCGGTATCGGTGACCTCCAGTACATCGGCGGGAAGTACCGGTTCACCACGGACCCGAACGGCCAGATCACCGACTGGTGGAGGTACGAGGGCGAGGTCTTCCCGTACAAACGCATCATCGCGGCCGTCGGCTTCTCGCGGGACGAGATGACTCTCGACGGGATCACGCGCGAGCAGATGCGGCGCGGCTGCTGGGACCCGAAGGCGCGCCTGGAGGACATGGACCTCAATCACGTGGAGGCCTCGCTCTGTTTCCCGACCTTCCCGCGGTTCTGCGGGCAGACCTTCGCGGAGGCCAAGGACAAGGAGGTCGCGCTCGCGTGCGTCCGCGCCTACAACGACTGGATGGTCGAGGAGTGGTGCGGCGACAGCGGCGGGCGGCTGATCCCGCTGTGCCTCATCCCGCTGTGGGACATCGACCTCGCCGTCGCGGAGATCAGGCGCAACGCGGCCCGTGGCGTGCGGGCGGTGACCTTCAGCGAGATTCCGACGTACCTGGGGCTTCCGTCGATCCACTCCGGCTACTGGGACCCGTTCTTCGCGGTGTGCGAGGAGACCGGGACCGTGGTCAACATGCACATCGGCTCGTCGTCACAGATGCCGGCGGCGTCGCCGGACGCACCGCCGGCCGTCCAGGCCTCGCTGAGCTTCAACAACGCGATGGCGTCGATGATGGACTTCCTGTTCTCCGGTGTCCTGGTGAAGTTCCCCCGCCTCAAACTGGCGTACAGCGAGGGCCAGATGGGCTGGATCCCGTACGCCCTGGAGCGCGCCGACGACGTCTGGGAGGAGCACCGGGCGTGGGGCGGGGTGAAGGACCTGATCCCGGAGCCTCCCTCGACGTACTACTACCGGCAGATCTTCTGCTGCTTCTTCCGCGACAAGCACGGCATCGCGTCGATCGAGACCGTGGGCGTGGACAACGCGACCTTCGAGACGGACTACCCGCACGTCGACTCGACATGGCCGCACACGAAGGAGGTGGCGGCGGACCACGTGGCCGGGCTCTCCGAAGAGGTGACGTACAAGCTGTTGCGGGGGAACGCCATCCGGATGCTGCAACTCCCGTTTGACCAGGGCAAGTAGACGTCGGGGCGCCGTCGATTCAGTTGGTTGTCTGGCGGGCGGTCAAGGCGGGCAGTCAAGTGGGGAAGTCGGAAGTCTCCTGGCTTCCGACCCGCTCGTCGGCCCGCTCCGAGGGACGGCGCCCTCTTGCAACTGGAGTGCGAATGAAGGTCTCCGTCAACCGCGAGGTGTGTTACGGCTCCGGCGACTGCGCCCACCGGGTCCCCGCCGTCTTCGCTCTGGTGGACCCCGGATACGGATCGGTCCTGCCCGGCCACGAGGACAGCGGTGACGATCCACAGGTCCGCGAGGCGGCCGACTGGTGTCCGTCCCAAGCCATCGTCATCGCTGAGACTGAGACTGAGACTGAGACTGAGGCTGAGTAGGAGCCGAAGAAGTAACCGAGGAGCCACGCGCTACGGTTTCCGCCGGACCGGCGGAGAGGCGAGCGGATGAGCAACCCCATTTCGGAGGCCCTGGTCACCGTCGGTCGCGGGTATGTGCGTGGCGCTCCGGGCTCGTTCGGCAAGGCGCTCCTTGCCGCGCGTTTTCTCAATCCGCACCTGAGGGAGCACCCGCGCCGACGGGTCGTGGAGACGCGGTTCGGTGCCCGGTTCGCCGTCGACACCCAGGACCTGATCCAGCGGTACCTGTATCTGTTCGGAGTGTGGGAACCGCACATGACGAGCTGGCTCCAGAGCCGGTTGAGGCCGGGTGACGGTTTCATCGATGTCGGAGCCAACATCGGTGTGTTCAGTGTGCTGGCCTCGCAACTCGTCGGTGAGGAGGGCCAGGTGGTCGCGATCGAGGCCTCGCCGGTGTTCCACCAACGGCTGTTGCAGGAGGCCCGGCTCAATGAGTGCCGCAACCTTCGCGCGGTCAACGCCGGAGTCTCGGACAGCCGCCAGACGCTGACGTTCGTGCTGGCGAGCTCGCGCAACATGGGGGCGAACAGCATCGTTCCCTATGACGGCCCGGCGGAATCCACGTTCGAGATCGAGGCATGTCCGCTGCCTGAGCTGCTTGATGCCTCAGAGGTCGCCAAGGCCCGGGTGATCAAGATCGATGTGGAAGGCGCGGAAGGAAAGGTCGTCCGCGGCCTGGCGCCCATCCTGGACAAGCTCCGGCCGGATGCGGAGATCTCGATCGAGGTCACGCCTGATCGGATGGCTCAACTCGGCGACTCGGCAGATGAGTTGATGAAGACGATGGTCGGCGCAGGCTTCCACGTGTACCGCATGGAGAACGACTACGCCCCGCAGAGCTACCCGCGTGCGCTGAGTGGCACGCCTCGTGTTCCGGTGCGCTGGCGGGGGCCGCTGCTCGGCGAGAGCGACTTGATCTTCTCCAGACTTGATGTCGAGGTGCTGGTCTGAAGGAGGGCGGCTTCCCCTCCGGCCTGGACGTGCGTGGTCCGTGCGCGCATTCGGCGGTCGGGTCAGTTGGAGGGCCGCGCGGTCGGGGGGTCCGCTCAGTCGGGGACCGGATAGCGCCAGCCGAAGGAGGCCAACGCTCTGGCCCTCGCCTCCACGACAGCCATACGAGCTTCTCGTTCGGCGGGGTCGACGTGCGAGGTCTGGCCCGTCGCCTGCCCTTCCCACTTGCGGTAGAGAAGTCCGACCTCCTCCGAGAACCATCCCCGGCTGACGGCGTTCAGCGCGAGGAGCAGACCGGTGTCCTCGGATGCCGGCAACGCCATCCACCCGCCGAGCGCGAGCACCAGGTCACGCCGTGCGAAGAGCGAGGCCGGGTGCACCTGCGCGCGGAAACCGTTCGACGGCCAGAAGTCGAGCACGGCCCCGCGTTCGATCGGCCCGTGGCCCGGGTCGCCCGGAAAGCCGGTGGTGGAGCCGTCGGGAAGGAGGTCCAGGGCCCGGGAGGTCGCCCACCCGATGGTGCGGTCACCTTCCAGGGCGGTCAGATCGCGGGCGAGGACGCCCGGAGCGAGCTGGTCGTCGGCGTCCAGCACCTTGACGTACTCGCCGTCGGCATGGGCGAGGGCGATGGTCCGGGCGACGCCAGGGCCGCCGGGACGGTCTTGGCGGCCTTGGCGGAAGGTCACGCGGTCGTCCTCGGGCACGTACGGGGCGACGGCGTCGGTCTTCCCGTCCTCCTGGATCACCCAGTGCCACTCCCAGCCGTCCGGGAGCGCCTGTTCGCACAGCGACTTGTAGGCCTCCGGCAAGAAGTGGGCCGAGGGCCCGTGGACGGCGGTGACGATGATGATGCGCCCGCTCACGGCAGCGGTCACCACCTTTCCGGGGGAGTGGTGAAGAGCGGCTCTGACTCAGGCGTCAGCCTATGACCTCTTCAAGACGGCCCGACGAGTGGAAAAATTCACGCTGAGGCTGAATTCTTACGGAGATTCGTTCTGAAATTGATCGGTGCCATGCTCGATCGGGGCCGGACCGGCGACCGATAGCGACCGATAGCGAAATTCATGGTCGACAGGGAAGAAGCCGGCACGGAATAAGTCGACATGGCGGAACGAGGCATGGCGAAACGAGACACGGCGGAACGAGACATGAAAGAACCCGACCGCTGGAGACGGGGGATGCACCAGCGATCGGGTCGAACCCAAGTCTAACAAGGCTGATTCGGCGGCGGGAGCCGACTGCCCAGCTGTAACGGTGAGTTGTGATCGGGATCACGTGGCGCGGCCGGTCTCCCGGTGCGGTGGCCGGTGCGGCTCCGCTACTGGTCGCACGGGGGATCGTACGAGAGGCGAGGCAGATACTCGTGCCATTTCGCCGATGTCAGAACACCACGAGTAGTCGAGCAGATACGGCGAATTGCCTCGTCGACGTCGAGGTTCCAGAGCCGGACGGTATCGGCGCCGCTCGATACTCCGAGCATGTGGCTTTTGGGACTGAACGACAAGAAATTGCCCGTCTTGGCGTTGGGGCTCATCGATTGACCGATGGGAGAGGCCTCGGACGGGTCGGCGACGTTCCAGAGCCGGACCGTGTTGTCGTTGCCGCCGCTCGCCAGGGTGTGGCCGTCCTGGCTGAACGTCAGCGACACGACGGCTTCGGTGTGACCGGTGAGCGGCGAGCCCAGCCGGGTCGCCTTGAGGGGGTCGGTGATGTTCCAGAGCCGAACCGTGTCGTCGTCGCTGCCGCTGGCCAGCGTATGGCCGTCCGGGCTGTAGGAGAGCGCGTTGATGGGTCCGAGATGTCCCGTGAGAGGTGAGCCGAGCTGGGCGGCGTGGCGGGGGTCGGCCACGTTCCACAGCCGGATCGTGTCGTCGGCGCTGCCGCTGGCGAGAGTGCTGCTGTCCGGGCTGAAGACGAGGGAGTTGACGTAGCCCTTGTGGCCGGCGAGCGGCGTGCCGAGCGGGAGAAGGCGGGACGGGGCGGCGGCGTCCCAGAGCTGAATGGTGCGGTCCTCGTAGGCGGTTGCCAGCATGCGCCCGTCCGGACTGAAGGCCAGCGTGTCGGGGCCCGCGAACCGTGTCCGCAGTTCGACGGGCGACCCGTAGGAGACAGGGCGGGCCGGGTCGGTGACGTCCCACAGCTGCACGGCGCCTGCCGTCAGTACCGCGAGGGTGCGGCCGTCGGGGGAGAACGCCAGTGAACGTACCTCGGTCTCCGCGGGCGTGATCGCGTCGCCCAGTGACGCCGGCCGGTCGGGGGGCGCCACCTTCCACAGCCGGACCCTTCCGTCGCGCGCGGCCGTGGCCAGCACCTGACCGTCCGGGCGGAAGGCGCCTATCCGGCCGATCATGTCCGACGTCGGGATCGACCACAGGCGGACCTTGCTGTCACCGCTCCCGGTGGCGAGCGTACGGCCGTCGGGGCTGAAGCCCAGGGCGTACATCTCGCCACTGCTCCCCGCGAGAGGCTCGCCGACCTGCGACGGGTACGCCGGGTCGCTGACGTTCCACAGGCTCGCCGTACTGTCCGCGCTCGCCGCGGCGATCATCGTTCCGTCGGGGCTGAAGGCCACCGACCAGATGGGACTGGTGTGGCCGGTGAGAGGTGCGCCGAGCTGGGCGGCATGACGGGGGTCGGCGACGTTCCAGAGCCGGACCGTATTGTCCGCGCTGCCGCTGGCGAGCGTACGGCCGTCGGGGCTGAACGCCACGGAGTGCACCAGGTCCGTGTGACCGGTCAACACCTTGCCGATCCGCTTCGGCTGCCGCGGATCGGCCATGTCCCACAGCCTGACCGCGTCATCGTCGCCGCCGGCCGCCAGCGTCCGTCCGTCGGGACTGAAAGCCACAGAGCGTACGGCGGCCGCAGCACCGGTCAGCTCACCGAGCGCCTTCGCGCGCCCCGGGTCGCGCACGTTCCACAGCCGTACGGTGTGATCTTCGTTGGCGGAGGCCAGCGTCTGTCCGTCCGGGCTGAAGGCGAGCAGGTAGATCGTGCCGCCGTGGCCGGTCAGGGGCGCACCGAGCGCACGCGGGTGGCCAGGATCCCGCACGTTCCACAGTCTGATCGTGCCGTCGTCGGAGGCGCTGGCGAGGGTGTGTCCGTCAGGGCTGAACACCGCGCTGCTCACCCAACTCGTGTGACCGGTAAGGGGTTTGCCCAGCTGCTTGGGGTGCGTCGGGTCCGATACGTCCCACAGCCGTACGGTCCTGTCGTAGCTGGCGGTGGCCAGGGTCCGCCCGTCCGGACTGAACGAGGTGAGGTAGACGGCGCCGGTGTGGCCGAGGAGCGGGGTGGCCAGCGGTGCGTTCACGATCGAGATCAGCCGGTTGTTCGCACCCTCGTCGCCGGGCCGCAAGTGGTGCGCCACCAGGTCGAGTTGAGCGGACAGCGACGGGTCCGTGTACTGGACGCGATCGGCTTCGGCGACCACCTGCTCGAACACCGCGTCGTTCCGCTGCTGCCACGCGACCACCGCCGAACCGACGGCCAGCACCGCCAGGACGACCAGGGCCGACACCGCGCCACGGCCGATCCAGACCGTGCGCTTGCGCAGCCTGACCGAGGCGGCCAGGAACTCCACCGCGCTCCGGGTCAGGAAGGTGTCTCCGGCGGACTTCGCCCAGGCACGGGCCTGTTCCAGTCGGGAACCCCGGTAGAGCAGTGACGTGTCGCGGCTCGAACCCTCCCAGGCCCTGCCGTCCTCCTCCAGCCGCTGGCGCAGCAGGTTGCTGTTCTTGTCCTCGTCGATCCAGTCGCGCAGGCGCGGCCAGGCGTGGAGCAGCGCCTCATGGGTGATCTCCACGGTCTCCGCGTCGAGTGTCACCAACCGGGCCCGAACCAGCGCTTCGAGCGACTCCTCCGTCTTGCCGGGATCCGTCGACTCCTCCGCCAGTTGACGCCGCGTCCCCCGCCTACGGGTCGCCTGCGTGTCCTCGCCCAGCCGGACCAGCCGAAGGAGGAGCAGCCGCGCGGCCGTGCGTGCCGCCGGGTCGAGACCGGACCAGGCCCGCTCGGCGGTCGCCGCCACCGCTCCCTGGATGCCGCCCGCCGCGCGGTAGCCGGCCAGCGTGAGCCGTCCCGCCTTCCGTCGCTGCCAGGTGGCGAGCAGGGCGTGGGAGAGCAGCGGCAGCACCCCCGCGTCGTGCGTCCCGCGGGGGCCGTCGGCGCTCAGTTCCCGGACGATCAGCTCCGCGAGCCCCGGTTCGAGTTCCAGCCCCACGGCCTTGGCCGGGCCGGTCACCGCTTCGCGCAACTCCGCGGTGGCCAGCGGCCCGAGCACCATGTGCCGGTGCTGCAGCGCGTCGGCCAGTTCGGGATACCTGAGGCACTGCTCGTAGAAGTCGGCGCGTATGCCGAGGACCACGAGCACGGGGGCCGGGTCACCGGGATCGGTGGGATCGGCGGGCTCGGCGGGCGAGCACGCGGCGTGCAGGACCTGGATGAAGGCGCGCCGGTGCGCCTCGTCGGAGCAGAGGGTGAACGCCTCCTCGAACTGGTCCACGATGAGGACAGGACGGCCGCCGAACGACGCCTCGCGTCGGGCCCATGCGGTGACGGCCTCCCGTACGCCGTGCGCGAATCGGGGAGTACAGGGGTCCTTGGCGTGGTCTTTGGTGTGGTCTTTGGTGGGATCCTCGGCCGTCGGCTCCTCCGTGGCGGAGACGACCTGCGCGAGCTCGGGTATCCGGCCGGTCAGCTCCGCGAGGGGATCGCCTCCCGGCACGAGTTGCAGAACCACCCTTGCCTGGCTGTTGTCGTCGCCCCGTACGCCGTTCCGCAGCGCGGGCACCAGACCGGCGTTCAGCAGGGAGGACTTACCCGCCCCCGAGGCACCCACGAGCATGACCAGGCCACCCGTGTCCTCCGCCGCGCTGAGCTGAGCGATGAGGGCATCCGTACTCCGCTCGCGGCCGAAGAACCATCGGGCGTCTTCCTGACGGTACGAAGCCAGCCCCCGGTACGGGCACACGCCGGCGCCGGTCGGGGCTTCGACGCCGGATTGCTCATCCTCCTCAGCCGAGGCCACGGCCGCCGAGGGGCGGTCGCCGACGGGGTTGGCCACCGCCTGCTCCCACAGCCGCTGCCACTGGGCCAGTTCGTACAGCCCCGGGGACACCGGCGCGGGCCGCGAGCGCCGTGCTTCGGGGATCAGGATCTGTAGCACCGCGGCGAGGGCGGCGAACTGGGCAGGCACGTTCCTGGCCCGTCGCCAGTCACTGATGCGCTGGGCGGACACCCGTACGGGCCGCCCTTTTTCGTCGATCCGCTGAAGCCGTACGACCGCCTCGGCCACGCGACTGAGGGGAGGATTGCCGGCTTCCTTGTACAGCAGCGCGAGACGCTCCGCGAAGGCCGTGCGTGCCCCTGAGTCGGAACTCAAGGCCTCCACCCCTTACTTCCCGCGCACCTGAACATCCGGACCGGAAAACTCACCTTATACGGCTGACCTGCGGCTAAGTAATCGCTCCGGTACCGGAACCTCCTCCCCGGCGGCCACAACTGGCAGGATCGCGATGCACCGACGAAACCACCTCGCGCCGCCCGGACAGGCCACCAGCACAGCGCTCGGAGAGCACCTCATGACGCTGCATGTTTTCGGTCAACTTCCCTTGGACTGAGGAGACGACGGCGACGCCCTCGCCGCAGGGGCCCAGGAGTCCCGCGAAGCGGTTCCCACCCGAACCGCCTTCGCGCCGACCAGCGGCCCGCCCCACTCCTCGATCCGCGCCGGTACGCCACCACGGCACCCCGGCACGGATCGACCTCGCCCGCACCGTTCGGTACCGGTCCCCACGTGGGGAGGGACCGGTACCGAACGGTGCGGCATGTACGGGCCGGCCGACCGGCCACTGGCAGGCGATCTGTACGGGCGTGTCACGCAGTTGGACACTCATCACCCGGGGCTCAGCGCACCGGGAAGCCGAAGGCGTAACCCTGCTCCTTGAGCTGGGGGAGGATCCGGCGCAGGGCCTCGACGGTCTGGGAGCGGTCGCCTCCCGCGTCGTGGAAGAGGAGCGTCGGCCCGTTGGGCAACTCCCGCTCGACGGTGGCGACGATGGCGTCCGTGCCCGGAAGCTCGAAGTCCTTGGTGTCCACGTTCCAGCCCAGCGGGCGCATGCCGCGGGAGGCGGCGAGCGTACGGCTGTACGGGGTGAAGGCCCCGCCGGGCGCCCGGTAGTACATCGGCCGTACGCCCCCGGACGCCTCGGTGATCATGCGTTCGGCGTCGAGGATCTGCTGCGACTGGTAGGCCTGGGACTTCTTGTCCATGGTGGTGTCGTGCGACACCGTGTGATCGCACAGCCGGTGCCCGGCCGCGACCACCATCTTCACGAGGTCCGGGTGGGCCTGCGCCTGCGTCCCCACCATGCAGAACGTGGCCTTCACCCCGTACTCCCGCAGCACGTCGAGCACTTGCGGGGTCCACACGGGGTCGGGGCCGTCGTCGATGGTGATGTTGACGCCGCGCTCCCCCAGGTCCGAGGCGTGCGCGATGGTCACCGCGACGGCTTTGACGTCACTGCCCGGCGTGGCCGACGCGGTCGCCTTCGGCGACGAGCCGCCCACGGCACCGGCCTGCGCGGTCCACATCGAGGTGCCGGCGCCGAGCAACGCCACCCCGAGCGCCGCGCCGAGCACCTTGCTGTACCAGCCTCGCCCGCCGCCATGCCGTGCCATGTCCGCCCCGCTTTCACGCAGTTCCTCGCCAACCCCTTGGCCACCTCGCGACCACCTGACAGGACGAGGATCGGCAGCCACAGGATGCGTCCGTTACCGATCAAGGACAATCCCGGGGGATTTCCCGGACAACAGAGCGAGCGATGGGCGGAATTGGTCCGCTTCGTCCGATCCCGCCTCTCCCCGGACACCGGTGGCCCGCCGGAACCGACGTCCCTCAGCCGACGTCCCTCAGCCAAGCGGAGTGCCGCCAGTCGCACCGGTGAGCCCGACGAACTGGACACCGCCTGCGCCGGGGCCATCCCATGATCCCTACGGCGTTGGCCACTGCCCGGCGACCTGCCACTGCGAAGAAGGCCGAAGGCCTCCGGCATCGAAGTCCAGGCTTGCTGAGGGAACGGCGAGGTCCTCGCTCCGCGCACCGGCGTCGCCACCGCCGTCCAGCATTCGCACCTTTAGCCCTGGACGACGAGTTCCTTCATCGGACAGCCTCCGACGGGTAGATCACGAGTACGTAGCGCGTGTTCTCGTCGTGCAGGGCGAGTTGGTAGGCCGTTCCTGCGGTCAGGTACGCGAGGGCCCGTTCATGCTCGGCCTCGTCCGTGAGCCAATGACGGCCAGGCTGCGCGTATGCGGCGTCGAGCTGGTCGGTTATGCCGCCCGTCCGCTCACGAAGCCAGCGCAACGCAAGTCGCGGGCTCGCGGCTGCGTGCACTCCCAGAACAATGCAGTCGGCCTCGTGCACTGGGTAGGCGGCTGCCCAGCACTGGTACGACGTGTGCTGTCCGCTCGGATCCAAGTCTTCAGCAGGAGTGGACATCAGCACGGATGTCCTCCTGGGTGAGCGTCTTGCTCCGGGTGTTCGACCTTCGGGGCAGTGCCGTTACCCCCGTCGTCCGTAGCCGACAATGCGATCACCTGTGAGGACACCGCTAAAAGAATTTCCCAGTTGGGGCGGGCAAGAGACAGAAACGGCAAGCTGGTCCAGGGCGTTGGGTCGGCAAGGGCCGGTCTTGAGTACACCAACTCAGCGGGCCATCCAACGGTCCATCTCCCGCGCCCGGGTGTCCAGCGCGGTGACGACGGTGGCTGACGCGGTCCGGGAATTGCTGGGAACCTGCACGTCGCGCTGGACGCCTCCGGCCACATGGCCGGACCCCGGTTCGGGCATCTCCACCTCGATTCCCGCGCGCCGCGCGAGCGCGACCGCCGCTGCCACGAACCCTTCGGAGAGCGCAAGGATCACGGAGTGCCCTGTCCGGCAGTGCCAGACGACCAGACCGCGTACGAACTCCGCGTACACGGCCGGATCGACCTCGAGCGTGTCCGGGTCGCCCCAATACTTGCCCTGCCCGATTCCCGAGGCCAGCTTGAGCTCGGCCTCGAAGACCTCGACCTGCCGCAGGAAAAGGCGGCCGGCACCGTTCGACGGGTTCCACAGCGTCGCGTCACCGGTGTCGAAGTACATACTCATCGCCGATCCCCCTGCTCAGCCGCCTCGGCACAGGGTAGAAGATCATGCGGGTGGTAGGCACCTGGGTTGCTCTTGCGTGGGCTTAGTTGAGCAGCGGGCACCGGACGGACTGTGGGAGACCCCAGGACGTGGCACCAGAGCCGCCGCGCGTGCCCGGGGCGGGCGGCCGGGGCCGGCGACGGCGTGACGACCGCGCGGTCCTGGCCGCGATCATCTCCCTCGCCACGTCGGGCCGCACCCGGCGGCAGCCACCGCCGGTTTTCGGCGCCCCCTGACAAACGGTCCACCGGCGCTCTACTGGCTGGTCCAGGCCCGGATATGCGCAAAGTCGCCCCGCGTGGTGCTGGACCGGCTCGGCGCGAACGCCGATCCGGACTGGTAGCGGTGCACGATCGACTCGGTCAGAGTCCGGGCAGTCAAAGGGGAGGGGCCCTTCGACCGGACCGAATCCGACCGATCGACCGATCGCGGCAAGCGAGGGTCAAAGATCCACGCCACCTGTGACAGCAACGGCCCGCCGATCTCGTAGGGCATCTGCGGAGCCACCCCGCACAACAGCCAGGCCCTGATCCCGCTGATGCGCGACATCCCACCGATCCGCTCCCACTACGGCCCAAGGCCCCGCCCCCCGGCCAAGCCGCACGCAAACAAACGCTACGCCCTTGACCACCTACGCAACTGGCTCCACCGCGGCATCGAACCTTCCAACTGCCCAGGCCAGCATCGCCAGCACGCTCATTTCCTACCACCACTGCACCAACTGAGACGACGTCCCAGACACGCAGCAACGTCAGAGGGCCCAGCGCAACTTGCACACTGGGCCCTCTTATCTGCGTTTTAAGCTGCCGGGGTGGCGGGATTTGAACCCACGACCTCTTCGTCTCGAAGCAGCTTGGGTGGGTGCGGCCTTGGGCAGTTCTTCTGCTCACCTGCTGCGATGGTCCGCAGACGTCCGAGCTTGTCCGCCGCTGTCCGTGGGCGTTGTCACGCAGTTAGACACTCACACCTCTGGTCCAAGGTGAGGCGGCCTTTCCGTTTTTGAGGTTGGTCAGAAGGCGGTCTGCCACCAACGGTGTGGTGGATCGCGGTAGGGCGCGGCGTCCGGACGTTTGAGGACTCTCCTATCCAGAGGCTCCACGATGGTGCGGAGCTCCCGAGCGCTCTTCTTGGGAAGCGCGCAGATAGCGAGCTCCAATAGGTCTCGCTCGTCCGCTGGCTCGGGACAGCAGTCGGGTACACCGCATCGGTCGCTGAACGGTGAGGGGAACTGATCTCGCGGTGCCCTTGCGATGGCAGCCCACCGGGAGAGAGCCTGCTCGATGAGGCCTGGCTGGAGCCGCGTCCGCTCCAACTGAATGATCTGCGCCTGAGCTGGGCCGGAAAGCCGACCGATCTTCGAGTAGCTGCCACGTGCAGCCGGAAAATGCCTGTTCTCTGCCCGTAGGCGTGAAGGGCGCCTACGCGGCATGGCCCTTTCGGTTGTGAGTCATGAACGACAGTCTGGCATGCACACTCTCAGCTTGGAAGGCGTGGGCTTCTAGGCTCTTCAGGCCGTTGGCCTGGGAGTACGAACTGGTTCGGGCCTCGTGGAGTTCGGTTGCTTTCACCGTGATTCCCCGCTGTTCCCCGCTCGATCTGGTGCGGTTGTGGTGCGGTGGTCCGTCAGGGGCGCTCCAGACGCTTGCCGATTACACGGCTGCTCTGCTCGATGAACGACTGCATGGCGGCACGGCACCGGTCCCGCCGGACTCGGTACTCGGACTCTTCCGTGTCACCCCGTCGCCAATAGGCCCCTAAGGCCTGGCCAGCGTCATTGACCTCGCGGAGCGCGGCCAACAACCCAGGGTCGTGGGACAGGATCTGCAGCCGTGCGGATGCCAGACGATGACTCGCCAGATCCCACTCGATCACGCGGCCCTCAAGGTTCAGTACCTGCTCTTCCCAGACGAGGTTGAGAAAATCTCCGCTCGAAGCCGCGACTTGGGCGCAGGCGTCCATCAGCAGCTCAACAGTCTTGGCGCGTGCCTCACTGCGTTTGTTCAGGTGCTGCCCCAGCAGAGCAATCGCCGCGCCGGTAATGGTTGCTAGAAGCGTCCCCCATGCGTCCATGCCAAAGAGACTCCCCCACCAACACGCTTTCCAACTGTGTTGGAGGGGTCGTGAGCCTTGAACGTGGCCGTTCACCCGCGTTCACGAGCAGTCGGCCATGGGACTGGCCATCAGCTCCGGTCTCGTCTGAACGGTCATGAACGACGCTGAATGAGGCGGAAAGTGAGACGGACGGCAGGACCGTCGGTGCGTACTTGCCACCCTGGACATGAGCGACCCGAAGGTGCTTAACCGCAGGAAACGGTGTTTGTCGTACACGAACCGGCCGGAGACACCACGATGTACGCACCATCGTGAGAGGCCACACATGACTACTACTCTTGCCAAAGGCGGCAATGCAGTATTGCCCGCCGCGTTCTGCCGGGTCACCCTCACCGCGCTTACTACGGGCATCGACGTCTCCGCTGTTCTGCTCGGGCAGGACGGCAAGGTGCGGAGCGATGACGATCTTGTCTTCTACAACCACTCCTCGCAGGACGGGATCGTAGTGAAAGGGCAAACAATCCTCGCGGATCTGGCCGCGGTCCCCACCGCAGTCGACCGCATCGCGATTGTCGCCAGCATCGACCCCGAACTGCGGGCCACTCACTTCGACGCGAGCAACACCCCCCACGCGGTCATCGAGTGTGGGAGCGCACGGATCGCTTTCGCACCGCCATCGCTCACGCATCGGGAGACGGTGGCCATCCTGATTGAGCTCTACAGACGTTCAGGTAGTTGGAAAGCAAGGGCTGTAGGCCAGGGATGGGACACAGGGTTAGCAGGTCTGGCCTTGGACTTCGGCATCGTTGTGGATGATCCAGGTCCACCCACGGCGCAGACCTCATCTGCGGCGAAGGCCACACAGGTCCGGCATACGCCTGCTGTGCCGCCGCCACCCACCTACGCACCGCACATCTCGCCTGCGGCTGCACCAGTCTCGCCGACGTCACCGTCTCGCCCTCTCGTCCCGCTGGGAAAAGTCGCCCTTACCAAGGCCGGCCAGGCGACCATTGACATGCGCAAGGACGACCCAAGTCTCGCCGTGACGGTCACACTTGAGTGGAACGGCGGAAGCGCAGCCAGACGACAAGCTGGCGCAGACCTCGACCTATACGCTCTCTACGTTCCTGGAAGTCTTGTCACCCCACCTGGTAGGCGCCCGAACAAGTCAGATCAGGTCGTCTACTACCGCCAGCTCGGATCTCCCTTTGCTCCGCCCTACATCGCCCTGGACGGCGACTCCCGGGTGCCAGGCCGCGAGACCATTACTATCCGGCGGCCCGATCTCCAGGGCTTCGTCCTCTTGTGTGCCTACAGCGCAGTGGAGAACGGTGCCGGTTCGTTCAAGTCATACGGGGCCCGGGCAGTCATCACCGATGGACGGGGCTCCATCGTGACGGTGCCACTCTTCAGCAATCGCAACTTGTCCTACTGGGTCGCCATTGCCCTGATCGACTTCACCGTTTCCGGCGGTGCCCAGATCCGGCACGTGGAGAAGTACAGCGGCCACCATGTCGAGGCACGTCCCACGCTGTACTCGAACGGGAACTTCCGAATGAGCACAGGAAAGATCGAATTCAAGACCAGATAGTTGGTAGCAAGATCAGGGCAGGTCTCAAGTGGTTGGCGGCTCCCAAGTTCCCGCAGACCTGAGGCTCGGAGCTTGGGAAGCTAAGGGCATCTAGCACTTGCTCCGGGCCTGACCTGCGACGAAGGGGCGCAGTGACGGTCGATGGGTTCCCCCTGCTCTCCGTGGTTTCCCGTATGACCTGGCACGCATCTCGCACGAGCCTGATCACGAAGTCGGTTTCACCATGTGGGCCAAGGCGACAAGGCCGATTCCGACCGCTGTCAACGATGGATGCTCGAACCCGCCGCCTGCAACGAGCAGAGCACCCGCTCCTCAGAGTCTCGGCTGTTGAACGTGGCGCTGTAGCCATCGGCCCGGCACGCGTCCTAGGAGCAGGCCATGCAGGCCGAGAACAACACACGTGAGCCAGAGTGTCCCGACCAGAACCAGCAGCGGCAGAAGGAAGCCCGCAAACGATGTTGACATGGTCGTTCCCCGGTGGACTGGTTACCTCGTTCCCTGCGTGGAAGTCTGGCATGTCCGTGCGGACAAGGACGGTTGAACGCTTCGTCCCGAAGCAACTTGGGCGGGGGCTCTGTCTTGGGCTGATATGGCTCTTCCCTGCTGCAATGATCCGCAGGCGTCCGTGCTCGTTCGCCTGCGTCGTCGCGCAGTTAGACACTCACTCGGGACACGGGCCAGCTGGAAGGCGCTGCGCGGGTTCGACGGGAGCCCGCTGCTTGCGTCCGATGGGTGTGCCATCAGGGCACGAGAAACCGTGCTGCTCACAGGTGGCCGTGTGCGTACCGTCGGTCTGAACCAGGGGGTGGAAGTCTGTGTTGTATGCACACGAGGTGATCGTGAACGAACTCGCGCAGGGGCTCAGACCGGTGGCCGAGGGCGTCGAGTGGTTCGAGGGCCTCTCAGAAGATGACCAGCGCAAGGTCCTGCACGCGCTTGTGCTGTTCTGCAGGCAGGCCCGCGTCTGCGAGGAAGACGCGCCGGAGAGCATCGCCCGTTCCGGTATCCGCCCCACTCACACGCCGGCGGTGATACTCACGAAGTGGCGCTTCGGAATGGAAGCACTTCCGGCCTACGAACTCACCAAGTCCTTCCGCCTGCTCGTCGCCCTCTTCAGCATTGCCGACGTCCGCAGGCGGACGCTGTTCTGCGTCGGGGGATGTGGTCACGCGTGGCACAACCTGCCGGATCCGACACGTGACGCAACCTTAAGATGACTCCTCGTCCTGGGGTTTGTCGGGTTCTAGGTGACCTGCGTTTTCCCAGTTCAGGAACAGTGCTCCTTCGTGCGTGGCGGTCGTCCTTGGCCACTGTTGCGTGGCCTGGACGGCCCAGCTAGTCGCCAAGCGACGGCGCGGCTTCGGAAGGAGGACATTGATTGATCGCCTGACGTGATCTTGTCTGCGCTGGCTTGGGCGTATATCTCGGCAGGCGAAGGGATCACACTGGCAGGATGCCGTTATGGGGAACACATGTGCGTGGCCCGTGTTGCGAACCACGGATCTGGCTGAGGCGTTGGGGCTCGCGGAGAGGTTGCTGTCGGTCGCGTCCTGGTACAACTCCAGCGGCTGCTACCTGGATGCGTGGGCGCGCGATGATGATCAGTTGAGGCGTTTGACCGAGGCTTCTTCTGAAGCGAGGGTTGAGTGGTATGGGGAGGGCCACATCGGCTTTCCCGCGAGTCTGCTCCTGAACGTGACGACCTTTGCGCAGGCGGGTGATGCCCTGGGGACGTGGGCGTATATCACCAGATGCTATGTCCTATGGCATGACCTGAGGTGGCCGGCCGTGCCTGAGCTTGGACTGGGCGAGGAGTACAAGTACGCCGAGTTGCAGGTCGCGTGCAACAGTCACGACATCCACTGTGAGGAGTGGGCGGCCGAGCACACCGTCTTCATCCACGCCCGCCCCGGGCATGACGAGCGGGCTGCTTGGCTGGCGGCGCAGGTCGACGCCCAAGTTGTCGGGTCCCCCGAGGAGGGGTGGTAGCTGATTACTGATCTCTTCGGGTTGTTGTCTGCCTCGATGCGTAGTGCTCGTGATTGAGTGGATTCCTCCCCGTCGTGCGGCATATCCCTGCCAGGATCGGACGCGTGACATACGTAGTGACTGTGGACGCCCACATCCCGGAGGGCACTCCGGCGATGGACCCACTTCAACGCGCCGGCGCCGTGGCGCTCATCGAGGACGGTTTCGACTCGGTCCAGGCCATCGAGGGACCCGACGGCATTGAAGTCGATCTCCTCGACAGCATCGTGGCCGTCTACCCGGGCGGAGCGCTTCTGAAAGTGTTCGTGGATGCTTCGGCTCTGGAGTTCGCCGAGGAGGCCGTGCGGTCGGTCGTGGGTGAACTGCTGGAACGGTCCGAGCTGTTGGCTGACTGGCAGATCGAGCGATGTGAGGTCGAACTGCACCCGGAGCTCGCCCAGGAGAGTCTCGCCGCCGCCGACGGTCCCGATGCCCCGCCCGATGATCCGGCTGACCGTAAGGCTCGGCATATCGAGCGTTCCACAGCCGAGTACGACAGCGAGGGCTACGACGCCGCGGCGAAAGCTGAGGCGGTACGCGGTCAGATGCTGGCACTGGCAGACGATCTGCGTTCCTTCCCGCCCGTGATGTTCGGCGTCCTGGACGACGAAGACGACGAGGAGGAAGACGGCGACACCGAGTTCGCCGTATCGCCGGAGGACGCCAAACTTGCTGCCGGTGCATTGGTGTACGCGACGGACATCCTGGTGGACGAGCTGTTCCAAGACGTGCAGACCCTGACGGAGGAGGACACCAACGCTGCGGAATGCGACGGTCCCCTGTGGCACTTCGAGGACCTTCCCGAGCGATATGCCCTCCACTACGACGCCCGTTTCGCTCGCCGCTTCCTGGTGACGGTGATCGCCATGACCACCCGCTTCACGGACGGCAGTTTTCAGCAGCTGAGCTGCGTCGCAGAGGAACTCGCGCTGAAGCTGCTGCTGACTGAGACGAACGTGACCCTGGAGACTTTCGGGCTGCTCGACGACGGCGTCTCGGCCGCGCTCGACTCGTTCGCCGACAACGTCTACGAGGACATGGACCACGAGTGGCTCTACGACGACTCCATGGACGGCATCGACGAGAGCGCCGTCGGAGCGGCTCTTGGTGTCGCGCCGATGGCGTTCAAGGCGTGGTTCACTCCGTTCAACGAGGGAAGGTACGTCCACCCGTCCGCGGCTGATGAGCCGGAGGGGGCGGCGCAGTGAGTTGTCCCGCTTCCTGAGGCTCCTTACGCAGGCGGGTTCTGCGGGAGTGACGGGCCCGACAGTAGAAACGAGCTGCTGTTTCGCTCACAGGTCGAATAGTGCGTCGCCCGCGTCCGATGTCGCCTTCAGTGCCTTGGTCGCCTCTATGGGCACGGGAAGGACGCCCGCCGTGGTCAGATCTGCCACCGTGACCAGTTGGCCCGCGCACACCTCATTGAAGAGGTCGGCCTGTGCCGGCTCCCCATGCACGAGCAGGCCGAGGACGTTCAGCAGCTCCAGCAGTTCCGTGGTCCATGAGGGAAGCCAGCGCCGAGTGAACTCATGGTCCAGTTCGAGGCGTCGCTTGCCGGCGGGATTCCTTCGGCGGTAGCCAAACCACTTGTCGAGAACGTTCATCCCGGACACTTCGTACTCCCGGACCGCGCGAGGCACTGGACTGATCCGTCCACTGCCGACCCACAGGTCCTGTGTCACGGGGTCGTACGCCAGCTTCTCCGGCATGGCTTCCGCATCGTCCGGAATCTCCGCGACGCATCGGGGGCGGTCGTGTGCCAGCAGTACCCTGCCGTACGGCCTCTCAGCCGTCTCGTCGGCGTATCGCTCACCGTAGGAGTGCAGCCACAGGACACGCTGGCCGATTGCAACCGCCTGCTCCCACAGACAAAGGTCAGCGGTGAGAGGTATCCGCGCACCCGGGACTTCGAGGTCCTCCTGGAATCGAGCCGTGTACTCCGGGTGGGACGCAATCGCGGCGATGTAGGCCAGCAGGTCTTCGGCGGCGACTCGTACGCCGAGCCGCTCGGAGAGGAGGGGGAGCAGACCGGGCGTGACATTGGGCAGCGTACCGGCGGCGTTGCGGTAGAGAGGACGGGCGCAACCGCTGCGGTTGTTGAAATAGTCCATGTCGGGAATGAGGGCGCTGAAGACTAGCGCTGGCCCGTTGACCACCGGGTGGGCGTTCTGCTCGATGGTGTAGATCTGGCGGTCGCTGCGGACTCGCCAAAGGTCCGCCCTGCCTCGCTCCATCAATCGGCTGTCCGGCAGTACATATTGCCGGTCGAATGACCGGAATCCGATGCGTACCGTTTGAGGGCTTGTCCTGTGTTCGGCCGCGAGTGGTATCCGTTCGTGAGACGCGACCCCTGGCAAGGGCGGAACATTGTCCGCAGGCGTTCGCTCACCAGAGTGTCCGAGCATCTCGGCGCGTCGCTCGGTATCCGCAGCGAGCAAGCGCTGCCACCGCCTGTGAAGCGTCTCCTGATCCGGTGCATAGACCCACATCCGCCCGGGCGTGACGCCACGCGACGACCACGGCATCAGATCTCTCAACTGCGAGCAGGACTCCCACAGGTCGCTGCCGGGCGGCAGGAAAGCATCCGTCTTGCCCGTGGCGCACTCGCGCCATTCGGAGTCGTCGAGCCTGAGGGTCGCCAGATGTTCGATCTTCTCGTCGCGGCGCCCGGCGACCTTGAGATGCCTTACCTTTGCGATCTGCTGCTCTGTCCGCGGCCTGGGGCTGTTCCGCCATCGTACGAAGATCGCGATGCACAACTCCTGCGCGACCTCGGGGAAGATGCGGGTCGCGACATCAGCTCGGTGGCCCTCCGGTGACAGGTCGATGATCCAGCCCTCGTCGGCGGTTTCACGCAGATAGCGCCGCATTCCGGCGAACGCCCGCCCTTTGAGCCATGCCTTAGGAGTGATCAGCGCGACCACGCCGAAGGGCGCGTCGTCGTGTGCGTCGAAGACTTTCCAGGTGGCCCAGCGCCAGAAGTAGACGTATAGGTTGGCGATCTTCGATTCGTATCTGCCGTTGCCAGGTTGCCGGAAGGCCCCCAGCGGGGCGGGGATGTCCGCTTCGGGCTCCCCTCGTTCCACCCACTTGCCGGCGCCCCGTTTCACGGCGTCGTGCGGCGGGTTGCCCATGACGACCATGACACGCTCGTCCCGCTTGACCTGGTTGGCCTGACGGCGGGATTCCGCGAGCGCCCGGTAGGTGTGGGGGATCCAGTTGAACTCGGCTGTCGGGCTGTCCAGAGCATCAGCTACCAACAGCCTGAGTCCCTGAGCGGGGGCCGCAGACCCGTACTGCTTGAGCATGGCGTGCATGCGCAGTTCCGCGACGGCGAACGGACCGACCTGCATCTCGAAGCCGACCAGTCGACGCCCCACCATTTCTCGCAGGCGCGGGCCCACCGCGCCTGGGCCCTCTTCTTCGGCGATGGTCTTGGCAGCCAGCTCCAGTGCCGACAGTAGGAAGGTGCCGGTGCCCATGGCCGGGTCGACAAGGACCACATCGGGAGAAGCGAAGCCGGACGGGATACGGAAGCCCTCCCGCCTCAGGACGTCCTCGACGAGCCGGGCCATGGCCGAGACGACGCCACGCGGTGTGTAGTACGAACCTGTACGTATCCGCAGCTCAGGGTCGTAGATGTGAAGGAAGTGCTCGTAGAGCAGGAAGTAGGCGTCGCCGGTGCCGTCGTCCAGCACGTCCCATCTGACCGCGCCGATGACACGAAGCAGTGTGTTCAGCGTGGTGGACAGTCCAGCAACAGAGTCGCCGGCCAGGACATCCAGCGCCTGCCCCATCAAGGAGTGCTTCTTGCCCAGCTTCGCGGCGATACTGTGCATGGTTTCGCCCTCGAAGGTGATCTCCTCCACCCGGGCGAGCAGAAGGGCGAACACGACGGCTTGACCGTACTGTTCGACGAACTCCGCGTCGGTCGCCTCCGGGAACAGCAAGTGCCGCCAGTCCTTGGCCAGTTTTGTAAAGGCTGGCAGGCGGCGTCGGCTCTTTTCCTGCGCGATCGCCTCGCCGACCTCTTCCGACAGAAGTCGGCAGAGTCCGGCGACTGCTCGGATGAGCTGGCTCGTGGTGCGGG
Organism: Streptomyces sp. NPDC093544; assembly: GCF_040683495.1. NCBI lineage: Bacteria > Bacillati > Actinomycetota > Actinomycetes > Kitasatosporales > Streptomycetaceae > Streptomyces > Streptomyces sp. NPDC093544. The sequence continues at coordinate 196,062 of NZ_JBFBEA010000004.1, read as the reverse complement.
GTGTCTGCGGCTCCCAGGTCAGGAAGTCGTACAGCACCCGCGCAAGCGCCCCGTCGGCGGGAGCAAGCCGGGCGCCGGAGGTAAGGACCGAGCCGCGCAGGTAGGCCACTTCGCCAACTTGTTGGCCCTGCTGGTGGACAGAGAACTCGTTCCCGTCACAGAGCAGTACGTTGTTGAGCAGCCGCAGTTTCGCCCACTGTCCGGCGTTGCGGCCTGTGTAGACGGACGGGTCGGCCTGGGTGCCCGGCTTTTTGAGCTCGATGTAACCGACGAGAGCGCCGCCGACCTCAACCGCATAATCAGGGCGGGCTCCCATGTCGACGAGCGGAACCTCGCCAATGAGGGTGACGTCCAGACCGAGGCCGCGGCACACGGACCGGGTCATGTTCTCCAGCGGTCCTCGGAGTTGGTCCTCCTGCCATCCGCCGCCTCTCAGCTTCGGCGTGACTTCCGCTCCAAACGCGGACACAGCGGCTTGGACGGCCTGTTCGAAGCTGTCATGGATCCTGCGCCGGGCACTCATACCGCCCCATCCCCAAGGCGGGCAGATCCGGCCGACGTCAGGTCGGTGCGGCTATCTGCCGCACCTTGCTCCCGTCGGGGTCGGACTTCCTTCCGGCCCTCGCTGTTCCATGACCGTAGGAGGGGAGCGTGGGGCGCAAGGAGGGTGCATGCGAGGGCGCATGGAGGCGCGTATGCATGCAATATGCGCCGATGCTGGACTGGTGAGGTGGTGGACGCGCCAGGTCAAGACCGTCGCGAGGCGGCGGGCGTTGTCCAGGGAGGTCGTCGTTCAGCCGGATTGCCGAGACGAATCAGCAGCACGACTCCCGAGCGCATGGCGCCCAGTTCACGAACGCGCACATGAGAGGGATGTGGTGACGCGGTGATCAAGTGGGTGTGGATGTTGCCCGCTGGGAAACCTCGACCAAGATCTTCTCCCAGATTTCTCCCAAGCGATCTCTAGGAACCAATCAGGGGCCCGACCCGCTCTGCGGATCAGGCCCCTGACCTGGTATGTCACTGTCGGGGTGGCGGGATTTGAACCCACGACCTCTTCGTCCCGAACGCGGTCAGACCCCTTGTGACCTTGCTCTGCCGTCACCAGCCTGCCCGCTTAAGCACTGGCGCTGTCCACTTCTGTCCAGGACAGTCCGCGCGCGGCTACCTCGTTTGGCCCCCCGTTTGGCCCCTGCTGTTGGCTCCGGCTGCGTCGTGACGACAGGAGCATCCGGCCCGTGCGGGAGCATGGTCTGCCACTGTTTGGTGTACGGATTCTAGTTCGGCAGAGTTCTCGGGCTCCGAGCCTCCGGCCAGCGAGTCCCTGGCCTTGACATGCTGTGAGTGCGTGTAGGGGCGCTGCCAGAGGTGCTGCCCAACGAACTTTGGGAACTCTTCAGGGGCGGGGGCCAAGCCAGTCGTGGCAAGGCAGGCTGTCTGGATCCTCCGCAGGCACGTCGGTGAGCCCCTAAATGTGAGGGAGACGAGCTCACGAGTACTCGCGACCAGCCCCCTACGACTGTAGATTGAGACCATGACGACTGCCCGAGAGCTGGTATGGCTGCGATGGAAGATGTGACGGCTCCCTGGACGATGATCCTCGACGTCCGATGGCGCCCAACGCCCCGTGTCTACGATGGTCGCACTCGGCTGCTCCTGCTGCTTGAAAGCCAGAAGCGTTTGCGCGCCTTCAAGATTGATGACGAGATTGTGCGCGCAGTTGTGGGAAAGGATGTAGAGATTCTCCTTTCCCCTACCCACATCTCCATTGCGGACTCAACCGGATCGGGCGACTCCGAGGCTTTTAATGCTGTCCTTGATGCTGCAAAGGAAGCCGTAGATTTCAGAGCTACCTCCGTTAGCGCCTCGTTTCAGCATCTCGTGCCCTTTGCGTTGAGGGGCGACTATGAGGAGTCACGGATAAGCGCTGCAAAGGGCCTGTTCGGTCGCTCTCTGGTTGATGGATTCACCGTCACCGATACGGCAACTTTGGTGGACGGAAAGACGGAAGAGAGCGGGAGCCTATTCAAGGCTGAATTCGGGATCGTGGATCGCGAGGAAGCCCTTGAGAGGCTCAGCAAGAAATTTGGCAGACTTCGAAGTAGCGAACAACCTGACTTTAGTCACGTGAAGTTCGATGAGCGGGAAATTTCGGATGCAGCACTCTACGTCGATTCTACGTGGCATAGGCACTCGAAGATCCCCCAAAATGCAGGTAGTGAATGGTTTGTAAATCTCGGCCGTGAATATAGTCAGGAGGCTGGTCGGCTAGTTAGTGGTGTCTTCAGGAGAGTTTCCGTAACAGGCTAAGGGTGGGGGTAGGTTTGATGACGACTGGGACAATCTCTCGGGCGGCTGGGGTCATAAGCCGTCAGGGCTACTACTACGTCGACGCTAGCGACGACATTCCGTGTGACGATGCAGTTCCTGCGGCAACTGCAACTCCTAGCTTGTTCGTCGTCGATCCGCAAAGTTCCGTGCCTAGTCCACAGCGGGAACGTCGTGGTGACCTGGCTACGCGGTGGCGGTACACCGACGTAATTCCGGAGCTTCTGAGCGAACTCATCGCGACGGGACGCTCAAGCGAGGCAGTTGCCATCGAACGAGTACTAGGGCATGACGACGATGAAGCTGCCATGCGCGCGTACGTTTCTCGTCTCTGGGCAGAAGACTGGGATTCGGACGAAGACTCGGTGTATGACGCTTAGAGAGCTTTACAGGTGACACCCGGCGACGTCGCCTTGGTTCATTTTCCGTTTAGCTATATGGAAGAGGAACCCTTCAAAAGGCGTCCAGTGTTGGTTATTGGGTGCACGCTACCAGGTGAAGTGGGAGATCATGCTGCGCTGGTAGCGCAAATCACAGGCGTGGCCGGCCGGGTTGCAAACCCTGGTCAAGGTGACGTCGTCGTGCACAAGTGGAAAGAAGCTGGACTTCAAAAAATCAGCGTAGTGCGGGCTAGACGCCTCTGGACTCCCGAGCCAAGAGACTTTGAGGGAACGGTTCTGGGTAAGATTGACGTGGAGACTTTCGAGGAAGTCCTGTCTCACGTCAGGCTTTTTATTAGTCCGCAAGGCGCATCAAATAAGCCAGCAATACCGGAGAATTGACTCAGCCCAGGTCCATGTGGGACCTGGGCTGAGTATGACGGGCTCAGCGAGGCATGAAGCCGGGTTTTTGTTCAGCGAGCGAGCGAAGCCGTGCAAGGTAGTTTTGTGCCGCTGGCTCGGAGCTGTACCGGTGCCGCATCTCGGCAGCAAGTTCGCGGCTGGTCATTATGAGCGACGGTACCGATTTGCGGTCGCCTTCAAGAGCGCGCTCTCCCATGATGAGCGCTTGCTCCAAGTCGCCTTCACGCGCCGCCGTGACGCCCAGCGTGACGCGGGCTTCAGCGTTGCGCATCGGCGAACGCTCGGTTCCGTCGAAGTCCGTGCCTGCCCTCAGCACCTCTTCTGCGAGCGTGCGCGCGAGCTTGTCCTCACCGACGAGGCGGTAGCAGTCCATCGCGTAGAAGTCGAACTTGGCGGGGTCCACCACGAAGTGGTTGTCCAGGTTCTCGGGGTGCGGCATTGCTTCGAGCGTCCGCCGTCCCTTGTCGAGGGCCACCTCGACTTGCCGGCGGTCCCCGAGCCGCGCCCATGCCTTGGCTTCCTGCGCGGCAAGCTGCACAGCCACGCCGTGATGCGGCGCCGCCTCACCTCCGGCCCGCGCTGCCGAGATCACGCCGCGATAGTCGCCGGTCGTGAGCGCGAACCAGGCGCGCATTTCGTGTGCCCACCCTGCCACTTCTGCGTGGTCGGCTTCAGTCGCCAGAGAGAGGGCGGCACGGCGTGTCGACTCGGCAGCATGACGGTCGCCTGTGTCGTATTCGACGCAGCCGACCAGTAGAGCGAGCCAGCCGGAGAGGGAGAGCACCTCGCGGTGCTGCGCGAGCGTGAGGCTCTTCGTGTGAAGTTCGACGACCCGGCGGAGCCACTGCCGCCCCTCAATGAGGAGTTGTTCGCTAGGCATGAACGGGTACTCCGACGCGAGCCGGTCTGTCGTGATCCGCAGGGCATCAAGCGTGGCGTTGTCGACATCGGACCGGTTCAGCCGGCTCACGATCTCCAACGTCTCCATGCCGCTCGCCGCCAAAATCTCTCGGTCTCCGTCTCGCCGCGATGGCGCCGGGAAGAGCGCATGCGTCACGGTGCCGAACACGGCCGCGATCATCGGTTGATAGAAGTCGTTGGGTGTCTGGCCGGACTCCCAGCGCTTCCACTGGCGGATCATGCTGTCTTCCGCCGGCAGCTCCGTCGGAGCGTGCGCCCGTAGAGCCCTGACTGCGTCACGTTGCGACCAGTCGCGCGCCGCGCGTTCAGCCGCGATGCGTCGCGCCCATGCGGGCCTGTCGTCGGTCATGCGCCCTCCTCCGAGTACCTGCTCCGAGTCTCGCGCGCGAGCCGGGGGGACAGGGAAGGTGACAGGGGGGTGTCACCGGGCATGTCCCCTCCCCTGCTCTGCCGTCCCCTGGCTGTCACTTACCTCACAACTCCCGTTCCACGCATGCTGGTTGCAGATCACGCACCACCCGGTTCGGAGCGACTTTCGAGCGCTTCGACCCTGCCGCGAAGTTCCGAGACTTGGGAGGTGAGATGTTCGAGCCGACGCAGCACTTCGGGAACGTCGACAACCGCGTCGGTTCCGCTGCCTTGGCCGGCCTGCTCCGGGTCGCGGGCATAGCTGCCCCGCGACGTCGTCATGATGAGCCCATCCTCACGGAGGATCGCAAGGGCCCGCTGCACTGTCATTCCCGAGATCTTGAACCGTTCGGTCAAGTCTCGCACGGAGCCCACATGCCCTCCGGGTTTGATGTCACCACGCAGGATCTCTTGCCGCATGATGTCGGCCGCTTGCTCGGACTCTGGCCTTGGGTCGTCTTTCGAGATTTCAGCGCTCATCACGCCATCGAGCGTACCCACCCCTAGTACGACCTAGTACGAATCTGTGGCGACCTCTTGCGCCATGGTGCGTGCTAGTACATGCTGTTACAAGTTGGTACGGCGAGCCCGGAAGGGCTCAGCCGAGTGCACCCGTAAGCGCTTGACCTGCAAGACCGCACGACCAGGAGCCCCGCATCGGACGGGGGGAGGCGACCCGGCGCCTTGGCATTCACCGGAGGGCTTAGACCGAAAGGTCACGTCTCCATACGCCTACTTCGAGGCCGGACAGCTCTACCTGACACGGGAGCGCGTCGCGATGAAGGAGACACGCACCACCTCAACTTTCACCGCCCTGCCGCCTTGCAGCGTGAGGGCTCTGCGGGACGGCCGCGTCTCACCACTTCACTGCCGCAGCCGTTCCGCCTGTTCGCGCACGTCGTGTCCCACTCCAACAAGCCTTGGGGGCTTACCCATGACCGAGCGCATTTTCGACTCCGAGACCTCCGGTCCGATCGTGCTGGGACTGTCGCTGCCGGTCGGCAGCGTCCGTGTCCAGGTGATCGAGAACCTGCTCACCGCCCGCGTGGTGCTGCGCACTGACGACAACACGGGGCCCGCGGCCGACGCGATCAACCGTGCTCGCAGTCAGCAGAACGGGCAGGCGTTCGGCATCGAGGTACCGGAGATGCCGAACGGTGTGGTTGTGCAGGGTCGCCGCGGCACCGTGATTCAGAGCGTCCGCAGCATGAACATCGTCGGCGGCACGGTCCGGATCAACGGTCGCGTGGTCTCCGGCGGCATGGCCGACATGCCGACCGTCAGCCCGATCGAAGTCACGGTCTGCTTGCCCGCACAGTCGTCCCTTGCGGTCGTCTCGCAGTCCGCTGACACCGAGGTCTACGGCTACGTCGACCGTATGGAGTTCCGCTCCGTCTCCGGTGACCTGGGGGTTGACGGCGTTCGCGAGCTGCGAGCCAACACCACCTCAGGGGATATCCGCGTCGGTCGGGCCACCGAGCAGATCAACGCGCACTCGGTGTCCGGCGACATCAAGGTGCGGCTGTACGACGGTCGCAGCGCCGCCCTGAACACCACCTCTGGGGATGTCGAGGTACAGGCCACCAGCGGCGCCGCCGGGCACGTCAGCGCCCACAGCATCTCCGGCGATGTCGAGGTATCCGGCGCCCGCCACCTGAACGTGTCCGCCGACAGTGTCTCCGGCCGCGTCCGCAACCGCTGATCGCTCTACCGCCCCGATGGTCGCACGGACCGTTCGACTCGGTCCGGGGGCGCTTTCCCCTGCCGCGCTGCGGCTCGGGTTCTTCCGGAAAAGCTGCCGTCTCACCAAACGCCTGTGGCTGCTCCGGCTCTATGTCCCTCCCACTTCAGGAGCCTTCCATGCGTACGTACATCGGCCGTCAACAGGCCGTATCCGCTGAGGACTTCGCGGAACTCGCGCTCGGTACCCCGGTTGAGCTGTGGCTCGGGGTCGAGGGCGAGAGCGACGAAGAGCGCGCGGCCCGTTTGGACGCGGCGCGCGACATCCTCGCTGAGCACCCCGAGATGCCCGACGACCTGATCCGCATCGCGGCCGAGGCTGTCGAGGCGCACCCCGAGTTGTTCGACGTCATCCCCATGGTCCGGTTCGCAGGCCGCCGCCGCTCCGTACGGAAAGGAGCGGCGGCATGACCGCCACAACGACCGCCCTTGCGGCGCCCCCGTCCGGGGTGCCGCCGCTGACCAGGCCGGAGATGGGTCTCGCCGGAATCGCCGCGCTTGCCGCGGCCGGAGTCGGTGCACTCGGTCTCATCTCCTCCTTCGACGCCGTGTCGGCTGCTGCGGCCCGCTGGGGATTCGGCGAGCCGTGGATGCTGCCGGTCGGTATCGACGTGGCCATTCCGGTGTTCACCGTGGCCAACCTGCTGTTGATCCGGATGGACATGGCGCTTGCGTGGGTCCGGTTCGTGCCTTGGGTGCTCACGCTCATCACGTGCGGGCTGAACGTTGCGGCCGGACAGGGCATGTGGGCCAAGGTCGCGCACGGCACCATGCCGCTGCTGTGGGTGGTGTTCTCCGAGATCGGCGCGCACATCTACGCCGCACGAATCGGCGCGGCCACCGGTCGACGCATGGAAAAGATCCGTTTCTCTCGGTGGCTGCTCGCGTTCCCGTCGACGTTCGCTCTGTGGCGCCGCATGACGCTGTGGGAGGTCACCTCCTACTCGGAGGCACTGACGCGGGAGAAGGAACGGCAGTTGGCCCGTGCGGACCTGCGCGAGCGCTACGGCCGCAAGTGGCGCTCGAAGACCCCGCGGCGCGAGCGCGTGATGTTGCGCATGGGCGAACTGGCCCCTGCCTCCGAGCAGGAGGCGCCCGCCGTGCCCCCGCCGGTACATCCGGCCGACCCCAAGCCGCGCCCGCGCCGGCAGACGAACGCCAAGGCCAAGGCCAAGCCGCAACGCACCTTCAAGGAACTACTCACCGAAGCGCGTACGGCCACCGCAGAGTGGGCCGACGCGGAGCTGACTGCGGATCGCATCCGTACTGCCGTGCACGTCTCGCAGGCCAACGCTCGTAAGCTGCGCGACCAGTTGCAGACCGAGCGTGCCGACGGCCGCCCGCTGCACTCCGTGGCTGACTCGGAGGGCGACGGCACAGCGGCTGAGGCTGCGTGATGTACGGCAAGTGCTTCGACCCGACCGGCGCGACGTACGGACTGCCCACCTACCCGTGGCGCTACGCCCCCGATGGACTCGCCACCAAACGGCAGTTACGGGCCCGCGGCTTACGGCCCGGCGGGCAGTCGATCGCGGCACAGATCATGCGCCCGCGCTACCGGCGCGGCCCGCTGGTCGCCTACCTCTACCGCGTCGACCGCGCCAAGCCCGTCCGGCCGATGACGCCGGGCAAACGGGCCGCGCTCGCCAAGGCAATGCGCGCTCGCCGAACCTGTCCGGCCTGCCGACAGGACGCCGGATACGTCATCCCCACCTCGCTCGGCACGTGCGTGCCCTGCGCATACCCCGAGGAACAGCGCGCCGCCTGACGACCTTCCGGCGCTGTCCGCTTGTCCGCTGAACAGCGGACACCACCGGACAGCTTGTCGGGGTCTGGACGACTTCCCGCACGCCATCGTTCATCCACGGGTCCGGCCGCCCACCTCCTACAGCGTCGGCCGGACCCGCCTTGCCTCCCACTGGAAGGAACCTCAGTGAAGCACCCCGACGACGACAACGAACTCTTCAACCGACTCGAAGCCGAGATGAGCACCGACCCCGGGGGAGAGGTAGTCGACCTCGACAAGGCACGGTCGGCCCGCATCGGGTCGGCCGACTCGACTGCCCGACCCGATGCCGACCCGTCGGCCGACTCCGACCCGAGTCGGTCGGGTGCCGAGTCGGCCGACCCGACTGCGCGCGTGATGGTCGACCTACCGACAGCCAAGGCGTCCGGTCCGGGTTACCTCGGTCGGCTGCTCGCTACACAGCGCCGTCCGGTCGTTCCGCTGTGGCTGAAGTCCGTGGCGGAACTGAAGACCGCCGCGGCGTGGGTGGCCCGCCACTATGCCCACTCGGTCGGCTACCACGCGCTTCGCTCCCCGGTCTACGCCGCGCGCCTGACTCTCCAAGCCCCCTCCGGTGCCGCGAAGTTCGTGGGCGGCACGATGCGGTGGGCGGCCGACCGCGAGGGCGAGCCGGTCCGACTCGCCGCGGTCCGGCGCGAGGACGCAGCCGAGTACCTGAAGCTGTCGCGGCAGCGCGACGGACGGGTCCGACTGCGTGCTCTCGTGACAGTGCTCGCCATGTTCACTGGGCTCGGTGCTGCGCTCGCCCTGTACGTGCTCGCCCCTGACTGGCTTCAGGCGGTGTCGGTGGGCGCGGTCGTCATGGCGCTCGGGGTCGCCGGCCGCAAGGCGGATGCCCCGGTCATCCACCGCGCGGTGGAACTGCCCAAGGCGGTCAAGCTCACCTCAGACATCGTGCTGCGGTCGCTCGGCTCGCTCGGCATCCCCGCCATCAACCAGGCGCAGGGCAAGGGTCGCGACGGTTTCGAGTTCACCGCCCCGATCACTCGCGACGGTCCGGGATGGCGTGCGGAGGGCAACCTCCCGTACGGCGTCACGGTCACGGACATCATCGAGCGGCGCGAGCGGCTCGCTTCCGGCCTGCGCCGCCCGCTGGGCTGCGTGTGGCCGGAGGCAGTGCCCGACCAGCACACCGGGCACCTGGTGCTGTGGGTCGGGGATCAGGACATGTCCAAGGCCAAGAAGCCTGCGTGGCCGCTGCTGAAGTCGGGCAGCACGGACCTGTTCAAGCCGGTCGCGTTCGGCACTGACCAGCGCGGACGCTGGGTCGAGATCACCCTCATGTACATCGCGGCCGTCATCGGCGCGATTCCGCGCATGGGCAAGACCTTCCTGCTCCGTCTGCTGCTGCTCATCGCCGCGTTGGACCCGCGGGCGGAACTGCACACGTACGACCTCAAGGGCACTGGCGACCTGGACCCGGTTGGCGAGCGCGTCGCTCACCGCCACCGTGCCGGCGACGAAGAGGAGGACATCGAGTACGCGTTGCGCGACCTGCGAGCGCTGCGCGAGGAACTGCGGCGCAGGGCAAAGGTGATCCGCTCGCTGCCGCGGGACATCTGCCCCGAGTCCAAGGTGACGTCCGAACTGGCCAACAAGAAGTCGTTGGGGCTGCACCCGATCGTGGTCGGGGTGGATGAGTGCCAAGTCTGGTTCGAGCACGAGAAGTACGGCAAGGAACTCGAAGAGATCTGCACTGACCTGGTCAAACGCGGTCCCGCTACCGGGATCGTTCTGCTGCTCGCCACGCAGCGGCCGGACGCGAAAGCGCTGCCCACGGGCATTTCCGCGAATGCGTCGGCTCGGTTCTGCCTCAAGGTCATGGGGCAGTTGGAGAACGACATGGTGCTCGGCACCTCCGCGTACAAGCGGGGCATCCGCGCCACCATGTTCAGTTGGGGCGACAAGGGCATTCACTACTTCGTCGGTGAAGGGTCGGACGCCCGGATCGTCGGCTCGGTGTACGTGGACGCGCCCAACGCGGAGGCCATCGCCGCACGCGCCCGCAAGCTGCGCGAAGCCGCCGGCACCCTGTCCGGGCACGCGCTCGGGGAAGAGCCGGAGACGGACGCGAGCACGTCGTATGACCTGCTCGCCGACATCCTCGCGGTCATCCCTGCCGATGAACCCAAGGTGTGGTCCGAGACTGTCGTGTCCCGGCTCGCTGAACTGCGGACCGACGTCTACGACGGATGGACGCCGGAGGCACTGGCCTCAGCCCTGAAGCCCCACGGCGTCTCCACTGTCCAGGTGGGCCGCCGTGTGGACGGCAAGGTCGTCAACCGGCGCGGCGTCGACCGCTCTCACATCGTGGCTTCGATTGCGGAGCGTGACGGAAACCGCGACGCGGGATGACCGTCCGGAGCCGCTAGCGCTAGCGGCACACACCGCTAACGTTAGCGGCTCCGCTAGCGCCCCATACCTGTTCTGATCAGGCCGCTAGCGGATAGCGGCCCACCTGCGGAAACCCCTGAAACCCGCCTGGAAGGGCCCGTGATGACCCCTGCCCTGCTCGCTATCACTCTCATACTTGGCGTGACTTTGTGTTACGTCGCCGTGTGTGCCGCCTCCCCGTTCGGCAACTGCCGCAAGTGCAGCGGATGGGGCTTCCGGATGAAGACCGACCGCAAGGGCCGCATGAAGCGCGGGAAGGACTGCCGCCGCTGCAAGGCGACCGGCAAGCGCATACGCGTCGGCCGCTGGCTCTACAACCGCTGGGCTCGCGTCTACCGCGCCGGCACCGACGGCCCCCGTCCGGAGGCCTCCCGATGATCCTCACCTTCTCGGCGGTGCTGCTGTTCGGTATCGCCGCCTTCGTCGCCGTCAAGACCAAGGCGACCGGCGCGGGCGCCGCGGTGGTCCTGTTCCTCTTCGGTTTCTTCACCGCCGGGACCGGCGCTGACGGCCCGGTCCGTGACTTGGTCCGGGCGTTCGCTCGCTTCCTTGCATCGCTCGGTACCTGACAGGAGGACCCGTCGTGAACGAACCCTTCAAGCCCCTCGTACCCGGCCACCGTGAGGCGACCGTGGAAGTCCACCGGCCCATCCCGCTCGCCCCCGTGCAGTCCGCACCGCTCGTGCCCATGCACCCGGGCACGATCCCGTCGGTGACGAGCATCGTCCTACCGGACGGCCGCGTCGTCACCGGCTACTCCCTCGAACCCGCCAAGCCCGAACCCGTCGCGGGCAAGCCGCCCGTCTCTCGCGCGGCGGTGAACATCGCCCTCGGAGGCATCGGGTTCGGTGCCGTCTGCGGTGGTCTGTTCCTGCTCACCGCGTTCATCACCGCGCTGACAGCGCTCATCACCCAGCTCATCACTCTCGCCGCCGTCATCTTTGGCGGTTGGGTCGCTGTGCAGGTCTTCAGCGCGAGCGGCCACAGCGGCGGCAACACGTTCCACATCCGCAAGGCCGTCTTCAAGCGCAATCACTTCCGCGGCTAGCTACGCCCGAGGCGGGCGCCGTCTCACCACAAGCCTGCGCCCGCCCCGGTTCTCCTGTCCCTCCAACAGAACAAGGAGACCTCAAGCATGACCCAACGTCGTGCATTCGGCGAGGGCCGTCCGGCCCATGCCACCCCATCGAGCGGATTGGCGGTGGCCGTATGAACCGCCACCTCCTGTACGCCGCACTGGACGCTGCCGAGCGAGGATGGGCCGTCCTCCCTCTGCGCCCCGGTGACAAGCGCCCCGCCCTCCACGGTGAAGACGTCTGCCCCGCCATCGGAGACTGCGCCGGCGGTCACCGGAAGTGGGAAGGGCGCGCCACGATCGACCCGGACCGTATCCGCCGGGCATGGGGCGACCTCCCGTTCAACGTCGGCATTGCGACCGGCCCGTCCGGGCTTGTCGTCGTCGACCTCGACATGCCTAAGCGCAAGTGCAGTACGGACACGCCTAACGGCGTGACGACCTTCACGGCGCTCTGCGAGCGCGCCGGGCATGCCGTCCCCACCACGCGTACGGTGCGGACCGCGGGCGGCGGGGTCCACCTGTACTTCGTGGCACCGCCCGGTGTCCGGCTCGGCAACACGGCTGGACGGCTCGGTAAGCGCATCGACACCCGGGCATGGGGCGGTTACGTCGTCGCGCCCGGCAGCATCACCAGCGCGGGCGCGTACGCGATCGTCAACGACGTGCCGCCCGCGCCCCTGCCGGATTGGCTGTGCGCCCGCCTGACGGTTCGTCAGTCTTCGCGAGCACTAACGGCTGCACCGTCGGCCGTACGAGCCTCTCGCTACGCGGCAGCGGGCTTGAACGCGGAAACCGCGAGCGTTCGAACGGCACCGGAGGGCGAGCGCAACGCCACGTTGCTCCGGGCGGCGCGCGCCTTGGGGCGGTTTATCGCGTCGGGCGACCTTCCCAGGGGGCAGGTGGAAGAGGCTCTTCAGTGGGCGGGGGAGCAGGCCGGTCTCTCGCCGCGATCGTGTGAGGCGACCATTCGCAGCGGTCTGAACTGGTCGATTGCTCGAAACCAGCACCGGAGGGCGGCATGAGCGCCCCTACTCGCCCCCTCCTGAAGAGCCTCCCCGCTTCCCACTCCGGCCCGCGTGCCGCCGCACAAGCCGCGCTCGGTCCGGCCGTGGGCGAGCCGACAGGCGCCGCCCGAAAGGGCGTCCGCTCTGCTGTTGGCCCTGACTCGCAACAGGGAGACGGACGGTACCCGGTCGCATGGCTGCGCATCTCCGTACCGCGCGGCACCGTACCGACCGCCACCTCGAAGTGCCTGTGCGGCAGGGATCGCAGCGCCGTCGGTCACACGAAGGTGCTCGCCCTGGTCGAAGACCACACCGCCCACCGCGACGTATGCCCGCTCCGCACCAACCAGGAAGGGAGGCAGGCGGCATGAGCGCCAACTCGCCGGCACCCGTCATGGACGGCTCCGCACTGCTCGATGAGGTGGAAGCCTTCCACCGACGCTTCAACATCTTCCCGCTCGAAGCCGCGTACGTCGCCGTGACGCTGTGGAACGCGCACGCGCACCTGCTCGACTGCTTCGACTCCACACCGCGACTCGCGTTCCTGTCGCCGGAGCCGGGGTCGGGCAAGTCCCGCGCTCTGGAGATCGTGGAAACCCTCGTGCCGCAACCGATGGTCGCGGTCAACGCATCCGCGTCCGCACTGTTCCGCGCGGTGTCCGGGATGGAGGGGCGGCCGACGATCCTGTTCGACGAGATCGATACGGTCTTTGGGCCCAAGGCCGGAGAGAACGAACAGCTCCGGGGCTTCCTGAACGCGGGCCACCGACGCTCCGGCGTCATGTGGCGCTGCGTGGGCGACGGCTCCAATCAACAGGTACAGGAGTTCCCGTCGTTCTGCGGGGTCGCGGTCGCCGGGCTCGGCTCGCTGCCCGACACGATCCTGACTCGCTCGGTCATTGTCCGCATGCGGCGCCGCGCGCCGAACGAGCAGGTAGAGCCGTTCCGTCAGCGCATTCACGAGAAGGAAGGACACGAACTGCGCGACCGGCTCGCCAATTGGGCACAGTCCATCCGCCACCTGGTCGACGGAGTGTTCCCGGAACTGCCGGACGGCATCAGCGACCGGCCCGCGGACGTATGGGAGCCCCTGCTCGCCGTGGCCGACGCGGCGGGCGGCACGTGGCCGGAGCGGGCCCGCGCTGCGTGCATCGAGATGGTGAACGCGGCCAAGACCAGCGACAAGGGCAGCATCGGCATTCGCCTGTTGATCGACCTGCGCGACTACGTGTTCAACGGCATCGACCGTCTGCCTACCGTCGCCATCCTCGACAGGCTGCACAGCCTCGAAGAGGCGCCGTGGGCGGACATGAGCGGCAAACCGCTTGATGCCCGAGGCCTCTCACGGATGCTGCGCGAGTACATGACCGCGGACAACACGCCGATTGCGGCCCGCAACATCAAGGCCGGCGGAAGCGTCATGAAGGGCTATTACGCGTCCGATCTTCACGACGCGTGGCAACGCTACTGCCCTCCCCCTGCGGAAAGTGCGCTACTTCCGCTACCTCCGCTACCGGGCAGGTCAGAGCCCTAAAACCGGTAGCGGATCGGCACTCCGCATCCGCTACCGCGCCGCCCGTCCGCTACCGGCCCCGTGGCCACGATTCCGGGGCCGGTAGCGGCTCCATCCGCTACCGCTGCCCATATCCGCTACCACGATCACGCCCTTGAGCAGGGCGGTAGCGGAGGTAGCGGAAGTAGCGGAAGTAGCGGACCTGACAGGAAGGGGGCCACCGCCCCCAACTCCCTGCCGAGGAGGCACCACCGCATGAGCACCGCCGTTGCGCCTGCTGAACAACTCCTCTATCGGCCCGAAGAGGCCGCGAAGGCTCTCCGGATCGGCCGCTCGATGGTCTACGAGGAGATACGGCTCGGACGACTCCAGACCGTTCGCATCGGTCGACGTCGACTCGTGCCGCCTGAGTACATCGCGAAGTACGTCGAACTCCTCAAGCGCGAGGCAGAAGCCACCGCCTGAATTCCCAACCACCCATCACACCAGGGCCGCGCCCCTCAAGGCGCGGCCCTGTCCTATGGAGGCACAACACAGCATGACCGAGACCCCGAAACGCGCCACCAAGGCCGGACACGGTGCGGACACGATCTATTGGGACCCCGCGAAGAAGAGCTTTGTGGGCGCCGTTTCTTTGGGACACGCCCCGAACGGCAAGCGCCGTCGACCGAAGGTGTACGGCAAGACGAAGACCGAAGTCCGCAACAAGATCCGGGACTTGAAGAAGGAGGTACAGACCGGCGTCAAGGCGCCGGCCAACTACACCGTGGCGGACGCGGTGAACGACTGGTTGGAGCGTGGGCTCAAAGGGCGCGACGAAAAGGGCACCATCGGCAAGAACCGCTCGATGGCGAACAAGCACCTGATCCCGTTCATCGGCAAGGCCAAGCTGAAAGAACTCAGCGCGGACGACGTCGACGACTGGTTGGACGACAGGGCCGAGTTTCTCGCGACGCGAAGCCTGCGTGACCTGCTGGCCATCCTGCGCCGGTCCACCGCGCACGCTCAGCGCCGGGACAAGGCAGCGCGGAACGTCGCCCTTCTCGTCACCGCGCCGGAGGGGCGCCCCGGTCGACCGAGCAAGGCACTGAACTTGGAAGAGGCGAAAGCCGTGCTCATTGCCGCACGGCCGTCACGGCTGTACGCGTACCTCGTGCTCTCGCTGCTCAGCGGCGTTCGTACGGAAGAGGCGCGGCCTCTCACCTGGGATCACGTGTTCCTGGAGACGAAGGGCGACCTTCCGCCGCACGTCGCGGTGTGGCGCTCGGTGCGCAAGCACGGTGAGACCAAGACCAGGAAGAGCCGACGGACCATCGCGCTTCCGAAGCAGGTGGTCGACGTACTCGAAGAGCACCTGAGGTTGCAGAAGAAGGAACGCACGTCGAAGGGGAAGGGGTGGGACCCGGCCGGCCGTGTCTTCACCACCCGGAGCGGCGAGCCGCTCGATGCCGCCAACGTCCGGCGCGACTTCAAGGCCATCGTGAAGAAGGCGGGGATGAAGCCGGAGTGGACACCGCGGGAGTTGCGGCACAGCTTCGTGTCGCTGCTCTCGGACCATGGCATCCCGTTGGAGCGCATCGCGCTGTTGGTCGGTCACAGCAGTCAGACGACCACGGAAGCGGTGTACCGCAAACAGCTCCGTCCGGTGATCACGCAGGGAGCTGAAGCCATGGATGAGATCTTCGCTGAAGATCAGAAGGAGGAGAGTGCGGGGGACCAGGTCGAGGGCGACGCGGTGACCTGACCCAATCCCTTTGGCCCCCTGTTTGGCCCCCCGGGCATGAAAGAGGCCCATTCGCGATCATGCGAATGGGCCTCTGACCAGTGTCGGGGTGGCGGGATTTGAACCCACGACCTCTTCGTCCCGAACGAAGCGCGCTGCCAAGCTGCGCTACACCCCGATTGTCGCTGCCGTGGCGGCGACGTCGTTTACTTTAGCCCACTGGTGGCTGGAGACGAAATCCGGTTTTCGGGGCGTCTGACCCGGCGGCGGACCGGGTCGGGGCGGATGTGGTCGAGGGCGACGAGGAGGATGGCGAGGGCGTAGAAGGCGAGGCCGAGGAGCAGGGCGTTGGCGAGGACGCCGGGGTATCCGTGCTGGTCGACGTCTATGACGGGGTAGAGATAGCGCGCCGGGGTTCCGGGGGACATCATCGCGCCGCGGGCCAGGGAGAAGGCCAGGTAGGCGAGGGGGTAGAGGAGCCAGGTGGCCGCGTGGCGTAGGGCCAGTGGGGCGGGGCGGGTCAGCAGGAGCCAGTCGGCCGCGGCCGCGATCGGCGTCACCGTGTGCAGGAGCTGGTTGGCCACTGCCTGCCAGCCGGTGAGCGGGGTGCCATCCCCTGTCATGGAGAAGACGCTGGACTGGTTCACGAGGATCAGGTGGTAGACCAGGCCCGTGATCGAGACGTACAGCAGGATGCCGCCCGTCACCGCGCCGGGTAGTGGCCGGTGGGCCGTCCATGCCCGCCAGGCCGAGGCGACGAAGACCACCACCACGAGCAGGCTGCTCTGGATCGCGAAGTAGCTGAGCACGCGGGGCGGGCTGCCCAGGGTCAGGTCGATGGCCACGCCCGTCGCCGCCGCGATGGCCACGAGGATGCGGAATGTCGCCGCCAGCGGGCGGCGTACGGGGGCCACCACGGCCGTCACCGGGACGACGGAGGGGGCCGGCGCGGGGATACCCGGTATCGCGGGGAGGCCGGGTATGTCCTTGGGGATCGGGGCGATCATGGCCCCACGCTAAAGCGCATCGACGAATCGGGCGATACGGGTCATCTGGGTGGGTTACGGCTGGACGGGTGGATCTGGACCGCGGATCTGGACAGTGGACCTGGACCTCTCCAGACCCGCCCGCCTAGATCCGCCCGCCTAGATCCGGCCGTCCAGATCCGCTCTGCCCGGGCCCGACCTTCCAGGTCCGGCTTGATCCCCGCCAGGCCCGGCTCGATCCCCCGCCAGGCTGGGTCGGCCCGACCCGCACCCCACACCCACTACTTCCGCGGCACCAACGTCAACAACGAAGCCTCCGGCGGGCAGGCGAACCGTACCGGCGTATACCGGTTCGCCCCGCAGCCCGCCGAGACGTGCATGTACGACGTTCGCCCCTCCGCCGTATGCGTGGACAGGCCCTTCACGCGGTCCGTGTCCAGGTCGCAGTTGGTGACGAAGGCGCCGTAGAAGGGGAGGCAGAGTTGGCCGCCGTGGGTGTGGCCGGCCAGTATCAGGGGGTAGCCGTCGGCGGTGAACGCGTCGAGCGTGCGTAGGTACGGGGCGTGGACCACGCCCATCGAGAAGTCGGCGGACTCCGACGGGCCGCCGGCCACGCGCTCGTACCGGTCCCGCCTGATGTGCGGGTCGTCGAGGCCGGTCAGCTCGACCGACGCACCCTCGATCTTCAGCTCCCCGCGGGTGTTCGTCAGGTTCAGCCAGCCCGCGGTGTCGAAGGCGTCGCGCAGGCCCTCCCACGGGTTGTGGACGGCGCCGACGACCGGCTTGTTCCCGTTCAGGCCGTGCTGGCCCTGCGCCTTCTCGAACAAGTACCGGGCGGGGTTGCGGAGTTTGGGGCCGTAGTAGTCGTTCGAACCGAAGACGTACGCCCCCGGGAACTCCATCAGCGGACCGAGCGCGTCCAGTACCTCGGGCACGCCCTCCGGGTCGGAGAGGTTGTCCCCGGTGTTGATGACGAAGTCGGGGCGCAGGCCCGCCAGTGAGCGCAGCCAGCGCTGCTTCTTGCGCTGGCCGCTCACCATGTGGATGTCGGAGACCTGGAGAACGCGCAGCGGCCGCATGCCGGGCGGCAGCACCGGCACCGTCACCCGTCGCAGACGGAAGGAACGGGCCTCAAAACCCGCCGCGTACAACAGACCGGCGGCGCCCACCGCCGTGATTCCCAGGGGTACTCCGTATAGCGCGCGCATACGTCCATCGTGTCAGACCGCGGCAACCTGGCGTGCCCCCTGTGGACAACCAAGGACAACCTCGCGTGCACGACGTACGCCCCCGCCGAAATCAACAGGCAACCGTCTCGCCACACCTGCGACAATCGACGGCATGACCACGCTTAAGTCGAAGCTCAAGGAAGACCTCAACGCCGCCATCAAGGAGCGCGACGAGCTCCGCTCCTCGACGCTCCGGCTGACCCTCTCCGCGATCACCAACGAAGAGGTCGCGGGCAAGACCAAGCGCGAACTCTCCGACGAGGAAGTGCAGAAGGTGATCACCCGCGAGGCGAAGAAGCGCCGTGAGGCCGCGGACGCCTTCGCGCTGGGCGGGCGTCCCGAGTCGGCCGAGCGGGAAAAGGCGGAGGGCGAGATCCTCGCCACGTACCTTCCCAAGCAGCTGTCCGACGACGAGCTCCGGCAGATCGTCGCCCAGGGCGTCGAGGAGGCGAAGGCGGCGGGTGCCGAGGGGCCGCGTGCCATGGGCCAGGTCATGAAGATCGTGAACCCGAAGGTGGCCGGCCTGGCTGAGGGCGGCCGCGTCGCCGCCCTGGTCAAGCAGCTCCTCGCGGGCGCCTGAGCGACCTCGCTCACCGTACGAAGCGACCACACGCACGAAGCCACCGCACGCGTGAGGCGACCGCACGCACGAAGCCACCGCACGCGTGAGGCGACCGCACGCACGAAGCCATCGCATGCGTGAGGCGACCGCACGCACGAAGCCATCGCATGTACAAAGCGACCGCACGCACGAGGCGTCCGCACGAAGGCGACCGCACAAAGCGACTTTCCGACCCATACGCCGGTGGGGGCGCCCCCAGTAACCAGGGACGCCCCCACCGGCGTATCAAACCCAGGGCCCGAAACAGCCAGGCGGCAGGCTAGTCCCGGGCCCGGAACAGTCAGGCGGCAGGCTAGTCCCGCCCACCGGTCCCGTTCCCGCCATCGCCCTGCCCCTGGAGGAAGCCCTCCGGGATGGAGAAGGAAGGCGTCGGGACGGTGCCGCCGCCGCCGGTGTCGCCACCGGTGGTGGTACCGGTCGTGGTGAGGCCGCCGTCGGTCTGGCCGCCGTTCCCGTTTCCGTCGTCCCCGTTGTCCCCGTCGTCGTTGCCCTTGTCTTTTTCCTTCGGGGCGTCGGGGATGTTGACGAGGTTGAAGGACGGGGAGTCCTTGCCCTCGAGGGCGCCGGTCATCGCGTCCTTCCAGATGGGACCCGGGACCTGGCCGCCGTAGACCTTGTCGTGCCAGACGCCGCCGATCGTGATGTTCTCCATCTCGACCTTCTGCGTGGCGCTGCCGACCCAGACCGCGCCGGCGAGGTTCGGCGTGTAGCCGACGAACCAGGCGTTCTTGCGGGAGTCCGTCGTACCCGTCTTACCGGCGTTGGCGCGGTCGGTGAGACCGGCCGCCTGGCCCGTACCGGAGTCGATCACGCCGCTCAGCAGGGTGTTGACGGTGTCCGCGGTCTTCTCGGACATCGCGCGCGTGCAGGTCGACTTCGGCACCGCGAGGGACTTCTGACTTTCGCCGACCTTCTGCGTGATCGACTCGATGGCGACCGGGGTGCAGTACATGCCCCGGGCGGCGAAGGAGGCGTACGCGGTGGCCATCGTCAGCGGCGAGAGGCCCACCGCGCCGAGGGCGATGGACGGGCTCTCCGGCAGCTTGTCGCCGTTGCCCTGTGTGACGTGCAGGTTGTCGGTCATGTCGACCACCGGGCACAGGCCGATGTCGGAGATCATCTGCACGAAGTAGGTGTTGACCGACTTGGCCATCGCGTCCTTCAGCCGGTACGGCCCGACCTCCGACTCGGCCTCGTTCTCCACCGTGTCGTCGCCCGTGTTGACCCACGGCTTGCTGTCACAGGTCTGGACGGGACTCGGGTACTCCATCTCGTACGGCGACGCGTACTCCTGGGTCGCGGGCCGGCCCTCCTCCAGCGCGGCCGCGGCGACGAACGGCTTGAACGTCGAACCGGTCGGGAAGCCGAAGTTCGAGCCGCCCATGGAGTAGTTGACCGAGTAGTTGTACTCGGTCTCGTTCTTGCCGTAGCCGTAGGGCGTCGCCTGGCCCATGCCGACGATCTTGCCCGTGCCGGGTTCGACCAGGGTGGCCGCGGCGGTGACCTTGTCCGTCTGGTTGACGTGGTCCTTGAGCGAGGCCTGCACCGACTCCTGTGCCTGCGGGTCGAGCGTCGTACGGATCGTCAGGCCGCCCTGGTTCCAGATCTTGGCCCGCTCCTCCTTGGTCTTGCCGAAGACCGGGTCGCTGAGGAAGACCTTCTCGACGTACTTGCAGAAGAAGGCCGCGCCCTCGACCGCCGTGATGCAGCCGTTGTTCGGCTTGCTGACCTTCAGACCGAGCGGCGTCTTCATGGCCTGGTCGGCTTCCGCCTGCGAGATGTCCTTCGTCTCGGCCATGCGCTGCAGCACGGTGTTGCGGCGCTTGGTGGCCTCCGCCTCGTCGTTGACCGGGTCGTACCGGCTGGGCGACTGGACGATGCCCGCGAGCAGTGCCGACTCCTGGAGGTTCAGGTCCTTGGCGGGCTTGGAGAAGTAGCGCTGGGCGGCGGCCTCGATGCCGTAGGCCTGCTCGCCGAAGAACGTGATGTTCAGGTAGTTCTCGAGGATCTTCTTCTTGCCGAGCTTCTCTTCCAGCTGGATCGCGTACTTGAGCTCGCGGATCTTGCGGCCGAGGGTCTGCTGGGTGGCCTGGGCGACCTTCGTCGGGTCGTCGCCGGCCTCTTCGACGAAGTAGTTCTTCACGAGCTGCTGGGTGAGCGTGGAGGCGCCCTGGGACACTCCGCCGCTCTGCGCGTTCTGGTTCAGGGCGCGCAGGACGCCCTTCAGGTCGACCGCGCCGTGCTCGTAGAAGCGTGAGTCCTCGATCGCGACGATCGCCTTCTGCATGTACGGCGAGATGTCCTTGAGGTCGACCACGGTCCGGTCGCGCGAGTAGACCGTGGCGATCTGGCCGCCCTCGCTGTCCAGGATCGTGGTCCGCTGGCTCAGCTGTGGGCTCTTCAACTCGTCCGGAATCTCGTCGAAACTCTGGACCGAACCCTTGGCGGCGAGGCCGAGCGCACCCGCTGCGGGCAACGCGATTCCGGCCATGACCGCACCTGCGAGCACGCTGACACCGAGGAACTTGGCGGACTGCTGAAAAGGTGACAGACCACCGCCCGAGCGCTTCTTTGGCATGGGGGCAGCCTACGTTCTCAATCGCCGGACACGCGTATAGGCCTTGGCCTAAGCTGCTCACAACTGTCACAGCAGTGCGGCCATGTATCAATACGTCCGGCGACCCCGAATCGTTCCGGAGGTAGCCCAACTTTTTGTTGGGGGCGTGTCCGAATCCGCCTTGAGTGTCACCCGGCGTCCGTTGTGACTCAACTGAACTGTCCCGGTATGCCGGGAAGCTCACGCATGTCGCCAGGTCACTCCCCCGGGTGATCTGCCGCTTACGCATAGTCCGTTCGGGCCATTCAAGATTGGGCCCGAAGGGGGTGTTGCGCTGTGCCCACCTTCCGTAACGTCCTCAACTGGCGGCGGTGAATATGCCGCTGCCGCCGTGGGGGAGCCTCGATTCGGGAGAGGACGGCGCCGGTATGGGCTGGGTAACCGACTGGAGTGCGCAGGCGGCCTGCCGCACTACCGATCCAGATGAACTGTTCGTTCAAGGAGCAGCGCAGAACAGGGCAAAGGCAGTGTGCACCGGATGTCCGGTTCGCACGGAGTGCCTCGCCGATGCGCTCGACAACCGCGTCGAATTCGGCGTGTGGGGTGGCATGACAGAGCGGGAGCGTCGCGCATTGTTGCGCCGGCGCCCCACCGTCACCTCGTGGCGACGCCTGCTCGAGACCGCGCGCACGGAGTACGAGCGCGGCGCGGGCCTGCTGCCCCTCGACGAGGAAGAGGTGTACGAGCGCTACTTGGCGGTGGGTTGAGGGTGTTTCCCTCAGGCCATCGCGGGCCCCGCAGGCCCTCAGGCCACCGGGGGCCCCGCAGACCCTTGGGCCACCGCAGGTCTTTTCGGGTCTCGCAGGCCTTTTGAAGCCCTGCGGGCCTCTCAGGAACAGGACACGGGAGGCGCCGCGTCAGGCGCCGGTCGCGGGCAGCTCCGGCCGACCGGCCGCGAGCCGGTTTCCGACGTCCCGCAGCCCTGCCAGGTCGTGTACGTCACCGGGCAGCGCCGCCACTTCGGCCACCGCCACCTCGGGGTGGAGGGCGGTGAAGCGGTCACGTGTGCGCTGCTCGCGGGAGAGCAGCTGCATGCGCTCGGCGTGCAGCCTCAGCAGGCCTGCGGTGAGTTGTTCGACGGTCCGGCCGGTGTCGGCGGTCCCGTGCGCAGCGACGCTCCCGTTCGTTGTGACGGTCCTGTCCGTGGCGGCGGGGGAGCCTTCGTCGGGATCGTCGGACGCGTCGGGAGCCGGTGCCTCGGAAGCGGGAGATTCTGAACTGTCGTACGTGTCGGGAGCGTTACGAAGTCCAGCCTTCCCGCCCCCCTGATCGACAATGCGAGCCTCGTCAAGATTTTCCGCGGCTTCGAGGTCATGATTTTCCGCGGCGACGAGTCCGAGGTTTTCCGCGGCGCCGAGCGCCCGCTCGGCCGACAGCTGAGCGGCGCCGCTTCCGTGCACACGGTTGAGCACCAGACCGGCGAAGGGCATGTCCTCGGCCGCGAGCCGCTCCACGAAGTACGCGGCCTCGCGCAGCGCGTCGCGCTCCGGGGCCGCCACCACCAGGAAGGCGGTGCCGGGGGCCTGGAGCAGCTTGTACGTGGCGTCCGCGCGCGTACGGAACCCGCCGAAGGTCGTGTCCATCGCGGCCACGAAGGTCTGTACGTCCTTGAGGAGTTGTCCGCCAAGGAGCTTCCCCAGGGTGCCGGTCATCATCGACATCCCGACGTTCAGGAACTTCATCCCCGCGCGCCCGCCGAGCTTCGCCGGCGCCGTCAGCAGCCGGATCAGCCGTCCGTCCAGGAAGGACCCGAGCCGCTTGGGCGCGTCCAGGAAGTCGAGGGCCGAGCGGGACGGCGGGGTGTCGACGACGATGAGGTCCCAGTCGTCCCTCGCCCGCAGCTGCCCCAGCTTCTCCATCGCCATGTACTCCTGCGTGCCCGCGAAGCCCGCCGAAAGCGACTGGTAGAAGGGGTTGTTCAGGATCGCGGACGCTCGCTCGCGGTCCGCGTGCGCCTCGACGATCTCGTCGAAGGTGCGCTTCATGTCGAGCATCATGGCGTGCAGCTCGCCGTCCCCCTCCACGCCCTTCACCCGGCGCGGGGTGTTGTCCAGGGAGTCGATGCCCATCGACTGGGCGAGGCGGCGTGCGGGGTCGATGGTGAGCACGACGACCTTGCGGCCGCGCTCGGCGGCACGCAGCCCCAGCGCCGCCGCCGTGGTCGTCTTGCCGACGCCGCCCGAGCCGCAGCACACCACGATGCGGGTCTTCGGGTCGTCGATCAGCGGATCGACGTCCAGGAGGCGTGCTGTTTCCAGCGCGCGAGGCGAGTCGTGCGTGTGGGCGGAGTCCTGTGAGGCGCGGGCCGGGTCCGAACTCATGAGATCCCTTGCTGACGCAGTTCCTTGGCCAGTTGGTACAGGCCCGCCAGGTCCATTCCCTCGGCGAGCAGCGGGAGTTCGTGCAGCGGCAGGCCCTGCTCCGTGAGCACGGCCCGCTGCTCGCGCTCCAGGGTGTGCCGCGCGGCGTACTCGGCGGCCTCTTCGAGCAGCGGGTCCACCAGCCGCTCGGCGAGCCCGCCGCGACGGGCGCCGCCCAGCCCGGCCGCGGAGAGCGACTTGGCGATGGCGGTACGGGGAGCGGCGGCCGTCAGCTCCAGATCGGCGTCGTCGAGCAGCGTGGGCCGCACCATGTTCATGATGATCCGCCCCACCGGCAGCTTCGCCGCCCGCAGTTCGGAGATGCCGTCGGCGGTCTCCTGTACGGGCATCTCCTCCAGGAGCGTCACCAGGTGAACGGCCGTCTCCTTGGACTTGAGGACGCGCATGACGGCCTGTGCCTGATTGTGTATCGGGCCGATCTTCGCGAGGCCGGCCACCTCGTCGTTGACGT
Source organism: Streptomyces sp. NPDC093544 (assembly GCF_040683495.1). Lineage (NCBI taxonomy): Bacteria > Bacillati > Actinomycetota > Actinomycetes > Kitasatosporales > Streptomycetaceae > Streptomyces > Streptomyces sp. NPDC093544. Next base: position 172,057 of record NZ_JBFBEA010000004.1, on the reverse strand, counting down.
TCAGAAAGCGAGTGATGCGCCCCGTGGGCGGTGCGTCCATGACCACGTAGTCGTACGCGAACCGCCCGCTCTTGTCCTTGCGGCGTACGGCCTCGCAGGCCTTGCCGGTCAGGAGCACATCCCGTAGACCGGGCGCGATGGTGGTCGCGAAGTCGATGGCGCCGAGTTTCTTCAGGGCGCGGCCGGCACTGCCCAGTTTGTAGAACATCTGGAGGTAGTCCAGAAGGGCCAGTTCGGGGTCGATGGCGAGGGCGTACACCTCCCCGCCCCCGGGAGCGACGGCGATTTTCCGCTCGCCGTAGGGCAGCGCTTCTGTCTCGAAGAGCTGCGCGATGCCCTGCCTGCCCTCGACCTCGACGAGGAGAGCGCGCTTGCCCTCTGTCGCGAGGGCGAGCGCGAGGGCGGCGGCTACCGTGGTCTTGCCGGTACCGCCCTTGCCGCTGACGACCTGGAGCCTGCTCACGTATTCGAGCCTAACCAGTCCGCCGCCGTACTAAGCAGGAGGCTGTGGACAACGTGTGGGTGAAGCGGCGTAGGAGGCCCGCGGGAGGGCGCCCGTGACAGCCGCTACAGTCGCCCGTATGACCAAGTGGGAATACGCAACCGTGCCTCTGCTCGTCCATGCCACGAAGCAGATTCTGGACACCTGGGGCGAGGACGGCTGGGAGCTCGTCCAGGTCGTGCCCGGGCCGAACAACCCCGAGCAGCTGGTGGCCTACCTGAAGCGGGAGAGGGCATGAGCGGCGCCGTCGAGGCCAAGCTGGCCGAACTCGGGCTGACGCTGCCCGACGTGGTCCCGCCGCTGGCGGCGTACCAGCCCGCCGTGCAGTCCGGCGTGTACGTCTACACGGCGGGCCAGCTCCCGATCGTGGAAGGCAAGCTTCCGCTCACCGGCAAGGTGGGCGCGGAGGTCACGCCGGAGGAGGCGAAGGACCTGGCCCGCATCTGTGCGCTGAACGCGCTCGCCGCGGTCAAGTCCGTCGCGGGAGACCTGGACCGCGTCGCGCGTGTCGTGAAGGTCGTCGGTTTCGTCGCCTCGGCCTCCGACTTCACGGGCCAGCCGGCCGTCCTCAACGGCGCCAGTGAACTCCTCGGCGCGGTTCTCGGCGACAAGGGCGTCCACGCCCGCAGCGCGGTCGGCGTGGCGGTCCTCCCGCTGGACGCGCCGGTCGAGGTCGAGATCCAGGTGGAGCTCGTCAGCGCGTCCGGAGCTGGAGGGTTCTAGCCCGTCCGGCGTTTGAGGACGAGCGCGTTCAGCGCGATGCGGGGGTCTGGGGGCGGAGCCCTCAGGTACGGGACGGGTAGGGGCGGAGGGGGCGAAAAACTCTTGGTCCCGCCCCTCACCGCCGGGCAGCGGATCCCAAGAGGCGGCCACTCGAACATCCGCCCGGCACGAGATAGCCTCCGCCCATGGCGAATGGGCAGTGGTTCCCACCGGAGTGGCCCGACCGGATCCGCGCGCTCGCTGAGGGCACGCTGACGCCGGTGACCCCCAGGCGCGCGGCCACCGTGATGCTGCTCAAGGACAACCCCCGCAGCCCTGTGGTGTACATGCTGCGCAGAAGCGCCTCCATGGCCTTCGCCGGAGGCGCGTACGCGTATCCGGGCGGCGGCGTCGACCCGCGCGACGACGAGCAGCACATCCGCTGGGCGGGCCCCACGCGCGCGTGGTGGGCGGAAAGGCTCGGCGGCGACGAGACCTTCGCCCAGGCAATCGTCTGCGCGGCGGTCCGTGAGACGTACGAGGAGGCGGGCGTCCTCCTTGCCGGCCCCACCCCGGACACGGTCATCAGCGACACCACAGGCGACGACTGGGAGGCTGACCGCGCGGCTCTGGTCGCCCGCGACTTCTCCTTCGCCGAGTTCCTGGACCGCAGGGGACTCGTCCTCAGGTCGGACCTCCTGGGCGCCTGGGCGCGTTGGATCACGCCGGAGTTCGAAACCCGCCGCTACGACACGTGGTTCTTCGTGGCCGCCCTCCCGGAGGGGCAGCGCACCCGCAACGCCTCCACGGAGGCCGACCGCACGGTATGGATCCACCCGGCGGACGCGGCAGCCTCGTACGACAAAGGCGAGCTGCTCATGATGCCGCCCACCGTCGCGACCCTGCGCCGGCTCACCGCCTACGACACCGCCGCCGAAGCCCTCGCCGCCGCACCCGACCGCGATCTGACCCCCGTCCTGGCCAAGGCCCGCCTGGAGAACGGCGACGTGGTCCTTTCCTGGCCCGGCCACGACGAGTTCACCAAGCACATCCCGACCGGTGGGGCCCCCGCATGACCGACGCAGCCGCCCTCCCCGGCCAGCCACGCGGCGGGGTGCTCTCCGGCCCCGCCACCACGCGAGCCGTCAACGTCCTGGCCCCCAACGCGTCCGCGATGACCCTGGACGGCACCAACACCTGGATCCTGTCCGAGCCGGACTCCGAACTTGCGGTGGTGATCGACCCGGGCCCCATGGACGACGTACATCTGCGCAATGTCATCGATACGGCGGAGAAGGCGGGCAAGCGGATCGCGCTGACCCTGCTCACGCACGGGCACCCCGACCATGCCGAGGGCGCCGTGCTGTTCGCCGGGCTGACGGGGACGAAGGTGCGGGCGCTGGATCCGGCGCTGCGGCTCGGGGACCAGGGTCTTGGCGCGGGGGACGTGATCACCACCGGCGGCCTGGAGCTGCGTGTCGTGTCCACCCCCGGTCACACGTCCGACTCGCTGTGCTTCCATCTCCCGGCCGATCAGGCGGTCCTGACCGGGGACACCGTCCTGGGCCGTGGTACGACCCTGGTGGCCCATCCTGACGGCCGTCTGGGCGACTATCTGGACTCTCTGCGACGCCTGAGGTCCCTGACGGTGGACGACGGCGTCCACACCGTCCTGCCGGGCCACGGGCCCGTCCTCGAAGACGCCCAGGGCGCAGTCGAGTTCTACCTCGCCCACCGGGCCCACCGTCTCGCCCAGATCGAGACGGCGGTCGAGAACGGCTACCGGTCGTCGTCCGAGGTCGTCGCGCACGTGTACGCGGACGTGGACCGCTCCCTGTGGCCCGCGGCCGAGCTGTCGGTACGCGCCCAGCTGGACTACCTGCGCGAGCACGGGCTCATCTAGGGACCTACTCCTGGTCGGGCCTCGTGGCTTTGACGCCGTGCACGCGCGCGTACTCCTCGGCCAGCCACGGCCCGAGGTCGTCGACGTAGGACCGCAGGACGGCGAGGTCACCGCGGGGCTCGTATCCGAGGACGGCCGCCTCCCGCATCCGGTCGGCCCGCTCCGGGTAGTACGCGGCGAACGCCTCGGCCATCTCCCTCAGGTCGCTGGTCCAGCCGTTCCAGCGCGGCATGACGAGTGTGAACCCGGTCCGTACGAGATGGCGCGACATGAACCGCACGAGCGGACGCCGGGCCTCCTCCGTATCGGCGGCGTCGGCGATCCGCTCGCGCCAGCGCGTCAGGAACAGCGTGAGGTCGCCGTTCGTCTCGCGGGCGAGGAGCGAGTCGGGACGGTAGCGCGGCAGGAACTCGGCCAGATCCTCGCCCAGGAGACGCGTACAGAGGCACGCGACGAACCAGCCCAGGTCGTACGTCTCCAGGTCGCTCAGCAGCCGCGTACGGCTGACCAGGAGCGTTCCGGAGCCGTCGATCTGCGCGAACTCCTTGTCCAGCGCACCGTCGAGCGAGCGGGCGTCCGCACGGTCCTCCTCGGTGGGCTCCTCGCGCAGGACGAGGAGCAGATCGAGATCGCTGCGCCCCACGCGCGCGGTGCCGCGCGGAATCGACCCGTAGAGGTACGCGCTGTTGAGCCTCGCCCCGAAGACGTCGAGGAGCCGGTCCCGTGCCGTGGCGACCACGGGCCGGAACTCCCTCGGGATCAGTCCGAGAGCGCCCTCGGGCGCGATGTAGCCCTGGGTATCGAGCCCCTTGTTCCGCATGGCACCACTGTGCAGCCGACCACGGCAGGGGGTCATGTCATTTCCAGCGGAACACGCGTACGCGCCGGGTGGTGCGCGGTGCTGTGCAGACCACGGCGAGGCAGTCACCGGAGGCGACGGGGCGCGCCCGGAAGCTGTAGCCGGGCAGGGAGCGCTCGGCCACGACCCGGCCGTCCGCGGGATCGAGCACCGTCGCCCGGTCGCCGTATCCGTTCAGGACCAGGAGGTAGCCCCGGTGGGCCAGCGGGAAAATCGTGCCGCCGTACGTACTGGACCACGACCAGCGGAAGTCGCCCGTGGCGATGGAGAGCGCGGGAGGCTGCTTCCCGTGTGCTCCTGGTCGTCCGGCTGGGGCGAGAGGAGTTCGACGGCGAGCGTGTCGCCGACGATCACCGGGTGCCCACCGAAAGCCTCGTACAACGGGGGTACGTCGAACGGCGGCGGCCCCTTGTGCGGCAGCCGGGGCAGATCGATGGCCTGCTCCGTGTCCGCCGTCATCAGGTGGAGCCGGCGGGAAGCGGGATCTTCCGGCCCGACGATGGAGACGATGGACACGACGACTGGATCGGCCGCCAGGACGGAGGCGTCCCGCCGACCCTCGGGGAGCGGTCGCTCCCACTGGAGGGCTCCGGTGCGCGCGTCGACCAGCCGGATCGTGGTCTCCAAGTCCCCGACACGGGTATGGGCGGTCGCGATACGGCCGCCGCCGAGCGCCACCTCGCGCGCGTCCGCGGAGGCGGATCCCAGTTCGTCGGCGCGCTGCGCACGCGTCCGGACCGCCGAGCCCGTGCGGAGATCAAGGCCGGTGAGGTGGACGTGCCACGCGTCGCCGAGCCCATCGGTGACGGCTCCGTCGTGACTGCTGTCCCTGCCGTCGTGGCTGTCCCCGTCGTCGTGGTGCAGTACGACGGCCACGCCGTCCGCCGTGTCCTGCGAGATGTAGGCAATCACCTGGTCGCCGTCGCCGGGCGGCTGCCAGGTCCACAGGGGTTCACCGGTCGTCAACCCGTACGCCCGCACCCCGTCGACGCGAGCCATCGCGAGGATCCCGTCCACCGCCCAGGTGCCCAGCGGTGCGCCCGGGTCGTCCTTCTCCCGCCAGCTTCTCCACGGCTGCTGCGCCGCCGCCGGGTTTCGCCGACTGCCCCGCCCAGACCGACTCCGGCGCCCTGTCCTCGTACATACCCGCCCCTTGCCGCTTGGGTCCCCACCCGGCGATACAAGAAGGGCCCCACCATGCGGCAGGGCCCTTCAGTAAGAAGTCGTACGGCAGACGTATTGGAGACGTACGGCTAGCGTGACCGCTTCGCGAGTCGCTCCACGTCCAGCAGGATCACGGCACGTGCCTCCAGACGGAGCCAGCCGCGGCCCGCGAAGTCGGCGAGGGCCTTGTTGACCGTCTCGCGGGACGCGCCGACCAGCTGGGCCAGCTCCTCCTGCGTGAGGTCGTGCACGACGTGGATGCCCTCTTCGGACTGCACGCCGAAGCGCCGCGAGAGGTCCAGGAGCGCGCGGGCCACGCGGCCGGGCACGTCCGAGAAGACCAGGTCGGACATCTGGTCGTTGGTCTTGCGCAGGCGCCGGGCGACGGCGCGCAGCAGGGCGGCGGCCACCTCGGGCCGCGCGTTCAGCCAGGGCTGGAGGTCGCCGTGGCCGAGGCCCAGCAGCTTGACCTCGGTCAGCGCGCTGGCCGTGGCCGTGCGCGGACCGGGGTCGAACAGCGACAGCTCGCCGATCAGCTCACCGGGGCCCAGGACGGCCAGCATGTTCTCGCGGCCGTCGGGGGAGGTGCGGTGGAGCTTCACCTTGCCCTCGGTGACCACATAGAGGCGGTCCCCGGGGTCACCCTCATGGAAGAGAGCGTCACCGCGCGCGAGGGTCACCTCACTCATGGAGGCGCGGAGCTCCGCGGCCTGCTCGTCATCGAGCGCCGCGAAGAGCGGGGCGCGCCGCAGAACGTCGTCCACGAGTTCTCTCCTTGTCGACCTGCTCAGGGGATCTTGCTCCCCCTTGGTACCAGGGGACCGAGTTCCCCATCTTGCCGGACGGTCCAAACAGTGTGATCAGTCACAAGTCTGCCGCACTGGAGTCCCGGGCAGTGCGGCAGGGGGCCAATTGGGGGCTGATCTCCAGGGTCCGGGGCGGATGTCAGTACCGGGCTTTAGGCTGGCCGGGTGTCCAAAACGCCGGTGAGAGCACAGGCCAAGGGGGCTGGGCGGGTGGTTGTACGTCGTGATTCCGCCGTGGGCGAACAGCCCACGGACGGTACCAAGAAAACGACAAAGGGAGCAAAGCGGGCGCAGGCGAAGGCGACGGCCGACGCGCCCGCCAAGAAGCCCGCCCAAAAGGCGACGGCAGCCGCCAAGAAGGCGACGCCCGCAAAAGCGACCCCTAAGAAGGCGACGATTACGACCAGCAAGCCGGCATCGGCCAAGAAGGCGACGATTACGGCCAACACGCCCACTCCCGCCAAAAAGGGGACGGTTGCGAGCAAGAAGCCCGCCCCCGCAAAAAAGGCGTCCCCCGCCAAAAAGGCGACGGCGGCCAAAAAGGCGACGGCGGCCAAAAAGGCGACGGCGGCCGCCAAAAAGGCAACCCCCGCCAAGCTCCCGCAGAAGGCCCCCGCGCCAGACACCGCTCTCGTCCGCCGAGCCCGCCGCATCAACCGCGAACTCGCCGAGGTGTATCCGTACGCCCACCCGGAGCTGGACTTCGAGAACCCCTTCCAACTGGTCGTAGCCACCGTCCTGTCGGCGCAGACGACCGACCTGAGGGTGAATCAGACGACTCCGGCGCTCTTCGCCAAGTACCCGACCCCCGAGGACCTGGCCGCGGCCAACCCGGAGGAGGTCGAGGAGATCCTGCGCCCGACGGGGTTCTTCCGGGCCAAGACCAAGTCGGTGATAGGGCTCTCCAAGGCCCTGCGGGACGATTTCGGGGGCGAGGTTCCCGGCCGTCTCGAAGACCTCGTCAAGCTCCCCGGAGTGGGCCGCAAGACCGCTTTCGTGGTGCTCGGCAACGCGTTCGGGCGCCCCGGCATCACCGTGGACACGCATTTCCAGCGCCTGGTGCGCCGTTGGCAGTGGACCGACGCGACGGAGCCCGACAAGATCGAGGGGGCCGTCGGCGCGCTCTTCCCGCAGAGCGACTGGACGATGCTCTCCCACCACGTGATCTTCCACGGCCGCCGCATCTGCCACGCCCGCAAGCCCGCCTGCGGCGCCTGCCCCATCGCGCCGCTCTGCCCGGCGTACGGAGAGGGCGAGACGGACCCGGAGAAGGCGAAGAAGCTCCTGAAGTACGAGAAGGGCGGCTTCCCCGGCCAGCGCCTCAACCCCCCGCAGTCCTACCTGGACGCGGGCGGCATCCCGGCACCTCCGCTGGGAACACCCCAGGGCACTGGATGACAGCCCCCGCCGACGACACGGCAGGCCGCCGGGCGACGGCCTCAGCGGCCGGGCACCTGGCAAGGCGTCGGACGATGGCGTCAGCGGCCGACGACACGCCAGCGCGCCGGGCGACGGCCCCGGCCGCCGACAGGGCGTCGAGCGACGGCCGCGGCGGTCAGGCGCAAGGCGGGCCGCCGGGCGACGGCCTCAGCGGCTCGACACACAGCAGCGCGCTGGCCGACGACGGCCCCAACCGCCGGGCACACGCCAGCGCACCGGCCGACGCCCCTCATCGGAGACCTCCCAAAGCACCGGACGGCGACGGAACGAACACGGCACCCGCAGGCGTTGGGAACAGCAGAACGGGGGTGGCGATGACGCACGCGAGCAACACGCAGGGCGGTCGCTTGGAGAGCGACGTGCCGGGCGGCGGCCCGGTGGCGCTGAGCAAGGACGGCCTGCCCGACTGGCTCGACCCGGTGGTGCGCGCCGCCGAGTCGGTGGAGCCGCTCCAGCTGAGCCGCTTCCTGCCGCCGAGTGACGGTGCGGGGCGCCAGTCCGCCGTGCTCATCCTGTTCGGCGAGGGCGAGCGCGGCCCCGAGCTGCTGCTCATGGAGCGCGCCACCTCCCTGCGATCCCACGCCGGACAGCCCTCCTTCCCCGGCGGAGCCCTCGACCCCGAGGACGGCGACCCGATGGCCGACGGGCCGCTGCGGGCCGCTCTCCGCGAGGCCGAGGAGGAGACCGGGCTCGACCCGAGCGGCGTCCAGCTCTTCGGCGTACTGCCCAAGCTCTACATCCCGGTGAGCAGCTTCGTCGTCACGCCCGTCCTTGGCTGGTGGCGTCGCCCGACGCCGGTCGGAGTGGTCGATCCGAACGAGACGGCGCGGGTCTTCACCGTCCCCGTGGCGGATCTCACGGACCCCGCCAACCGTGCGACCGCCGTGCACCCCCGCGGCCACCGAGGTCCGGCATTCCTGGTCGAATCCGCCCTCGTCTGGGGCTTCACGGCGGGCATCATCGACCGGATCCTGCACTACGCGGGCTGGGAGCTGCCCTGGGACCGCGAGAACCAGGTCCCGCTCGACTGGCGCGCATGACAGGGTGGCCCCCGTGCTGTGTCTTCCTGGGGGACGCCGCACCCGTCAGCGGCTGTGCCGCGGGTCAGCCCCCCAGCCGAGACGGAGTGACCGCAGAGTGATGAGGCGAGGCTAGAAGCAGTGAACGTGCTGGACATCCTGTTGCTGGTCGCCGCCGTGTGGTTCGCGATCGTGGGCTATCGCCAGGGCTTCGTCGTCGGCATCCTGTCCGTGATCGGCTTCCTGGGGGGCGGCCTGGTCGCCGTCTACCTGCTCCCGGTCATCTGGGGCGCGTTCACCGACGACGCCGAGGTGAACACGACCGCCGCCGTCGTCGCGGTCGTCGTCGTCATCGTCTGCGCCTCCGTGGGCCAGGCCCTCACCACCCACCTCGGCAACAAGCTGCGCCGGTACATCACTTGGTCCCCGGCCCGCGCCCTGGACGCGACGGGCGGCGCCCTCGTCAACGTCGTGGCGATGCTCCTGGTCGCCTGGCTGATCGGCTCGGCCCTGGCCGGTACGACGCTGCCGACGCTCGGCAAGGAGGTCCGCAGCTCCAAGGTGCTGCTCGGCGTGTCCCGCGCGCTGCCCAACCAGGCCGACACCTGGTTCGCCGACTTCTCCTCGGTCCTCGCGCAGAACGGCTTCCCACAGGTCTTCAGCCCGTTCGCCAACGAGCCCATCACCGAAGTCCAGCCGCCCGACCCGGCCCTCGCCAACAGCCCCGTCGCCGCCCGCGCCCAGAAGTCCATCGTCAAGGTGGTGGGCACCGCCCAGAGTTGCGGCAAGGTCCTCGAAGGCACCGGCTTCGTCTTCGGCGACCGCCGAGTGATGACCAACGCCCACGTGGTCGGCGGAGTCGACGAGCCCACCGTCCAGATCGGCGGTGAGGGCAGGAAGTACGACGCCACGGTTGTCCTCTACGACTGGGAGCGCGACATCGCCGTACTCGACGTACCGGACCTGGACGCGCCCGCCCTCCAGTTCACGACCGATGACGCGGTCACCGGCGACAGCGCGATCGTCGCCGGCTTCCCGGAGAACGGCGCGTACAACATCCAGCCCGCGCGTGTGCGCGCACGCATCAAGCCCAACGGCCCGGACATCTACCACCGGGGCACGGTGCGCCGCGACGTCTACTCGCTCTACGCGACCGTCCGCCAGGGCAACTCGGGCGGCCCGCTGCTCACACCCGAAGGCAAGGTGTACGGCGTGGTCTTCGCGAAGTCCCTCGACGACCCCAACACCGGTTACGCGCTCACCGCGGACGAGGTCCAGGAGGACATCACCAAGGGGCGCACCGCGAACCAGCAGGTGGACAGCGACAGCTGCGCGCTCTGACACGGGCCCGCTTGCCGTGGTCCGGGCCGCAGCGCGCGAGGCGTGTCGCTGGCCCAGCCGCGAAGCGTGTCGCTGGTACAGCCGCGTCGCACACCGACGGTCCAGCCACGAGGCTCATCGACGGTCCAACCACGAGGCTCATCCACGGACCGGCCGCGAGGCGTGTCGGTGGTTCAGCCGCGAGGATGGCGCAGCCGTACCGAGACCCAGCGGGCCCGGCGGCGCAGAATACGTGGGATCCCCACCCGGAGGTCCGTGCCCGGTAGCGGCGGGGTGCTCCTCTGATGGGAGCTCAGGCCCGCGGCCGAGCGGCGAGTGCGTGCTACGTCACTGAAGTCGTGCGTCCAGCCCATACCCCGACGTCTGCCCCCGCCCCAAGGTCGATAACCACCCCCTGGGCCCCCAATTGGCCTATGCGTAAGGCACTTGGCTGTTCGTGGGACTGGCGTTCCCGTCCGGATACCGAACGTCCGAGCGCCCTCCCCGGACGACCTCACCTGTCAGGCTCGGGATCCTTCAACCAGTTGACCAACTCGGTCGAAAACGCCACCGGATCCTCCTCGTGCGGAAAGTGTCCGAGCCCGTCGAACAGCCGCCACCGGTAGGGCGCTTCGACGTACTCGCCGGAGCCCGCGGCACTGCGCGTGCGCATCACCGGGTCGAGCGAGCCGTGCAGATGCAGCGTCGGCACCCGAACCGGCCGCTTCATGCGCCGGTTGAACTGGATTCCGTCCGGGCGGGCCATGGACCGCACCATCCACCGGTACGGCTCGACCGCGCAGTGCGCCGTGGAGGGGATGCACATGGCACGGCGGTACGTTTCCACGGCCTCGTCGCCCGGCAGTTGCGGCCCCGACCAGTCCCGTACCAGTCGGCCGACCAAGGCGCCGTCGTCCGCGACGAGTTGCCGCTCGGGAACCCACGGCCGCTGGAACCCCCAGATGTATGAACTCGCGGACGTCTGCTTGACGTCGGAGAGCATGGCGTTGCGCCAGCGCCGGGGATGTGGCATCGAGGAGACCGCGAGCCGGCGTACGAGCTTGGGGCGCATCACGGCCGCCGTCCACGCCAGATACCCGCCCAGGTCATGCCCGACCAGCGCGGCGTCGGGTTCGCCGAGGGAACGTACGACCCCGGTGATGTCGAGCGCGAGGTTGGCGGGGTCGTAGCCGCGCGGCGTGCGGTCGCTGCCGCCGACGCCCCGCAGGTCCATGGCCACGGCGCGGAAACCGGCGTCGGCGAGCGCCACCAGCTGATGGCGCCAGGTCCACCAGAACTGCGGGAAACCGTGCAGCAGCAGGACGAGTGGCCCGTCGCCCATCTCGGCGATGTGAAAGCGCGCGCCGTTCGCGGCGACGTCCCGGTGGGTCAGTCCCTGTCCGCCGGGGATGTCGAGGCGTACGACCGAAGTGGGTTGCGCCGAAGGTGTGGCGGGGTCCGTCATGAGGACGAGCGTGCCACAGCCTCGATGGCCTCGGGCACACGATCCTGTGCGGGCAGCTCGCGGGGGTGCGGCTTGGCGTTCTGCAGGACGCCCGCCGTCTCCTTCACCGAGGCCGCCACCTTCTGCGGGCCCTTGCTCTTCTTGGCCTTCTTCGCGAAGACCACGCCGATCAGGGCGAGCCCGACGGCAAGGAGCACGTTCGCCGCGAAGGAGAGCAGGAAGCAGAGCGCGAGGTTCCAGTGGCTCCAGGTCCGGATGCCGTACGCCAGGGCGAAGCTCAGCATCGGCAGGGAGAAGATCAGTACCGCGCCGGCCACCGCGAACGCGCCACCGCTGATCGCCCCGCGTTTCACGTCCTGCTTGAGCTGCGCCTTCGCCAGCGCGATCTCGTCGTGCACCAGCGAGGACATCTCGGTCGTCGCCGAGGCGAACAGTTGGCCGATGCTGCGTTCGGCGCCGACCGGACTGCCGTCGGGTGCACTCATTGCGATCTCCCTCTCCTGCATGTTTGTACGGTCGTGTCAGATCATGCCGGACCGTCGCTCCCCTCGCTTGCCCCGCCCGTCACTTCGGCAAGCCTTCGGTGCTCGGCGGCCTTGCGCTCGTAGATCTCGGCCATCCGCAAGTGGTAGGCCGGGTTGTCCTGCTCGTAGATGTCGGGGATGCCGTCGAGGTCCTCGTCGCGTTCCTCGGCCTCGACCAGCCTGCGGTACTTGACGTTACGTATTTTCAGCAGCGTTCCGGCGCACACGGCCGCGATGAGGGAGCCGACGAGGACGGCGGCCTTGACCTCGTCGGTGAGCACCGGGTCGCCGTCGAAGGCGAGTTCGCCGATCAGCAGCGATACGGTGAAACCGATCCCGGCGAGGGAGGCGACGGCGAAGACGTCAGGCCAGACCAGGTCGTCACTGAGCGAGGCTCTCGTGAACCGGGCCGTCAGCCAGGTCCCGCCGAAGATGCCGACCACCTTGCCGACGACGAGCCCGAGGACGACACCGAGCGTCTCGGGCCGCTGGAACACATCCCCCAGGACGCCTCCCGAGACCGCCACCCCGGCACTGAACAGCGCGAACAGTGGCACCGCGAGCCCGGCCGACAAAGGTCGTACAAGATGTTCGACGTGCTCGCCGGGGGAGTGCGGCTCGCCCTCGTGCCGGGTGCAGCGCAGCATCAGTCCCATCGCGACACCGGCGATGGTGGCGTGGATGCCGCTGTTGTACATCAGCCCCCAGATGACGAGCGCGAGCGGAACGTACACGTACCAGCCGCGTACGCCCTTGCGCAGCAGCAGCCAGAAGACGCCGAGGCCGACGACCGCGCCGGCGAGGGCGGCGAAGTTCAGTTCGGCGGTGAAGAAGACCGCGATGATCAGGATCGCGAAGAGGTCGTCGACGACGGCGAGCGTGAGCAGGAAGGCGCGCAAGGCCGACGGCAGGGACGTACCGATGACCGCGAGGACGGCGAGCGCGAACGCGATGTCCGTGGCGGTGGGCACCGCCCAGCCGTCGAGAGAGCCGCCCCCCAGCACGTTCGTGAGGGTGTAGACGAGCGCCGGAACCGCCATCCCGCACACCGCGGCGGCGACCGGCAGCAGTGCCGCCTTCGGGTCCCGCAGATCCCCGGCCACCAGCTCGCGCTTGAGTTCGATACCGGCGACGAAGAAGAACACGGCGAGCAGTCCGTCGGCCGCCCAGTGCTGGAGGGAGAGGTTCAGCCCGAGTGCGCCGGGGCCGACGTGGAAGTCGAGGACGGTCCGGTAACTGTCCTTGATCGGCGTGTTCGCCCAGATGAGCGCCGCGATCGCGGCCACGAGCAGCAGGACGCCGCCGACGGTCTCGGCGCGCAGCGCGTTCGCCACGAAGTTCCGCTCGGGCAGCGAAAGTCGGCCGAGGAACTTGCGGGTGTCGGTGGGGGGCGCGGGGGCGGGCACGAGGAGACCTCCGGTCGGGCGGGCAGGACGAAGCACATGCCGACCAGACTTCCCGGCGCACCTTGAGGATCTTGTCGCGTCGTTGACGCAGTACTTAGCTTACCTAAGGTGCGGCGGGACCTATCCGGTGATCTTCACGGTAGGGGGAAACGGGGGGATCGGCGCGTCTGCTGCCGGGGGACCTGGGTGTGGGGGCGTACGGCGCCCCCACACCTATGAGGGCGAATGGGCGACTCAGTCCTCGCTGGGCGCTGCAGGCAGCTTCTCCTGGATCAGGTCCATCACCGTCGAGTCCGTGAGCGTGGTGACGTCACCGAGCTCCCGGTTCTCCGCGACGTCACGCAACAGGCGCCGCATGATCTTGCCGGAGCGGGTCTTCGGCAGCTCGGCCACCGGCAGCACCCGCTTGGGCTTGGCGATCGGCCCGAGCACGGAGCCCACGTGATTACGAAGGCTCGCCACCAGCCCCTCGTCCTCGGCGGAAGCGGTCCCGCGAAGGATCACGAAGGCCACGATCGCCTGCCCGGTCGTCTCGTCCGCCGCGCCCACGACCGCCGCCTCGGCGACGGACGGGTGCGAGACGAGCGCCGACTCGACCTCGGTCGTCGAGATGTTGTGCCCGGACACGAGCATCACGTCGTCCACGCGACCGAGGAGCCAGATGTCCCCGTCGTCGTCCTTCTTGGCGCCGTCACCGGCGAAGTACTTGCCCTCGAACCGTGACCAGTACGTGTCGAGGAACCGCTGGTCGTCCCGCCAAATGGTCCGCAGCATCGACGGCCACGGCTCGGTGAGCACGAGGTAGCCGCCACCCCCGTTGGGCACTTCCTGCGCCTCGTCGTCGACGACGGTCGCCGAGATACCCGGCAACGCTCGTTGCGCGGACCCCGGCTTGGTCTCCGTCACGCCCGGCAGCGGCGAGATCATCATCGCGCCGGTCTCGGTCTGCCACCAGGTGTCCACGATCGGTGTCCGGTCGGCCCCGATGTGCTTCCGGTACCACATCCATGCCTCGGGGTTGATCGGCTCACCGACCGACCCGAGCACCCGCAGCGACGACAGATCGAACTTCGCGGGGATGTCGTCGCCCCACTTCATGAACGTACGAATGGCCGTCGGCGCCGTGTACAGGATCGTCACCCCGTACTTCTGCACGATCTCCCAGAACCGCCCCTGGTGCGGGGTGTCCGGCGTCCCTTCGTAGATCACCTGCGTCGCGCCGTTCGAAAGCGGTCCGTATGTGATGTACGAGTGCCCGGTGACCCAGCCGATGTCGGCCGTGCACCAGTAGACGTCGGTCTCCGGCTTGAGGTCGAAGACGGCGTGATGGGTGTACGAGACCTGCGTGAGATAGCCGCCCGAGGTGTGCAGGATGCCCTTCGGCTTCCCGGTCGTCCCGGACGTGTAGAGGATGAACAGCGGGTGCTCGGCCTCGAACGCCTCCGGCGTGTGCTCGGCGGACTGCCGCTCGACGATCTCGTGCCACCACACGTCGCGGCCCTCGGTCCAGGCGACCTCCTGCCCGGTACGGCGCACCACCAGCACTTTGTCGACCCCGTCGACCCGGCTGACCGCGTCGTCGACGGCGGGCTTGAGCGCGGACGGCTTGCCGCGCCGGTAGCCACCGTCGGAGGTGATGACCAGCTTGGCGTCCGCGTCCTGGATGCGGGTCGCGATCGCCTCCGCGGAGAACCCGCCGAAGACAACCGAGTGCGCGGCGCCGATCCGGGCGCACGCGAGCATCGCGACGACGGCCTCGGGGATCATCGGCAGGTATACGGCGACCCGGTCGCCCTTCTCGACTCCCAGCTCGGTCAGCGCGTTGGCGGCCTTGCTGACCTCGTCCTTCAGCTCGGCATAGGTGATGGCCCGGCTGTCCCCGGGCTCACCCTCGAAGTGAATGGCGACCCGGTCGCCATGGCCCGCTTCCACATGCCGGTCCACGCAGTTGTACGCGACATTCAGCTTGCCGTCCTTGAACCATTTGGCGAA
The DNA here is from genome assembly GCF_040683495.1 of Streptomyces sp. NPDC093544. Classification (NCBI taxonomy): domain Bacteria; kingdom Bacillati; phylum Actinomycetota; class Actinomycetes; order Kitasatosporales; family Streptomycetaceae; genus Streptomyces; species Streptomyces sp. NPDC093544. Next base: position 156,955 of record NZ_JBFBEA010000004.1, on the reverse strand, counting down.
CGGCGGATTCGACCAGTCCAGCGTCTCGGTCGGCTCGGTGGCCCAGGTCAGCCGGCGGGCCTGCTCGGCCCAGAAGCCGAGCCTGTCAGCCTTGGCCTGCTCATACGCCTCCGCCGTGACGTTGGCGTTCGCCGCCAGGTCGGCGGGCGGCGCGAACCTGCGCTCTTCCTTCAGCAGGTTGGCCAGGCTTTCGTTGCTCACGACATCTCCCTTTCCCAGGGTGTCCGTTGTGTCCCAGGCCACAGCTCATCAGACCCGGGGGCCCGATGACAAGGGCCGACCCGAAATTGGTTTAGACCTATCGAGGTCGACAGAGCCGGCGGCCGGGGCACTCTTCAGAGGGACCACTCTGGGGCACGTACACCTCGGGTGTCGGGTTCACCCGACACGAGGGACAAGGTCACGCGTGACTGTGCAACACGTCACGCGTGACCGCGGGACAGCTCACGCGGGATAACGCAGATCCTCCGCCGCTCCCACGTGATCGAACAGCTCGGCCCCCTCGCGGTCGGTCAGCAGATACGCCTGCGCCTCGCCCACGTGGAAATACATCCCGTGCAGTTCGAGCGCGCCCTCCCGCAGGGCCCGCGCCACGGACTCGTACGCCCGCAGGTGCTCCAACTGCTGCACCACGTTGGTCAGACAGAGCTGTTCCACCGCGTCGGCGGGCGCCCGCCCGGCCAGCCGCGCCCACGGCCGGTCCTTGGCGGCCATCCGCTCCAGGCTCGGCAGCCCGTGCCGCAACCACCGCTTGAGCGGGGTCATCGCCCCTCCGGGCTCCGCGTTCATCAGGGCCTGCATCGCACCGCACCCGGAATGCCCGCACACCGTGATGGACCGCACCTTCAGCACGTCCACCGCGTACTCGATCGCCGCGGCCACCGAGTCGTCCCCACTTTCCTCCCCGGGCAACGGCACGAGGTTGCCCACGTTCCGTACGACGAAGAGGTCGCCCGGACCACTGGAGGTGATCATCGACGTGACGAGCCGCGAGTCGGCACAGGTCAGGAACAGCTGCGCCGGTCGCTGTCCTTCCCGGGCCAGCCGCGCCAGCTCGCCCCGCACCAGGGGTGCGGTGTTGCGCTGGAACGCGCTGATGCCACGCGCCAGTTGGTGCCCGCTCCGACCGCTCGCCCCGGAGGGTCCGGTGGGGTCGGTGGAGTCCTCCGGTTCAGCAGATTCACCCGGTCCACCAGGTCGGCTTCCCGGAGGTGCGGAACGCGGGCTCGCGGACGGCTCGCAGTGGTGGTTGCGCCAGGGTGTCCAGGGCCGGCAGCGACAGTGGGCGGAGCCCGTGGGCTCGGTGATCCGGCTGCCCGTCCGTCCGGTCAGCTCGACCGTGCCGCCCTGCGCGGTGTGCGAGTTCTGCCAGTCCTGCAACGCCTCGTAAGCCGCGTGATCCATGAAGGAGCTGTCCAACTCCACGAACGCGTCGGCCCCGTGGGGCACTTGATGCAGGGCCCGGCTGAGCCGTGGCACCGCGAGAAACGTCAACTGCCCTCGTACGTGTACGTAATGGGTTCCCTCCCTCTCCTCATACGTAATGCGGGTGCGGGCGAGGCGGTGCATGGCGACCGCGATCCCCACGGCGACGCCGAGGACGACGCCTTCCAGGACGCCGAGGAACACGACGCCGATGGTGGTGACCGCGTACACCAGCACCTCACGGTGGCGGGTGACCGTGCGGATGTGGTGCAGGGACACCATCTGGATGCCGACGGCCATCACCAGGGCGGCGAGCGATGCGAGCGGGATCAGCTCCAGGATCGGGACCATCAGCAGCGCGGCAACTACTACGAAAACGCCGTGCAGCATCGTGGAGTTCCGGCTCACGGCGCCGGCTTGGACATTCGCGGAACTCCGTACGGCGACCCCGGCGACCGGCAGCCCGCCGAGCGCGCCGGAGACGATGTTGGCGGCGCCCTGCCCGAGCAGCTCCCGGTCGAGGTCGGAGCGGCCCACCCGCGCCCGCAACTCGGGTCGCCCCGCCACCAGCTTGTCCACAGCCACGGCACCGAGCAGCGACTGCACACTGCACACGAGCGTGACGGTGAGGACGGAGGCCGCTACCCCCAGCACCGGTCCCTCGGGCAGCCCGGCCAGCGCGTGGCTGCTCCAGGACGGCAGGTCGACCTTGGGCAGGGTCAGCCCGGCGAGCGAGGCGGTCACGGTGGCCCCGGCGACGGCGATGAGCGCTGCCGGGATCCTGCGCAGCAGCTTTCCCACCCGCCCGGGGATCCGCGGCCAGGCGAGGAGCAGCGCCAGAGTCAGCGCGCTCATCGACACCGCTGCGGGATGGACGTTCGCCAACTGGTCCGGCAGTGCGCGGATGTTGTCCAGGACGGAGCTCTGCGGGATGCCGCCCAGCACGATGTGCAGCTGGGCGACGGCGATGGTCACGCCGATACCGGCGAGCATGCCGTGCACGATCGCGGGGCTGACGGCCAGCGCTGTACGGGCCACCCGCATTTGGGCCAGGCCCATTTGGGTGATGCCGGCGAGGACGGTGATGGCGCAGGTCGTACGCCATCCGTAGAGGTGGATGAGCTCGGCGGTGACGACCGTGAGCCCGGCGGCGGGCCCGCTCACCTGGAGTGGCGAGCCGCCGAGCCGTCCGGCGACGAGTCCGCCGACGGCGGCAGCCACGAGGCCGGCCTGGAGCGGCGCGCCGGTGGCGAGGGCGATGCCGAGGGACAGGGGCAGGGCGATCAGGAAGACCGCGATCGAGGCCGACAGATCGGCGCCCGCGATGCGGAATCGGCGGGGCGGAGTCGGCGGGGGGCTGTGGGACTGGTGGATGCGCTTGGGCCGAGTCGAGTCGGCGGCGCGGGTGGGGACGCAGGCAGACATGGTTCCCGTCTCCTCCGGGGCAGCGCGGTCGCGGAACAGGTGGTCCCCCGCCGGTGAGGTGGGGGGCGGATCGCGGCCGTGGGTCACGGCGTGCAGCGGCGGGATTTTCAACGCTCGGTAAACAGATCGTAATGCAGAGTAAAGGCTTCGTGCGGAAAATAGTGGCAAATGGGGCATTAGTTCACCCCCGGGAGTGAACCAGGCAATTGATCGGCTTGTCGTACTTATTCAACCTCGGCCTCGTGCGACCTTGACGGCACTGTCGGCGCATAGCCGTGCATAACCCCAGAAAACGCTCATCAGCGTTGCCGAGACTGAAGGAAGAAGGCGGGCGGAAGATGGCCGTCACCCAGAGGATCGCCGCGGGCGTAGCACTCGCCGCGGCCTGCGCCACGGCGCTCGCCGGTTGCGCGCTCGACACGACCGGTTCCAAGGAAGGCGCGCACGGCGCGAAGAAAGCGGCGGGGGCCCCGGCGCCCAAGAGCGCGGTCCGCCTGATCGGCGACGGTTCCACTTCGTACACCGGCGCGCAGCCGCATCTGCCACGACAGGAGCGGCTGAAGCCCGGGCAGAAGCCCCCGCAGTTCGTGGTCTTCTCGTGGGACGGCGCCGGCGAGGACAGCCAGAAGCTCTTCTCGCACTTCCGGAAGATCTCCAAGGCCAACAAGGCCACGATGACGTACTTCCTGAGCGGCGTGTACATGCTGCCGGAGGACAAGCGTGACCTCTACAAGCCGCCGCAGCACTCGCCGGGCAGCTCGGAGATCGGCTTCAACGACGAAGCGGGCATCGAGGAAACCGTGAAGCAGCTGCGCGGTGCGTGGCTGGAGGGCAACGAGATCGGCACGCACTTCAACGGTCACTTCTGCGGTACCGAAGGCGGGGTCGGTAACTGGTCGGTCGCGGACTGGAAGGACGAGATCGCCCAGGCGAAGTCGTTCGTGAAGTCCTGGAAGACCAACACGGGCATGAAGAAGGCGTCTCCGCTGCCCTTCGACTACGACAAGGAACTCGTCGGCGCCCGCACGCCGTGCCTGGAAGGGCAGAAGAACTTCATGAAGGCGGCCCATCAACTGGGCTTCCGTTACGACACCAGCGGCGTCAACGACCAGGTCTGGCCCAAGAAGAAGGAGGGCCTCTGGGACCTGTCGATGCAGCTCGTGCCCTTCCCCGGGCACTCCTACGAGCAGCTGACCATGGACTACAACTTCATGGTCAACCAGTCCGGCACCACGACCCAGGGCGACCCCGACAAGCACGAGTACTGGGGCGACCAGATGCGTGACGGCCTCCTCAAGGGCTTCAACCGCGCCTACGACGGCAACCGTGCGCCCCTGATCATCGGCAACCACTTCGAGTCCTGGAACGGCGGCACCTACATGCGTGCCATCGACGAGGTCATCGAGCGCGTCTGCACCAAGTCCGACGTGCGCTGCGTCTCCTTCCGGCAGCTCGCCGACTGGCTCGACGTCCAGGACCCGGCCGCCCTGGACAAGCTCCGCGGCCTCAAGGTCGGCGAGACCCCGAAGCAGGGCTGGGCGTCCCTCCTCTCGGGCCGCCCAGCCCCGGCCCCGAAGGGCGTCCCCGGGGCGCCGGCGGTCAAGCCGTAGCGGTGGTTCCGGTCCCCTGCGGGCCGTTGCTCAAGCCGTAGCCACCAGTCCCTCATCGAGTACGAAGCCGGGGTCGACCTGCGCCGCCAGGTCCGCCCCGGTTCTCTCGTTGCCCCAAGTGCGGGCGTTCTTCAGGTGGAAGTGGACCATCTGGCGCGTGTAGCGCTCCCAGTCGCGTAGTTCGTACGTGGCGTCCGCGGCGCTCTGGAGAGTGTGCAGGGAGCGACGGTTGGCGTCCTCCAGGAGCTCGAACCGGGGCGAGCGGCCTTTCTCCATGGAGCGCACCCAGTCCGAATGCCCGACCGTGACAAGGAGGTCGTCACCGACTTCGGTGCGGAGGAAGTCGATGTCGTCCTGGCCCTGCACCTTGTTGCCGACGACCTTCAGGTCGACGCCGAAGTCGCGGGCGTACTCCTTGTACTGCCGATAGACGGAGATGCCCTTCCGGGTCGGCTCGGCGACGAGGAACGTGATGTCGAACCGGGTGAACATGCCGGACGCGAAGGAGTCCGAGCCCGCCGTCATGTCGACGACGATGTACTCGCTCTGGCCATCGACGAGATGGTTCAGGCAGAGCTCCACTGCACCGGTCTTGGAGTGGTAGCAGGCCACTCCCAAATCGGCCTCGGTAAACGGGCCGGTGACCATCAAACGGATGGCGCGGCCGTCGAGTTCCACCCGCCGCGCGCAGGCGTCGTACACCGGATTGTCCTCGTGCACCCGCAGCAGTCGCGACCCCTCGCCGGGCGGGGTTGTCTTGATCATCGTCTCGGCGGACGTGATGCGGGCGTTGGTGCCGCGGAGGTATTCCTTGATCAGCGGGAGCTGCTCGCCCATGGCGGGCAGCTCGGCGGCGACCGCCTCATCGAGGCCCAGCGCGGCTCCCAGATGCTGGTTGATGTCGGCGTCCACCGCGACGACCGGCGCCCCGGAGGCCGCGAGGTGGCGGACGAAGAGCGAGGACAGCGTGGTCTTGCCGCTGCCGCCCTTCCCAACGAAAGCAATTTTCATGTTCACGAAGAGTAGTCGGATGATTGCCCTGGGTGCACTGCTCGCGTGAAGAAGACCACTCCATCGTGGGGCGCGGCACCGGGTTGCGTAATGTCGTACTCATGAGTACGACAGGCGCGACCGCCGATCCGCTCGCGGCCCTGGGCTCGCTGCCCGGGGTGGCGGACTCCGTGGAGTCCGTGCGCAAGGCCGTGGACCGGGTCTACGGGCACCGGATCATGCGTCGCCGCAGCAACGAGATCACGTCCGAGGTGGCGCTGCGTGGCGCACGCGGATCCGCGGCACTGTCCGGCGCCGACTGGGGCCTCGAAGAGGTGCGCCGCCGCACCGACTTCAGCGCGGACCAAGAGGGCCGCACGGTCGGTGCCGCCCTTCGGCTGACCGCCGAAGCGGGCCAACTCCTGTCCATCTGGCGGCAGTCGCCCCTTCGCGTACTGGCCCGGCTGCATCTGGTGGCGGCCGCGGACAAGGGTGACGAGGTCGGCCGTCCGCGCCAGAACGGCGAACCGGTGGACGAGCCGCTCGTCGAGTTGCCGCTGCCGGACGCCGGTGAGGTCGCCGGCCGACTCGAAGGCCTCTCGCGGCTGATCATCGCGGGCGGCTCGGCCCCCGCCCTGGTGACGGCGGCGGTGGTCCACGGCGAACTCCTCGCCCTACGTCCCTTCGCTTCGTGCAACGGCCTGGTCGCGCGCGCGGCCGAGCGCATTGTCCTGATCGGCAGCGGCCTCGACCCGAAGTCCGTCTGTCCGGCCGAGGTCGGACACGGCGAACTGGGCCGCGCCGCCTATGTGGCGGCATTGGATGGCTATGCCTCCGGTACTCCGGAGGGGATGGCGGCATGGATCGCCCACTGCGGCAAGGCGGTCGAACTGGGGGCCAGGGAGTCGACGGCCGTCTGTGAGGCGCTTCAGCGCGGGGCGGCGTAGGACTCGTAAGTCATGAAAAAGCCCTCTATGAAGAGGGCGGAAAACTCCCTGAACAGGGTTGCGGCGGTACGAGTTCTCGTACCGCCGCTGGCATGTTCACCTGGTTACCAAGCGTCCTCGAATGTTGCCCATCAGGCCGGGAACTGTGGCCCGTTTCCTGGTGCGGCTGGCCCGTAATCGACGGGTCGACGTCGCGTGGGTGCCCGGTGTTCATGCTCGGTCCGTGGGGCCTGGTTGCGTTTAAAGGTGATCCTCTCGGATGTCCTTGGTCTCGCGGGCCGTTAAACCCTTTGTACTCCAGGTCCTGACGAAGCGGAACCCCCGGATGCACTTCTTTACTTTTAGTTTCAAACGGGTTCGAATCGGGCGGGAGTGTGCTGCCCGCGCACGCGTGACGTGATGCGATCACGGATCACGTCGTCCGTGGCGCGATCACGCCACCGTCGCGCGCCGTCGGCTCGCGTACCAGACGAGTCCAGCCGTGGCCGCCGCCGCTCCTATCGCGGCCACCGCGACGAGTGCCGGACGGGGCGGTACGGACAGCGTGGGCAGTCGCTGTTTCAGCCGGACCGGACGGTTGAAGTCCAGGATCGGCCAGGAGCGTGCGAGGGCCTCGCGCCGCAGTGTGCGGTCCGGATTCACCGCGTGCGGATGGCCGACGGACTCCAGCATCGGCAGGTCGGTCGCCGAGTCGCTGTAGGCGTAGCACCGTGAGAGGTCGTATCCCTCGGACTCGGCCAGTTCCCTGACCGCCTCGGCCTTCGTGGGCCCATAGGCGTAGTACTCCACCTCTCCGGTGAAGCAGCCGTCCTCGCCCACGACCATGCGGGTCGCCACCACGCGGTCGGCGCCGAGCAGTTCGCCGATCGGCTCGACCACCTCCGCACCGGACGTGGACACGATCACGACGTCGCGTCCGGCGGTGTGGTGTTCCTCGATGAGGGAAGCGGCCTCGTCGTAGATGATCGGGTCGATCAGGTCGTGCAGGGTCTCGGCGACGATCTCTTTGACCTGTTGGACGTTCCAGCCGCGGCACATCGCGGACAGGTACTTGCGCATCCGCTCCATCTGGTCGTGGTCGGCGCCGCCCGCCAGGAACACGAACTGGGCATATGCGGTACGCAAGGCAGCCCTGCGGTTGATCAGGCCGCCTTGGTAGAACGACTTGCTGAACGTGAGCGTGCTCGACTTCGCAATGACCGTCTTGTCCAGATCAAAGAAGGCTGCTGTTCGAGGCAAGGAGTGGTTTTCCACGAGGCTGAGCATAGGCGCCCACCATTCGGCGTAAGGTGAGGCGTGTGGGTTTGCCTGAGAGGCCTCTCGGGTACACCATGGAAGTCACGGATCGTTCGCGACCGTGCTAACCCGGTCTGGCTCCTCCCCCCCCCCCCGAGTCGGACCGTGGGGACGACCCCCGCTCTCCCCCCCGGCGGGGGTCGTCGCATGTCCGGATGCGTTTTCTCCTCCCTTGCGCGGCCCTCAAACCTTGTTGTCGCGGCTATGGCCGCCCCTTTCGCATGCCCTTGATTCGTCACTGTGCGTAGCTGTGGGGCTGCTCTGTGGAAGTCGCGCAGGCCTCACCGGTATGAGTGAAGGCGATATTCACAGCCTCTGAGTTGTCCACAGAAATCGACCAAGATCCACACGATTTCCAGGATCGCTGCACCGTGATTCCAGCGCGCTCCGCTCGCGGCAAGTTCATGGCCGGTTCGGTTTGTTGGGCGTGTTTGGCCGGTTCGTATCGGCAGTTCATATGGAGGCCGGTTGCCGGTCTCCACACGAGCGGGAATCAGCGGGGCCGCAGAGGGCCCCGCGAAGGAAGCAGCGAAGGGGGCTGGAGATCGTGGCGGGAGCCATCACAGACAACCGGCCGCCCGCCGCCGAGGGGCGGCAGGGCGGACCGTTGATCGTCACGGAGGACGCCGTACTACTGGACGACCTGCTGCGCCTGTGCGCCGCGGCGGGCGCCAGGCCAGAGGTCCATCACGGGGTGCCGGAGCGCAGGGGCAGCTGGGAGACAGCACCTCTGGTGCTGGTCGGCGACGACGCGGCGCGGCGGGTGCGTGGGGCCGCGCGCAGACGCGGAGTGGTGCTGGTAGGCCGGGATCAGGACGACTCCGGCGTCTGGCGGCGCGCTGTCGAGATCGGCGCCGATCACGTCCTGATGCTGCCCGATGGCGAGCAATGGCTGGTCGACCGCATCGCCGACGTGGCTGAAGGAGTCGGCCGGCCCGCGCTCACCGTCGGCGTCCTCGGCGGATGTGGCGGGGCCGGAGCGTCCACGCTGGCCTGCGCGCTCGCCGTCACCTCGGCGCGCGAGGGACGCCGCACCCTGCTGGTGGACGCGGATCCGCTGGGTGGCGGACTCGATGTACTCCTGGGCGGAGAGGCTGCCGAAGGCCTGCGCTGGCCGGCTTTCGCCGCCTCGCGCGGCCGGGTCGGCGGCGGCGCCCTGGAGGAGTCCCTGCCCGAACTGCACGCGCTGCGGGTCCTGAGCTGGGATCGCGGCGACTCCGTCGCCATTCCGCCACAGGCCGTACGGGCGGTCCTGGCCGCAGCCAGACGGCGCGGCGGCGCGGTGGTGGTCGACCTGCCACGCCGCATCGACGAAGGCGTCGCCGAGGCCCTCGCCCAGCTCGACCTCGGGCTGCTGGTGGTCCCCGCCGATCTGCGCGCCATCGCGGCGGCCGGACGCGTCGCGTCCTCGGTCGGCATGGTCCTGCGCGATCTCCGGGTCGCGGTGCGCGGACCGTATGCCCCCGGCCTCGACGACCGAGAGGTGGCACGGCTGCTCGGGCTGCCACTGGCGGGCGAAGTACCCGCCGAACCAGTGCTGTTGGACAGCGGTGTGCCCCCTGGGGGATCGGCGCGAGGGCCACTCGCCCGGTTCTGCGCGGCCTTCTGGCAGCGGGTTCCGGTGGAAGGCGGGGGCGTATGAGCTGGGACGCCGGTACGGGGATGGACTGCGGCGCCGGTCTCGGCGGGAGCACGGGCCTGCTGGACGGCGTACGGCAGTGGCTCGCGGAGAGCGGCTCCGAACCCACCCCCGCGCGCGTGGCGCAGGCGCTGCGCGAGCAGGGGCGGGTGCTCGGGGACGCCGAAGTCCTCGGTGCGGCCGAGCAACTGCGCTCCGAACTGGTCGGCAGCGGCCCGCTGGAACCGCTGCTCGCCGATCCGTCGGTCACCGACGTACTGGTGTCGGCGCCGGACCGGGTGTGGGTGGACCGGGGCGGCGGCCTGGAGCTGACGGCCGTCTCGTTCGCGGACGCGGCGGCGGTACGACGTCTCGCTCAGCGCCTCGCGGCCGTGGCCGGGCGAAGGCTGGACGACGCCCGGCCGTGGGTCGACGCCCGGCTTCCGGACGGCACACGCCTGCATGCGGTACTGCCGCCGGTCGCCGTCGGCTCGACCTGTCTGTCCCTCCGGGTCGTACGGCCACGCGCGTTCACGCTCGACGAGTTGGTGGCGGCCGGGACGGTACCGCCCGGCGGGGACAGGGTGTTGAGAGCGCTGCTGGACGCCCGGTTGTCGTTCCTGGTCAGCGGGGGGACCGGGAGTGGCAAGACCTCGCTGCTGAGCGCCCTGTTGGGGCTGGTCGGCCCCGGGGAGCGGATCGTTCTCGCCGAGGACTCGGCGGAGCTACGGCCCGACCATCCCCATGTGGTGCGCCTGGAGGGGCGGCCCGCCAACCAGGAGGGCGTCGGGCTCGTCGCACTCCAGGACCTGGTCCGGCAGGCCCTGCGGATGAGACCGGACCGGCTGGTCGTCGGCGAGGTGCGCGGGCCGGAGGTCGTGTCCCTGCTGGCTGCGCTGAACACCGGCCATGAGGGCGGCTGCGGAACGGTGCACGCGAACGCGGCGGCGCAGGTGCCGGCCCGCCTGGAGGCGCTGGGCACGGCCGCCGGGCTCGACCGGGCCGCGCTGCACAGCCAGTTGGCGGCGGCGTTGTCGGTGGTCCTGCATCTCGTACGGGATCGGGCCGGGCGGCGGCGGATCGCCGAGGTGCATGTGCTGGAGCGGGACCCGTCGGGGCTGGTGGTGACGGTGCCCGCGCTGCGGTGGGGCGCGGAGGCCTTCGTGTACGAGCGGGGGTGGGGGCGGCTGGAGGGGCTGCTTCGGGACGGGAGCGAGGGGCGGCAGTGAGGACTCGCGGTCGGGACGGGAACGGGAACGGGGAGTGGGATGGCGATCGGTGAGATGTCCGGGATGTCGTTCGGGGCGGCCATGGCGTGTGCCGGGGCGGCGGCCTGGTTGATGGGCGGGTGGGACTCGGGGGCGCGCAGGGCGCGGTTGCTGGTCGCGGGCGGCGGAGTGGTGGGGTCCGATCCGCCGCCTTGGGAGAAAGCGCTCATCGGATGGCGGCGGCTGCGAGGGCGGTTGCGGGTCGAAGGGTGGTCACTGGTCGCCGGGCTTGCGATCGCGTTGATCGGTACATCCGTGGTGCCGCTGATTCTGGGGGTGGCCGCAGTGCCGCTGCTCGGGAGGGTGCGGCGGGCCGCGGAGGCTCGGCGGGAGCTGGAGCGGCGGGGGGATGCGGTGATCGGCCTGTGCGGGGCGCTCGCCGGGGAGGTGCGGGCCGGGAAGCAGCCGGGTGAGGCCCTGCTCCGGGCGGCGCGTGATTCGCCAGGGCTCGGTGAGGCGCAGGCGGTGGTGTTGGCGGCGGCGCGGTTCGGCGGGGATGTGCCGGGCGCGCTCACCGACGCCGCACGGCAGCCGGGGGCTGACGGACTGGTGGGGCTTGCCGCGTGCTGGCGCGTGGCCGTGGACCGGGGCGCGGGGCTTGCCGCGGGGCTCGACCGGCTGGAGGGGGCGTTGCGTGCCGAGAGAGACCAAAGAGCTGATCTACGGGCCCAGTTGGCCGGATCACGATCCACGGCGGTGATGCTCGCGGGACTGCCGGTGCTGGGGCTCCTGCTCGGTACCGCCTTGGGCGCCGATCCGCTGCATGTGCTGCTGCATACCGGCCCGGGCTTGGCCTGTCTGCTGATCGGCGGGGTGTTGGAGGGCGTGGGCCTGTGGTGGGCCCTGCGCATCGTGCGAGGAGCGGAGGCCGCATGAGCGCGGAAGTTGTCCACAGGCTGGGGGTGGCCGTGTGTGGAGTGCTGGCGTTCGGATGGCTGGCGCGGTCGCTCTGGGCGGCGCGACGCGAACGGAGGGTGCGTCGGAGGCTGGCTGAGTTGCTTGCCCTGGAGACGGCGTCAAGTGGGCGGAGCTTCGACTTGGCGGGGGTGGGGCAGCGGTGGCTGCCCGTGGTGGGGGCCGTGTGTGCCGGCTGGGTGCTGGTCGGGGGCTTCGCCGGGGGCCTGGTGGGTCTGGCGGTCGGGTTCGGGGTCTGGCGGTGGCGGCAGCGGCGGGGACCTGGCCCGGCGGAGGAGTACGACAGGGCGCGCGCGGCGCGACAACTTCCGCTTGCCGCTGATCTGTTGGCAGCGTGCGTCGCGGCAGGTGCAGGCCCCGTGGTGGCCGCTCAGGCCGTGGGCGAGGCGCTGGGGGGACCTGTGGGGGAGCGGCTCGCACGAGGTGCGGCCGAGGTGCGCCTCGGCAGTGAACCGGTTGCGGCGTGGCGGAAGTTGGCGTCGATACCGGGTGCCGGGCCGCTGGCGCGGCTCTTGGAGCGCGCGGGCGAGTCGGGCGTACCGGCGGCCGTGCCCGTCGGGCGTCTTGCCGCCGAGGCTCGCGCCGAGTGGGGGCGCACCGCCACGGCGCGGGCGCGTCGGGCGGCCGTCATGGTCACCGCGCCGGTGGGGCTGTGCTTTCTGCCCGCCTTCCTCGCGATCGGCGTGCTGCCTGTGGTGATCGGGCTGGCGGGCGGGCTGTTGGGCGGGGGTGATGGATGACGGGTGGCCGGTGGCCGGTGACGGGTGGCGGTGTGCGGTGTGCGGTGAACGACAAGTGATCAATTGGCTTGGACCTTACGGGGGTTGAGATGAGCAAGGCAGTACGAGTACAGGTGCGGATGCGGGCATGGCTTCGTGGGCTGGTGCGGAGGGATGAGGGGATGGTCACCTCCGAGTACGCGGTGGGAATCATCGCGGCGGTCGCCTTCGCGGCCGCGCTCTACAAGGTGCTGACGAGTGGGCAGGTCAGCGCGGAGCTGCAGGGGATCGTGGAGCGGGCGCTCAATGTCCAGATGTGAACGGCGGGTGGGGGTGGGACGGATTGCGTCGGTGGTCAGGGGGCCGGCTCGGGCTGGAAGGGGAGTCCGCGGTCCGCTCGGCCGCCGGGACCGGGGATTCGTGACCGCCGAGGCGGCCGTGGTGCTGCCCGCGTTGGTGCTCGTCGCGATGGCGCTGGTCTGGGCCCTGCTGGCCGCCTCCGCACAGATCCAGTGCCAGGACGCGGCGAGGGCGGGCGCCCGCGCGGCGGCCCGCCAGGACTCGCCCGACGCGGTCCTGACGACGACGCGCCGCGCGGCACCGCGGGGCGCGCGGGTCGAGGTGAGCCGGGAGGGCGACCTGGTCCGGGTGACGGTCACGGCGAGCGCCCCGGGTCCCGACGCGCTGACCCTGGAGCTGAGCGACGAGGCGGTGGCTCTGGCGGAGGAGACGGTGGGGGTGAGCGGGGGGTGACGGGAGGTGGTTGGACCGCAGTCTTGGGGCGGCGGTGCGCGGGGCTCAGGTCGACTTGGTGGAGCGGACGCGTCAGACGGATCCACCCGTCGGGCACGGCAGGCAGGTTGGCCGCATCGTGCAGGTCCGGCATACCGGCTGGGCCGGACAGAGGGTCGGCGACCGTCTGGTCAGTCGGGGTGATCGCCGTGCTGTGCGTGGTGTTCGGGGTGGTGCTGGCCATGGGTCAGGTCGTCCTCATCCGTCACCGGGCGGCGGGAGCAGCCGACTTGGCGGCGCTCGCGGCGGCGGACCACTGGATGGACGGCGCAACGGCCGCCTGCGACGAGGCGGACCGAGTGGCACGGGCCCAGCACGCGCGACTTGTCCGGTGCGCGGTCGGCGGCGAGATCTCGGACGTCACGGCGGCGTCGGGCCGGGGGCCGTTCGCGGCGGAGGTGAGATCGAGGGCGGGGCCTGCGGGACCGGTGGGGCCTGCGGGGCAGGTGGGATCAGCGGGACCCACACAGGATGTACGCGGGGCGGAGCTGGGCAGGGTGACGGGCTGACGGGCTATACGCCGACGTAGTACTCGGCGAACCAGTCCTGGTGGCTGCGCGAGGTGCGCAGCGAGGAGAGGCGGGAGCGGCGCAGGGAGTTGTGGAACAGCGACTCGCCGACCGCGCCGGACGGGCCGTGCAGCAGCGCGATCATCCAGTGCGAGAACTCCTGCGCACGCCAGATGTGCGTCAGACACCGCGCCGAGTAGGCGTCGAGGCCCTCGGGATTCCCGGCGGTCAGGTCGTCGGTCATGGCGTCGGCCAGGACCGCCGCTTTGAGGACCGCGAGATTGGCGCCCTTAGCGGCGGACGGGCTGATCAGACCGGCGGCGTCGCCCACGAGGAACAGCGCGCCGTGGCGCAGCGGTTCGAGCACGTCGGACTCCAGGTGGACGACGGAACGCTGCACGACGCGTCCGCGGCGCAGCGGGCCGTACTCCCGGGCCCGCATCCGCAGCTCCAGCTCGTCCCAGATCCGCTCCTCGGACCAGGAGTCGGCCGGGGTGCCGCGCTCGCACTGCAGGTAGTAGCGCGTGACCTCGCTGGTGCGGGCCATGTGCCCGGCGAACCCGCGCTCGTGCACCGCGTAGCCGACGGCGTCCAGACTGGGCGGCGCCCCGGCGAGCAGCCCCAGCCAGGTCACACCGTGATCGCGGTGGTGGCGGACCGTGCCGGCCGGCAGTGAACGCCGGGCCACGCCGTGCCGCCCGTCGCAGCCGGCCACGTACCGCGCCCGCCACAGGCCGGGCCGCCCGTCGGCCTCGCGCACGGCCACCTCGGGCCGCTCCCTGTCGGCGTCGCGCACGGCCACGGCCTCGAAGCCGAAACGAATCTGCCCGCCACGTTCCGGGAACCGTGTCAACAGGTCGGTCACCAGGTCCTGTTGGGGGTAGACGGTGTGCCGCTCCCCCTGCCCGAGCTCGCTGTAGTCCAGCCGGAACCGGCCGTCCTCGGTACGGAACTCGCAGGTGCTGTGGATCTGCCCGTGCCGTTGCCGCCCCTCGGCGAGACCGTGCCGATTCAGGATCCGCACGGTGTCGGCGGCCAGGAACCCGGCCCGTGCCCGCGTCTGCACATGCGTGCGCTCGGCCCGCTCCAGGACGACGCAGTCGATCCCCCGGTCCACAAGGATGTTGCCGAGCACGAGCCCGGCCGGCCCCGCCCCGAGGACGACCACATCGGTCACGTGCTCGGCCGGTCGCCGCCGAATCTTCCCGTCTGTGACGGGACCAGATGGTAAGTGGCTGAAAATCGATGGTCGTACCGAAATCACCTGAATGCCTGACCGGAACGCCAAAGAGATCACCACGCCGGACAGGCCCCGGGCCCTGTCACCGTCCACAACCTCCCCGGACGGAGCACCTAGCCGGAGCACCTAGCCCTCCGGCGCCTCCCGCAGCAGCTCCGTGAGCAATCGCACAGCGCCCCGTTTGTGCAGGGGGTCGTTGCCGTTGCCGCACTTGGGGGACTGGATGCAGGACGGGCAGCCTGCGTCGCACTCGCAGGAGGCGATGGCCTGGCGGGTGGCGGTGAGCCAGGCGCGGGCGGTGTGGAAGGCGCGCTCCGCGAAGCCCGCGCCGCCGGGGTGGCCGTCGTACACGAAGACCGTGGGCAGCAGGGTGTCCGGGTGCAGCGGGACGGAGACGCCGCCGATGTCCCAGCGGTCGCAGGTGGCGAAGAGCGGCAGCATGCCGATGGAGGCGTGCTCGGCGGCGTGCAGGGCGCCGCCGAGGATCTCCGGGTTGATCCGGGCCGCGTCCAACTGGTCCTCGGTGACCGTCCACCACACGGCACGCGTACGGAGCGTACGAGGGGGGAGGTCGAGCTTCGTCTCGCCCAGGACCTCGCCGGTGATGACACGTCGACGCAGGAAGGAGACGACCTGGTTGGTGACTTCGACGGAGCCGAAACACAACCGGCCCTGGCCCCAGGGGACTTCGGTGTCCGTCTCCAGGACGGAGATGGCGGTCGTGTCGCGGGCCACCGTCGAATACGGCGGGTTGGCCTCTTCGACCAGGGCGACGGAGTCCTCCAGGTCCAGCTTGCGCACCAGGTAGGTACGGCCTTGGTGCAGGTGGACCGCGCCCTCGTGGACCGTCGTGTGCGAGGCGCCGGCGTCGACCGTGCCGAGCAGCCGGCCCGTTCCGGCCTCGACGATCTGTATGGGCGTGCCGCCCTCTCCGCGGATGTCGGCCAGGTCCGCGGCCCGTTCCCGGCGGGTCCAGTGCCAGGCCTTCGTGCGGCGGCGCAGCAGCTTCGCGGCCTCCAGCTGGGGCAGCAGTCCGGCGGCCGCCGGGCCGAAGAGTTTCAAGTCGTCGTCCGTGAGCGGGATCTCGGCGGCGGCCGCGCACAGGTGCGGGGCGAGGACGTACGGGTTGTCCGGGTCGAGGACGGTGGACTCCACCGGCTGGTCGAAGAGGGCCTCGGGGTGGTGGACGAGGAAGGTGTCCAGCGGGTCGTCGCGGGCGACGAGGATCGCCAGCGCGCCCTGCCCGGAGCGCCCGGCGCGGCCCGCCTGCTGCCACAGGGAGGCCCGGGTGCCCGGGTAGCCCGCGATGACGACCGCGTCGAGGCCGGAGATGTCGATGCCGAGTTCGAGGGCGGTGGTGGCGGCGAGGCCGAGGAGTTCGCCGGAGTGGAGGGCGCGTTCGAGGGCGCGGCGTTCCTCCGGGAGGTAGCCGCCGCGGTAGGCGGCCACGCGCCGGGCCAGTGAGCGGTCGATCTCGGCGAGGCGTTCCTGGGCGATCACCGCGATCAGCTCGGCCCCGCGTCGGGAGCGTACGAAGGCGATCGAGCGCATGCCCTGAATGGTGAGGTCGGTGAGGAGGTCGGCGGTCTCGGCGGTGGCGGTGCGGCGGACGGGGGCGCCCTTCTCGCCGTGCAAGTCGGTGAGAGGGGGTTCCCAGAGGGCGAAGACCAGTTCGCCGCGTGGGGAGGCGTCGTCGGCGACCTCGACCACCGGAAGGCCGGTCAGGCGGCGTGCGGCGACCGAGGGCTCGGCGGCGGTCGCGGAGGCCAGCAGGAAGACGGGAGAGGCGCCGTAGTGGGCGCACAGGCGGCGCAGGCGGCGCAGGACCTGGGCGACATGGGAGCCGAAGACACCGCGGTAGGTGTGGCACTCGTCGATGACGACGTAGCGCAGGGCACGGAGGAAGGAGGACCAGCGGGGGTGGGAGGGCAATATGCCGCGGTGCAGCATGTCGGGGTTGGTCAGGACGTAGTTGGCGTACTGACGTACCCACTCGCGTTCCTCGAAGGGGGTGTCCCCGTCGTACACGGCCGGGCGTACGGCGTTCCCCAGAGGTTGTGAAAGTTCCTTCACAGATCGGCGCTGATCTGCGGCGAGGGCTTTGGTCGGGGCGAGGTAGAGGGCGGTCGCGCCGCGGCCGTTCGGGGCCTCGGAGCCGTCCAGGAGGGCCGACATGACTGGGGCGAGGTAGGCCAGGGACTTGCCGGAGGCCGTGCCTGTGGCGACGATCACCGATTCGCCGTCCAGGGCGTGTTCGGCGGCCAGTGCCTGGTGGGCCCAGGGGTGTTCGATGCCCGCGGCCTGCACCGCGGCGATGACCTCCGAGCGGATCCGGTCGGGCCAGACGGCATGGCGGCCCGCACGAGGGGGCAAGTGCTCCGTATGAGTGATGCGCGAAGCCCGGCTCGGCCCCGAGGCGAGACGGTCCAGGACCGTGCTCGGCGAGGGGCGGGAAGCGGTGTCCGTCGAGGGTCGATCGGATCGGTGATTCTTGGCCATCGGCATCGAGTGTGTCACTGGCATGACGGACAATGGGGCCAAGGCGTCGTGCACGCCTGCCGGTAAGTGATTGAATGCCATCGCGGCTGGCGAACCGTCCCGGGGGCTCTGCCGAGGTGTCCCGTGGGGCGACCGCTCGATAGCAAGGTGCTGGAGGATTCGTGGACCTGTCTCTGTCGACTCGCAGTGTGTCCGGCCCTAACGGCGACCGTACGGTCGTCGAGGTCGGTGGCGAAATCGATGTATATACCGCGCCCAAGCTGCGCGAGCAGCTGGTCGAGCTGGTGAACGACGGCAGTTTCCACCTCGTCGTCGACATGGAGGGCGTGGACTTCCTCGACTCCACCGGGCTCGGCGTCCTGGTGGGCGGCCTGAAGCGTGTGCGCGCCCACGAGGGCTCGCTGCGCCTGGTCTGCAACCAGGAGCGCATTCTGAAGATCTTCCGTATCACCGGCCTCACCAAGGTGTTCCCGATCCACACCTCGGTCGAGGAAGCGGTGAACGCCACCGACTGACCCGTCCCTGGGCCGCGAGCCGAAGGACGGCAGAAGTCGCGCGCCCACGACGGCAGAAGCAACAGACGGGGGGACCGGGTCTTGGCGGCCCGGCCCTCCGAAAGCACGCCCGTAGCTGAGGGGGATGCATGGCCACCGTTGAGCTCCGCTTCAGCGCGCTGCCCGAGCACGTCAGGACCGCCCGACTGGTGGCGGCAGCGGTGGCGCGCAGGGCCGGAGTGGACGAGGCCGTACTCGACGAGGTCAGACTCGCTGTCGGTGAGGCCTGCACCCGAGCCGTCGGGCTGCACCAGAGCAGCGGCATCTCGGCGCCGGTGCGGGTGCTGCTGATCGAGGAGGAGAAGCAGTTCTCCATCGAGGTCGGCGACGAAGCGCCGCGCACGGCTCCCGGCGAGTCGGTGCCCGGCGCATCCCACGGCGACTCCGACGCGGAGACCGAGGAGGACGAGATGGGGCTCGCTGTCATCAGCGGCCTCGTCGACGACGTCGAGGTCACCGCCGGGGAGAACGGCGGACTGATCAGGATGAGCTGGCCGACCACGCCGCCGGCCACGCTCGCTCCCTGAGTACGTCCCCCGTAGCCCCTCGTAACCGCGCAAGTAACCAAAAGGGCCCTGCTCAGCAGGGCCCTTTTGCATGCCCAGGTGCCACTGCCGTCTCGTTACGTGCCTTTTCGTGAATTGATTCACGATCAATGGCGCGATTATTTGATCAAGCGTCAACGGTTTTGGGGCATTACCTCTTTTGGGGTCCATGGACACCCTGCGATCATTTGCTGAAGAGCATGTGAAGGCTAATTCCGTTTACCGCCCACTGTTTTGATCAGGTTCCGGTACCTACAATCCGTCCACATCTTGAGCTCGGTCCAAGCGTCAAGGAGGACGAATGGCGGGGCTTTCTACCCCTCAGAGGTTTGACCAGTCCACAACCTTCGCAGCCGCAGTACTGACCGACGACAACCGTCTCATCGTGATGGTCATCGGGGTCGTCGCGCTCGCGGCGCTCGTGGTCGCCGGGGTCCTGGTACGCCAGGTGCTCGCGGCGGGCGAGGGCACCGACAGCATGAAGGAGATCGCAAGGGCCATCCAGGAGGGCGCGAATGCCTACCTGGGACGGCAGATGCGCACCCTCGCGGTATTCGCCGCCGTGGTGTTCTTCCTGCTCATGCTGCTTCCTGCGGACGACTGGAATCAGCGTGCCGGACGGTCGATCTTCTTCTTGATCGGCGCGGCGTTCTCGGCGACCACCGGTTATATCGGTATGTGGCTCGCCGTACGAAGCAATGTCCGCGTGGCCGCCGCGGCAAGGGAAGCGACTCCGGCGGAGGGTGAGCCGGAAAAGGATCTCACCGCCGTCTCGCACAAAGCGATGAAGATCGCTTTTCGCACGGGTGGCGTTGTCGGCATGTTCACGGTGGGGCTCGGTCTGCTGGGTGCCTCCTGTGTGGTGCTGGTGTACGCGGCCGACGCACCGAAGGTCCTGGAGGGCTTCGGCCTCGGTGCCGCGCTGATCGCGATGTTCATGCGTGTCGGCGGCGGCATCTTCACCAAGGCCGCCGACGTCGGCGCCGACCTGGTCGGCAAGGTCGAGAAGGGCATTCCGGAGGACGATCCGCGTAATGCCGCGACCATCGCCGACAATGTGGGCGACAACGTCGGCGACTGTGCCGGTATGGCCGCGGACCTCTTCGAGTCGTACGCCGTGACGCTGGTCGCCGCGCTGATCCTCGGCAAGGCGGCGTTCGGCGACGCCGGGCTCGCGTTCCCGCTGATCGTGCCGGCGATCGGCGTACTCACCGCGATGGTCGGCATCTTCGCGGTGGCGCCCCGGCGCTCCGACCGCAGCGGCATGTCCGCGATCAACCGCGGGTTCTTCATCTCCGCGGTGATCTCGCTCGTGCTGGTGGCCGTGGCCGTGTACGTCTACCTCCCGGGCAAGTACGCCGACCTCGACGGCGTCACGGACGTCGCGATCTCGGCCAAGGACGGCGACCCGCGGATCCTCGCGGTCATCGCCGTCGCGATCGGCATCGTCATGGCCGCGCTGATCCAGCAGCTGACCGGCTACTTCACCGAGACCACCCGCCGTCCCGTACGGGACATCGGCAAGAGCTCGCTCACCGGCGCGGCCACCGTCGTCCTCGCCGGTATCTCCATCGGTCTCGAATCGGCCGTCTACACCGCCCTGCTGATCGGCCTCGGCGTGTACGGGGCCTTCCTGCTCGGCGGTACGTCGATCATGCTGGCGCTCTTCGCCGTGGCCCTGGCCGGCACCGGTCTGCTCACCACGGTCGGCGTGATCGTGGCGATGGACACCTTCGGGCCCGTCTCCGACAACGCGCAGGGCATCGCCGAGATGTCCGGTGACGTCGAGGGCGCGGGCGCACAGGTGCTCACCGACCTGGACGCCGTGGGCAACACCACCAAGGCCATCACCAAGGGCATCGCCATCGCCACCGCCGTACTCGCGGCCTCGGCGCTCTTCGGCTCGTACCGCGACGCGATCCTCACGGCCGCGAACGAAGTCGGCGAGAAGGTCTCGGGACCGGGCGCGCCGATGAACCTGATGATGGACATCTCGCAGCCCAACAACCTGGTGGGTCTCATCGCGGGCGCCGCGGTCGTCTTCCTCTTCTCGGGGCTGGCGATCAACGCGGTCTCGCGGTCCGCCGGGGCCGTGGTCTACGAGGTGCGGCGGCAGTTCCGCGAGCACCCCGGGATCATGGACTACACCGAGAAACCCGAGTACGGGCGCGTCGTCGACATCTGCACCAAGGACGCGCTGCGCGAACTCGCCACGCCCGGTCTGCTCGCCGTACTCACGCCGATCGCGATCGGGTTCACGCTCGGGGTCGGCGCGCTCGGCTCGTTCCTGGCGGGGGCGATCGGCACCGGCACGCTGATGGCGGTCTTCCTCGCGAACTCGGGCGGTGCCTGGGACAACGCGAAGAAGCTGGTCGAGGACGGTCACCATGGCGGCAAGGGCAGCGAGGCCCATGCCGCGACGGTGATCGGCGACACGGTCGGCGACCCCTTCAAGGACACCGCGGGACCCGCGATCAACCCGCTGCTGAAGGTGATGAACCTGGTGGCGCTGCTCATCGCGCCGGCGGTCGTCAAGTTCTCGTACGGCGACGACAAGAGCGTGGGTATGCGCGTGCTGATCGCGGTGCTCTCGTTCCTTGTCATCATCGTTGCGGTGTACATCTCCAAGCGGCGCGGGATCGCCGTTGGTGACGAAGACGACGCGGAAAGGGTGACCAAGTCGGCTGATCCCGCAGCGGTGTCGTAGCGGCGTCGTAGGGAGTCCGGCGGTGCCTGGCCTCGCACCTGGTCAGGGTCCCAAAGGGTTCCCATGGGTTCCACGCAATGGGCGGGCGGATGGCGCGTGCACACGTGCCGTCCGCCCGCCTTGTGTGTGTTCACACCGTCTCCGTGAGCCTTCTCTCGCTTGGTGCAAATGGCTTTAAAAAGTATTCAAGCGGACATTCGACGTGCGAGTGTCGCGCGCATGCCGTGTATGTTCCGGGGCCGAGAGCCATGGAAGGGACCAATCCGGTGAACAAGAAGCTCGCGGCCGCACTGTCCGGCGGTGCGGTACTGGTACTGGCGCTGTCGGGATGCAGCAGCGACGACGGCAACGACAAGCTGAACTCCTGGGCCAAGCAGGTCTGTGACGCGGTGCAGCCGCAGATCCAGAAGATCGCGGCGGCCAACGCCCAGATCCAGCAGGAGACCTCGGACGACAGCACACCGGAAGAGGTGCAGAAGGCCGACTCCACGGGCTTCCAGGACATCTCCGACGCCTACAAGACGATGGCGACCGGTATCGAGAACGTCGGGCCCCCGGACGTCGACGACGGCAAGAAGAAGCAGGAGGACGCGGTCAAGGAGCTCAACGGCCTCTCCACCTCCTACGCCGACCTGGTGAAGCAGTCGGACGCCCTCGACACCAAGGACCAGGCGAAGTTCGCGGACGGACTCAGCGGGGTCGCCGAGCAGTTGGGCGAGCTGAGCAAGAGCGGGAACGACGCCCTGAAGAAGCTCGAAGAGGGAGACGTCGGCAAGGCGATGGCGACGCAGGAGAGCTGCAAGTCCGCCTCCTCGTCCGCCGCGCCTTCTTCGACCCAGGGCTGATTCGGGCGATGCCGATTCTCCTGGGCTGATGCGGACGAAGCCGATTCTCCTGGGCTGATCCCAGGAGGGCGATCGTTCGGGCCGATCCCGGGAGGGCGATCGTTCGTCAACCGAAAGAGGGCCCGGTACGCACGCGTGCCGGGCCTTCGGCGTGCCCTGCGCGGCTCCGGCCGGCCACAGGCTTACGCGGGGTCGGCTCTGGCTGTCCAGAGGCCTACGGGGAGTCGGCACGGACTTGTCCACAGGTGGACGTGGCGGTCGGCGGGGCTGTCCACAGGCGCACGCGCCCGTCGGCGAGAGCGGACACAATGGGGGACGTGAGCCACACCAGCCTGTCAACCTTGCCCTCGTCCGACCGTACCGACGTCGCAGCCCGGTTGCGCGACGCCCTGCTCGGGGCGGCCTTCACCGCCGATGGCCTGCTCGATCTGCTCGGCGCCCCCGCGTACGCGGCGCTGGCACGCAGTGAGACCGTGCCCGCGCTCCGGGCCACCCGGGGGGACACGCCACTGGAGACGCTCGTACGGCTCTTCCTGCTGCAACAGCCCGTGCCCCGCGCGCGCGTGGCGGACGTTCTGCCGGTCGGGGACTGCGTGGAGAGCGGCTGGCTGACGCAGGTGGGCGGGGACGAGGTCGCCGCGACCGTGGACATCCGGCCCTATGGCGGATCCGACGGGCAGGACTGGTTCATCGTGTCCGACCTGGGGTGTGCCGTCGGGGGTGCGGGCGGCATCGGCAGCCGGGACGAAGGCGTCGTGCTCGGCGTGGGCGGCGCCTCCACGACCCTCGCGGGCATCACCGTCCGTACGCCGGTGGAGTCGGCCCTCGACCTCGGCACCGGCTCCGGGATCCAGGCCCTGCACGCCGCCCAGCACGCCACACGCGTGACCGCGACCGACGTCAACCCGCGCGCGCTGCACATCACCGCGCTGACCCTCGCCCTCTCCGGCGCCCTCGCCGCCGACCTGCGGGAGGGTTCCCTCTTCGAGCCGGTCGCCGACGAGACGTACGACCTGATCGTCTCGAACCCGCCCTTCGTGATCTCGCCGGGCGCCCGGCTCACCTACCGCGACGGCGGAATGGGCGGGGACGATCTGTGCCGGACGCTCGTTCAGGAGGCGGGGGAGCGCCTCAGGGACGGGGGGTACGCGCAATTTCTGGCCAACTGGCAGCACGTGGAGGGCGAGGAGTGGCAGGACCGGCTCCGGTCTTGGGTGCCGCGCGGCTGTGACGCGTGGATCGTGCAGCGCGAGGTCCAGGACGTCACGCAGTACGCCGAGTTGTGGCTGCGCGACGCGGGCGACCACCGGGTGGATCCCGCCGAGTACCAGGCGCGGTACGACGCCTGGCTGGACGAGTTCGAGGCGCGCAAGGTGAAGGCGGTCGGCTTCGGGTGGATCACGCTGCGCAGAGCGGCGGCCGCCCAGCCCTCGATCACGGTCGAGGAGTGGCCGCATCCCGTCGAACAGCCCCTCGGCGAGGCCGTACGTGCGCACTTCGACCGCGTCGACTACCTGCGGGCGCACGACGACGCCGCCCTGCTCGCCGAGCACTTCAGGCTCGCGGTCGAGGTCGTCCAGGAGCAGGTCGGGCTGCCCGGCGCCGAGGACCCGGAGCACGTGGTGCTGCGTCAGAACCGCGGAATGCGCCGGGCCACGAAGGTCGACACGGTCGGCGCGGGTTTCGCCGGTGTGTGCGACGGCACACTGAGCGCCGGCCGGATCCTGGACGCCATCGCCCAACTGGTCGGCGAGGATCCGGTGTTGCTGCGGGACCGGACACCCGCGCAGATCAGGCTGCTGGTGGAGCAGGGGTTCCTTGAGCCTGCGGGGTGACGGCGTTCCGGTGGCATGGTGCCTGGGGTGTATCCGTACGGCTGGGTGCGTACGGATACACCGGGAAGCCGGAAGCCGGAAGCCGGAAGCCGGAAGCCGGAAGCCGGAAGCACCGGAAGCCGGAAGCCGGAAGCACCGGAATCCCGAAGCCCGGAGCCAACAAGCCGGAAGCAACAAGTTCGAGACGAGTTGGTGCGGCGGCCCGTGCCGAACTCGTGGCGCGGTCGGACGGGCTCATGGGGTGTCGGCCGCCCCGTGTTCACCGGGGGTTCGTGTGCTCGCCGCTGGGGCCTGTCAGCGTCCCGACCCTGAAGACTCGGGCGGAAGGACAGAACCGTGGAAAGCGGACCGGCGATCTTCGCGGGGGCGGTGTTCGCGCTGTTCGGAGGCGGACTGCTGGCCTGGACCGCGACCAGGCTGCGTCGCGGCGAGCCCGTCGCCGTCGGTGTGAACCGCGTCGCATCGGCGACGCTCGCGAGCGTCGCCGCAGTGGGGGCATTGGTGCTCGCGATCTGGTGCATCACGCGCGCGTGAAGGCGACGACTTGGGTAACTGGGAGGTCACACTCCGGATAGAGCCGAAACGGCTGGTCGACACTCCGGGCGGCAGGAATGGCGGTAGTCGGGTTACCGTTCGAGTGGCCGTTGCGGGCTTTTCCCGTTTGACACGGGGGCGGGATGTACCGTCACACTCCGCAGCGTCAGCACCATCCGACCCCCGGGAGCAAGGCCTGGGGAGATCCCCCGCGTCGACCGGAGAGAAGAGCGAAGTTGTCCCCGACCAGCGACACCGCACACGGCGGCCGCCGACTCGTCATCGTCGAGTCGCCTGCCAAGGCGAAGACGATCAAGGGCTATCTCGGCCCCGGCTATGTCGTCGAAGCGAGCGTCGGGCACATCCGTGACCTTCCCAACGGCGCTGCGGAAGTGCCCGAGGAGTACACCGGCGAGGTGCGCCGCCTCGGCGTGGACGTCGACAACGACTTCCAGCCGATCTACGTGGTCAACGCTGACAAGAAGGCCCAGGTCAAGAAGCTCAAGGACCTGCTGAAGGACTCCGACGAACTCTTCCTCGCCACCGATGAGGACCGCGAGGGCGAGGCCATCGCGTGGCACCTCCTTGAGGTCCTGAAGCCCAAGGTTCCCGTCCACCGGATGGTCTTCCACGAGATCACCAAGGACGCGATCCGCGCCGCGGTCGCCAACCCGCGCGAGCTCAATCAGCGCATGGTCGACGCCCAGGAGACCCGCCGCATCCTCGACCGTCTCTACGGCTACGAGGTCTCGCCGGTCCTGTGGAAGAAGGTCATGCCGCGTCTGTCGGCGGGCCGCGTGCAGTCCGTGGCGACCCGCCTCGTCGTCGAGCGGGAGCGCGAGCGCATCGCCTTCCGCTCCGCCGAGTACTGGGACCTGACGGGCACGTTCGGCACCGGCCGCACCGGGGACGCGTCCGACCCCTCGCAGCTGGTCGCCCGTCTCTCGGCCGTCGACGGCAAGCGCGTCGCCCAGGGCCGCGACTTCGACTCGCTCGGCCAGATCAAGGGCGCCAACACGCTCCACCTGGACGAGACGAACGCCCGCGCGCTCGCCGCCGCCCTGGAGAACACGGACTTCGCGGTCCGCTCGGTCGAGTCCAAGCCGTACCGCCGCTCGCCCTACGCCCCGTTCCGTACGACGACGCTGCAGCAGGAGGCCTCGCGCAAGCTCGGCTTCGGCGCGAAGGCCACCATGCAGGTGGCGCAGAAGCTGTACGAGAACGGCTTCATCACCTACATGCGTACGGACTCCACGACCCTGTCGGACACAGCGATCTCCGCCGCTCGTACGCAGGTCACGCAGCTCTACGGTGCCAACTACCTGCCGGACAAGCCGCGGACGTACGCCGGGAAGGTCAAGAACGCGCAGGAGGCGCACGAGGCGATTCGCCCCTCGGGTGATCGTTTCCGCACCCCGGCCGAGACGGGCCTGACGGGCGACCAGTTCAGGCTGTACGAGCTGATCTGGAAGCGGACCGTCGCCTCCCAGATGAAGGACGCGGTCGGTAACTCCGTCACCGTCAAGATCGCGGGCACGTCCGCCGACGGCCGCGACGCCGAGTTCAGCGCGTCCGGCAAGACGATCACCTTCCACGGCTTCCTGAAGGCGTACGTCGAGGGCGCGGACGACCCGAACGCCGAACTGGACGACCGCGAGAGCCGACTGCCGCAGGTGGCCGAGGGCGACCCGCTGTCCGCCGAGGAGATCACGGTCGACGGGCACGCGACCAAGCCCCCGGCCCGCTACACCGAGGCCAGCCTGGTCAAGGAGCTCGAAGAGCGCGAGATCGGCCGCCCGTCGACGTACGCGTCGATCATCGGGACCATCCTCGACCGCGGCTACGTCTTCAAGAAGGGCACGGCCCTCGTGCCGTCCTTCCTGAGCTTCGCCGTGGTCAACCTGCTGGAGAAGCACTTCGGGCGGCTCGTCGACTACGACTTCACCGCCAAGATGGAGGACGACCTCGACCGCATCGCGCGGGGCGAGGCGCAGTCCATTCCGTGGCTGCGGCGGTTCTACTTCGGCGCGGGCGACGTAAGGGGTGCCGCGGACGCCGGGAACGGCGACGGCGACCACCTCGGCGGCCTCAAGGAACTCGTCACCGACCTGGGCGCCATCGACGCCCGCGAGGTGTCGTCCTTCCCGGTCGGCAACGACATCATGCTGCGCGTCGGGCGCTACGGCCCCTACGCCGAGCGCGGCGAGAAGGACTCCGAGAACCACCAGCGCGCGGACGTCCCCGAGGATCTGCCCCCGGACGAGCTGACGGTCGAGCTCGCCGAGGAGCTGCTCGCCAAGCCGAGCGGCGACTTCGAACTCGGCGCCGACCCGGTGACGGGCCACCAGATCATCGCCCGCGACGGCCGCTACGGCCCGTACGTCACCGAGGTGCTCCCCGAGGGCACCCCGAAGACGGGCAAGAACGCCGTCAAGCCGCGTACGGCGTCGCTGTTCAAGTCGATGTCGCTCGACACGGTGACGCTGGACGACGCGCTGAAGCTGATGTCGCTGCCGCGTGTGGTGGGCAAGGACGCCGAGGGCGTGGAGATCACCGCGCAGAACGGGCGCTACGGGCCGTACCTGAAGAAGGGCACGGACTCGCGGTCCCTCACCGCCGAGGACCAGCTCTTCAACATCACCCTCGAAGAGGCGCTGGAGATCTACTCCCAGCCCAAGCAGCGCGGGCGGGCGGCCGCCAAGCCGCCGCTGAAGGAGCTGGGCGCGGACCCGGTCAGCGGGCAGCCCGTCGTCGTCAAGGACGGCCGTTTCGGGCCGTACGTGACCGATGGCGAGACCAACGCGACCCTGCGGTCCGACGACAGTGTCGAGGAGATCACCCCGGAGCGCGGGTTCGAGCTGCTCGCCGAGAAGCGCGCCAAGTCGCCGGCCAAGAAGACCGCGAAGAAGGCTCCCGCCAAGAAAACGGCCACCAAGAAGGCCCCTGCCAAGAAAACCGCTGCCAAGAAGACGACGACTTCGAAGACGGCTGCCAAGAAGGCACCGGCCAAGAAGACCGCCGCCAAGAAGACGGCGACTTCGGAGGGATAGCAGGTGGCGGGAGCCTGGTGCCCTCCTGGCAACCGACCTTCGTGTGCCTGACGCGTGTGCGCCCCTACACCTTTCGGTGTGGGGGCGTGCGTATGTTCGGCCACCCCTTCGGGGAGTCAGTGGGTCCGGATAGGCTGTCAGGATGACGCGAGCCGAGCAGCCAACGGCCCACAATCCGGCCCCCGACGACGCCCTGGTCGCAGATTCCCGCGAGCGCGCCGTGCGCGCTCTGCTGCGCCAGCCACAGCTGAAACGGCTGTGGAGCGCCCAGCTCGTGGGCGGTGTCGGTGACGCCCTGGCCCTGCTGGTCCTGGTCGTCCTGGCCCTGCAGGCGGCGATCTCCGAGGGTTCCTTCGGCGGTGGCTACCGCGGAGTCGCCCTCGCGGTGGCGGCTGTATTCGGGGCACGGGTTCTCGCGACGCTGCTCTTCGGAGCCGTACTCCTGGGTCCGCTCACCTCGTTGACGTCCCAGGAGGGGCTGCTCGACCGGCGCTGGACCATGGTCGGGGCGGACGGTCTGCGGGCCGCGCTCCTGATCGTCGCGCCCCTGTGGATCGACTGGACGCCGGACGACGCGCTCGCCGCCATCCTCGTCGTCGCCTTCGTGACCGGTGTCGCCGAGCGATTCTGGACGGTGTGCCGGGAGAGCGCGGCGCCGGCGCTGCTGCCCGCGCCGCCACTGGAGGGCGCCACGGTGCGCCCGCTGCCGGACCACCTGGACGCGCTGCGGCGCCTGTCGCTGCGTACGGGATTCCTGGCGGTGCCGATCGCGGCCGCCACGCTCGTCCTCGTGTCCCTCGTCAACAACCTGCTGGGCACCGGGATCGACTGGTTCGGCCAGCACCAGGCGGCGCTGGCCTCGTACGTCGCCGCGGGGCTGTTCGCCGCCTCGCTGTCGGTGCTCACGTTCCTCGAACTGCCCGACGCACGCACCCCGCGCGCGCGGTCGCCGCTGGAGGGCCTGCGCCGCCCCAAGACGGGCGCGGTCGTCGACACGGGCCGTACGGGCGCGATTCCGCTGCTGGTCCTGGCCTGCGCCGCCGTCGCCGCGGCAATCTCGGCCGCCGTCGCCGTCTCCGTGCTGCACGCCAAGGACCTGGGCGGCGGACCGGTGACGTACGGGCTGCTGGTGCTGGCGCTGACCGGCGGTGTCGTCATCGGCATCCGGGCGGCCTCTTCCGTGTTGCCGACGCTGTCGCGGCGGAGGCTGCTCGCGCTGGCGATCGCCTTCACCGGCGTCGCGCTGCTGGCCGCCGGGCTGGTCCCGGATGTCACCAGCGTGCTGCTGATCGTCGGCCTCGCGGGCATCGGCGCGGGCGTCGCGGCCAACACCGGGCACGCGCTGCTCGACCAGGAGTCCGAGGACTACCGGCGGGCACGGGCGACCGAACACCTGCACGCTGTCGTACGTCTGTTCGTGGCGCTCGGCGCGTTGGTGGCACCCCTGGTGGCCGCCGCGATCGGTCCGCACCGCCTGGAGAGCGGCAAGTTCGTGTTCGCGCACGGGGGCGCCGCTTTCACGCTGATGCTGGTCGGCGCGCTGCTGCTGCCGGTCGCCGCCCTGGTGCTCTCCAAGGCCGACGACCGCTCCGGGGTGCCGTTGCGGCACGATCTGCGGGACGCGCTGCGGGGCGGCGACGATCCGGTGCAGGCACCGGCCCTCTCCGGGTTCTTCATCGCCCTGGAGGGCGGTGACGGGGCCGGGAAGTCGACCCAGGCGGAGGCGCTCGCCGAGTGGATCCGCGCCAAGGGCCACGAGGTCGTGGTGACCCGGGAGCCGGGCGCCACGCCGGTGGGCAAGCGGCTGCGGTCGATCCTGCTGGATGTGTCGTCGGCCGGTCTTTCGAACCGGGCGGAGGCACTGCTGTACGCCGCCGACCGCGCGGAACACGTCGATACGGTGGTGCGACCCGCGTTGGAGCGGGGCGCCGTCGTCATCTCGGACCGGTACATCGACTCCTCGGTGGCGTACCAGGGAGCGGGCCGTGATCTGTCGCCGACCGAGATCGCGCGGATCTCACGGTGGGCCACGGACGGGCTGGTACCGCATCTGACGGTGCTGCTGGATGTCTCTCCGGATGCGGCGCGTGAGCGGTTCACGGAGGCGCCGGACCGACTGGAGTCGGAGCCGGCCGAGTTCCACGCGCGCGTGCGCTCCGGTTTCCTGACGCTGGCCGCCGCCGACCCGGGGCGGTACCTCGTCGTCGACGCCGCGCAGGAGCCGGAGGCGGTCACCACCGTCGTCCGGCACCGGCTCGACACGCTGCTGCCCCTCTCCGAAGCCGAGGTGAAGGCCCAGGAAGAGGCCCGCAAGGCGGCCGAGGAAGAGGCCCGGCGGAAGGCCGAGGAGGAGGCCGCACGCAAGGCCGAGGAGGAGCGCCAGGAGCGCGAGCGCCAGGAGCAGCTCGCCCGGTTGCGCGCGGAGGAAGAGGAGCGCAAGCAGCGGGAGCTGGAGGAGGCTCAGCGGCGCGAGGCCGAGCGCCAGGCGGAGGAGGCCCGGCAGCGTGCCGAGGAGGCCCGCCGCCGGGCCGAGGAGGAGCGGGCCCGCAAGCTCGCGGAGGAGCAGGCACGGGCCGTCGAGCAGGAGCGTCTGCGCAAGCTGGCCGCCGAGGAGGCGCGACTGCGCGCCGAGGCGGAGGAGCGCCGCCTGGAGAAGCAGCGGAAGGCCGAGGAGGCGTTGCTGCGGGCGGAGGAGGCTCGGAGGGGGGCTGCGGAGGCGGCTGCTTCGGCGGCGGCAGCGGCTGCGGCTTCGGCAGCAGCTGAGGCTGAGGCTGTGGCTGTGGCTTCTCGTGCGGCTGAGGACTCCCGGCCCGCTGATGGTTCCGGGTCGGCTTCTGCTCCGTCATCGTCTGCCTCGTCATCGCCTTCTGCCGACAATGAGACGACCGTGGCTACGCCGGTCGTGGCGCCGTCGGGTGGATCGGCTGGGGCCGTGGACGACACGGCGGTGCTGCGGCCTGTGCGGGCTGATGAGGGTCGTCCGGGTGGTGCGCGGTCCGGCTCCGGGGCGGGTGGCCGTTCCGGGGCCCGGTCCGACGCCGAGGAGACGGCCAAGTTGCCGAAGCCGCCCGTTCCTGAAAGGGATGCGGAGAAGACGGCTGTGCTGCGTCCGGTCGCTCCGGGTGCGGCGGATGAGACCGCTGTGCTGCCTCCGGTTCGGGACGCGGGTGCGGCGGATGAGACGGCTGTGTTGCCTCCGGTCACTTCAGGTGGGGCTGACGAGACGGCTGTGCTGCCTCCGGTTCGGGACGCGGGTGCGGCGGATGAGACGGCTGTGTTGCCCCCGGTTCGGGATGCGGGTGCGGGCGGCAGTTCCACGGGTGATCCTGGGGATCGGGTGCCCCCGGGCTACTTCCGTGACGAGCGCCAGGCGCAGCCGTCCGACGATTCCACGGACCGTACGCGCGAACTGCCCCAGGTCGACGCCGAGGGCACCCCGCGTCGACGCCCTCGCCCCGACTGGGCGGAGGAGACGCCGCTCGACGATCTCCCGACGCTTGCGGACGAACTGCTGGGCCCGCGTGACCATGAGGACGACGACTGGGACGAGGAGCGGGGCAAGGGCGGCCGCCGCCGCTGAAATCCGGCGGTCGCCGCCGCTCGTCCTCGGCCCGGGGACGCGTTGTCAGTGGCGACCCGCACAATGGACGCGGTAGGGCGAAGTACGACGGAAGGGCGGTGCCCCATGCCCGTGTGGGACGACCTGGTGGGCCAGGAGAAGGTGAGCGAGCAGCTCGCCGCCGCTGCCCGCGACGCCGACACCCTCGTCACGGCGATCGCCTCGGGCACCCCGCCGCCCGAGGCGTCCAAGATGACGCACGCCTGGCTGTTCACGGGCCCGCCCGGCTCGGGCCGCTCCACGGCGGCGCGGGCGTTCGCGGCCGCGCTCCAGTGCGTGAGCCCCGACCGCGCACTGGGCGGAATCCCCGGCTGCGGCTTCTGCGACGGCTGCCACACCAGCCTGATCGGCACCCACGCCGACGTGCAGATCGTCCGCACCGACATGCTCTCCATCGGCGTGAAGGAGACCCGCGACCTGGTCCGGCGCGCCCAGTTGTCCCCGGCGACCGGCCGCTGGCAGGTCATCGTCCTGGAGGATGCCGACCGCCTCACGGAGGGCGCGGGCAACGTCCTGCTGAAGGCCGTGGAGGAACCCGCCCCTCGTACGGTCTGGCTCCTTTGCGCCCCCTCCATCGAGGACGTCCTGCCCACCATCCGCTCCCGCTGCCGCCTCCTCATCCTGCGCACCCCGCCCGTGGACGCGGTCGCCGACATCCTTGTACGCCGTGACGGCATCGAGCCCGGCGTGGCGGCGGTGGCCGCCCGCGCGACGCAGGGCCACATCGGGCGGGCCCGTCGCCTCGCCACGGATCCTCGCGCCCGCGAACGGCGGGCCGCCGTCCTCAAGCTCCCGCTCCGGATCGACGACATCGGCGGCTGCCTCAAGGCGGCCCAGGAGCTGATCGACACGGCGTCCGAGGACGCCAAGCAGCTCGCCGAGGAAGTCGACGTCAAGGAGACCGAGGAGATGAAGACGGCCCTCGGCGCGGTCCAGGGCGGCCGCATGCCCCGCGGTACCGCGGGTGTCATGAAGGAGCTGGAGGACAACCAGAAGCGCCGAAGAACGCGGACGCAGCGCGACGCACTGGACCTGGCCCTGATCGACCTCACCGGGTTCTACCGCGACGTCCTCGCCCTCCAGTTCGGCTCCCGTTTGGCCCTCGCCAACACGGAGGCCGAGGACACCCTGGAGCGGCTGGCCCGCGGCAGCTCACCGGAGGCGACCCTGCGCCGCATCGACGCGATCGCCGGCTGCCGCGACGCCCTCGACCGCAATGTGGCCCCGCTGCTCGCGGTGGAGGCGATGACGATGGCGTTGCGGGCGGGCTGACGGCGTCCGGGCTTTCAGGGCTCCAGGTCATCGTTCCTCCGCGCGCTACCGCTGAGGTCGGCGAGGTCCGGGTAGCCGGTGATGCCCGCCTGGCCTGCGTGACTGGTTGACCGCGTCACTCGTACGAGGCGCATCAGCAACTGATGGTGATCAATTGATCGCGCAAGGTTACGCTCGCGAGATGTACATCAGGCGCACTCCTCGGCCGGCCCGGTCCGGCCGGTCGATCAGTTCCCCTACGACGTCCGGCACGCCGTCCCGGACCCTCCGCGTGAGCGGCGTGCTGCTGGCCGCCACCGCGCTGCTCGTCTCGGCCTGTTCCTCGGGGAGTTCGACCACGGCGTCGACAGCGGACGCGGTGCTGGACGCGCTGCCCAGTTCCACGCCGTCGACGCTGGCGCCGTACTACGGGCAGAAGCTGACGTGGCGTACCTGCGGTGTGCCCGGATTCGAGTGCGCCACGATGAAGGCGCCCCTCGACTACGCCAAGCCGGCTTCGGGCGACATCAGGCTGGCTGTCTCCCGGAAGAAGGCCACGGGCCCGGGGAAGCGTCTCGGTTCGCTGCTGGTCAACCCGGGCGGGCCGGGCGGCTCGGCGGTCGGCTATCTCCAGGCGTACGCCGGTATCGGCTACCCGGCGGAGGTCCGCGCCCGCTACGACATGGTCGCCGTCGACCCGCGAGGCGTGGCCCGGAGCGAGCCGGTGGAGTGTCTCACCGGCCGTGAGATGGACACGTACACGCAAACGGACAGCACACCCGACGACGAGAAGGAGACGGACCAACTGGTCGACGCCTACAAGCAGTTCGCCGAGGGGTGCGGGCAGCGCTCGGCCGATCTGCTGAGGCATGTCTCCACGGTGGAGACGGCTCGCGACATGGACATGCTGCGGGCCGTGCTGGGCGACAAGAAGCTGACGTACGTCGGGGCGTCGTACGGAACGTTCCTCGGGGCGACGTATGCCGGGCTCTTTCCCGACCGGGTGGGCCGGCTGGTCCTGGACGGCGCGATGGATCCGTCGCTCAGCGCCCGCAAGCTGACCGAGGGGCAGACGGCGGGGTTCGAGACGGCTTTTCAGTCGTTCGCGAAGGACTGCGTACGTCAGAGCGACTGCCCGCTGGGCGGTGTGGGTACCAGCGCGGACCAGGTCGGCAAGAACCTCAAGGCCTTCTTCCAGCAGCTCGACGCGAACCCGATCCCGGCGGGTGACGCGGACGGCCGCGAGCTCGGCGAGGCGCTCGCGACGACGGGTGTGATCGCGGCGATGTACGACGAGTCGGCCTGGCCGCAGCTGCGCGAGGCTCTCACCTCGGCGATGAAGGAGAAGGACGGCGCGGGTCTGCTCTCCCTCTCCGACAGCTACTACGAGCGCGACGCCGACGGCAGGTACACGAACCTGATGTACTCCAACGCTGCCGTGAACTGCCTCGATCTCCCTTCCGCCTTCTCCCGCCCCGACCAGGTGGAGAAGGCTCTCCCCTCCTTCGAGGAGGCGTCCCCCGTCTTCGGGGAGGGTCTGGCCTGGGCCTCCCTGAACTGTGCGTACTGGCCGGTGAAACCGACCGGCGAACCCCACCGCATCGAGGCGAAGGGCGCCGCCCCGATCCTCGTGGTCGGCACCACCCGGGACCCCGCGACCCCGTACCCCTGGGCCCAGGGCCTCGCCTCCCAGCTCTCCTCCGCCACCCTCCTCACCTACGTCGGAGACGGCCACACCGCCTACGGCCGCGGCAGCGAATGCATCGACTCCACGATCGATCGTTACCTCCTCCAGGGCACCCCCTCTGCCAAGGGAAAGCGCTGCTCGTAGCCCTGCCGCACGCCCTGGGGGCGACCTCCTGGGACGTGTTCTGAGCACCCTCGGAAACTGTGTAGACTTACCGGCGTTGCTGATCGCACCATGGTGTGAACGGCGCGCCGCCTTAGCTCAGATGGCCAGAGCAACGCACTCGTAATGCGTAGGTCTCGGGTTCGAATCCCGAAGGCGGCTCTGTAGAAGCCCCAGGATTCTCACTCGCCGTGACCTGGGGCTTTTGCTTGTTCATTGCGCACCGTGCGGCCGGTGAGCGGGGGCGCTGCTGTCCGCCCGATTGGGGTTCGATGCCGGGCTCGATCATCAGCGTGCCCGCGGTGTGCCGGCCGTCGTGCATCGCGCGCGTCCCGTAGTCCGGCCGCCGCGAGGATGTCCTTGTACTCGTCCCGGTCCTGCCGGGGATCGATGGGTCGCCCGTTCTGCCGGCAGAACACCAGGCCGTTCTCCTCCCAGAGTTGGCCGGCCGCCAGGCGCTCGCCCAGCTGCTCCGACTCAGACAGGCAGACAGACAGGCAGACAGGCAGACGGCAGGGCGGGGTCGGCGGGAAGGTTGGCCTCAGTCCGTTCTCTTTCCGATTGCCGTCAATTGCTCATCCATGGGACATTGAATTCTCACAGGATGGCAGCTTCGCTCTATGCTTCCACGCAATGTCGGTGAGCGGTGCCTGTGTATTCTCTTTGAGGGTTGAGCCGTTGGAGCGCCGCCTTGCCAACCCACTCCGCTTGGTCCGTCCTCGAACCGCCGGATCATGTGTGACCTGGTCATATGCGATGAGCTTCGCACGTATCGTCGCTTCCGATTCGGGAATATCCGTAATGGCGTATTCGGGGAATTAATTTACCCGGAAATTTCTCTTGCCCTCGGCATCCGCTCGGGGTACTTTAACGCCGCACCAAGTGGATGACGTGCTCATGGTGAATGAAAAGGACCCCTCCGATACGGCAGGTGTTTCTCTTTTCTTCGCACGGAATCCATTGATCTTGACGCAAGGTATCCCGGGCGAGGGGCCTTGCTCACCCCGCTGATGTTGAGGAGCCCGGTGTGCGTTACAAGCTGTCATCGACGGTGAACCCCGAGCAGGATCCAGGGGAAGCCGCGCCCCGCCCCGAGCGCCGGGGACGGTCGCTCCGCCGGTCCGCGATCGCGACCGTCATGGGCGCCGCCGCCCTGGTCCTGGTCGTACCGGGCACCGCGAGTGCTAACGTCCTCACGGCTCTGCCGCAGAACGCCGACGGTCTGGAGCAGACGTTCGCCCCGGCCTACGACTTCGACGCCGACGGCTGCTACTCCACCGCTGCCATCGGCGCCGACGGCAGCATCAACACGGGCCTGTCGCTCGGCGGGGCCGTGAACGGCAACTGCCACGACATGGCCCAGCTCAACAACGACAACACGTACTCCCGCGAGAAGTGCAACAACGGTTGGTGCGCGGTCATGTACGCCAGCTACTTCGAGAAGGACCAGGACGTCGACGTGCTGCCCATCGGGCACACCCATGACTGGGAGCACGTCGTGGTCTGGACCTACAACAACGCTGTCCAATACGTGGCGGTGTCGCAGCACGACACCTACCAACTCCTCCCCGCTTCCTCGATCCTCTTCGACGGAACGCACCCGAAGATCGTCTACCACAAGGACTCGATCGGGTCCCACGACTTCCGCTTCGCCAACACCGGTGACGAGCCGCCGGAGAACGCCACCGGCGGCTGGTTCTACCCGCGGTTGGTCGGCTGGAACGGCTACCCGGCCGGCTACCGCGACAAGCTGATCAGCGCCAACTTCGGTGACGCCACGCTGAAGATCGACGACGGCGACTTCCAGTACAACCTCTCCCTGACCGAGCCCGCCGGCATCCCGTTCGACCCCAACGCGTAGCCGGAGCAAGCGCTCCGAACTTCCCCGATACTTCCCCGATCATTCCCTCGACCCGCCCCCCGTGGGACCCGTCCGAACGACGGACACTGTTGGTGGATCCGCGAGGGCCTTCGTGACTACGGCCGCACGGCCCCGTTGGGGTTGTGCAGGCCGTCGTCGTGTTTCTGGGCGTGCTTGGCCCGGTGTTCGCTACGGTGCTGCGGTCGGCCAGGGACGCAAGGGTCACCGTCCGCTCCTCGGGACGGCGCGGACACACCCTGGTGGTCCGGGGCCGCGGCCGCTCGCGTCACCCGATTTCGATCGCTGTCCTTGGCTGCTACAGCCCGGTGAACGGTCCCGGCTGATCTGCCGCGGGCGCCTCGACAGCCTGCCGGACGGCCTCCGGCGTACGGGAGTTCATCTCCCGTCGTCCACGAGTGGCGACGGGAGATGTATGCGTCACCCGGCGGCACACGGCTGGCGGCGTGTTCGATGTTCAGGGGGAATGACCGCGGCCGTGGGGCGGCCGGCGCGCAGTCGCATCCGCCGGTCGGGAACTGTCTTCGATCACAGCCAGGTGGTGGCCGGCCAGATGATCACGGTCGCGGTTGCGAGGAGCCCGACGTTGAGTGTGATCTGACGGTCCTCGCCGGTCAGGTGGACGGAGATCGCACCGATCTGCAGGAGCACGAACCCGATGGCCGCGGCCAGTGCGAGCCAGGGTGCGATGCCGGACAGGGGTGGCAGGATCAGCCCGGTCGCGCCGAGTATCTCGATCGTCCCCAGCGCCCTGACGGCGGGCAGGGGTACGCGATCGACCCAGGCCATCATCGGGCGGAGTTGATCTCGGCCACGGACGACCTTCAACGCGCCCGCGTAGAGGTAGAAGAGGGCGAGCAGTCCGGCGACGATCCAATACGCGATGTTCATGAGTCCCGTTCACGGTCACCGCTTGCAGGTGACCTGTCGATTCCCGGGGCAACCCCTGGAGAAGGCCCGAGCCAGTGTCTGAACGACCCGGAAGTTGAAAGGTGGGAGCGCCCCGGCCGCGCTGGTCAGATGGAGGACAGCCGGGCGGTGGCATCCCGTCGGCTTCAGGTGAAGTCGGCGGCGGGTTCGGTCGCGTAGCGGCTCATCGCGTGGGCGCCGGCCTGTGGCGTCAGTGGCCGGCCGCCGTCCATCACGGCTTGGAGGTCCCGGAAGTACTGCACGTACAGGTCGGGGGTGAAGGTGCTGAGCATGACGGCGGGTTGGTCGGTGACGTTGGCGAAGGTGTGTGGGGCACCGGGCGGGACCATCACGAGCGCGCCCGCTGTGACGTCGTAGCCCTTGTGCCCGACGGTGAACCGGACCGTGCCGGAGACGACGTAGAAGCCCTCGTCGTGCTGGGCGTGACGGTGCTGCGGCGGTCCGGGGGTGTGCGGGGCGAGGACGGACTCGGTGATCGCGAGGCGGTGCCCGGTGTGGCTGCCGTCTTCGAGGACGCGCATCCGCGTGGTGCCCATGACGATCGTCTCGCCGTCGTCGGGACCGACCACCGATACGGCGGGGTCGGCCTGCGATGCGCTGCTGTTCGCTTCTTCGGTCATGCTCCGAGTGCACCGCCAGGGCCCCGCGACTGTCCAAGACCCCTTCCGCGACGCCGATACCTTTTACGTATCGTTGCAGCGTGGAGCTACGTACCCTGCGCTACTTCGTGATGGTCGCCGAGGAACTCCACTTCGGCCGGGCCGCCACTCGACTGCACATGAGCCAGCCGCCGTTGAGTCGGGCGATCAAGCAGCTGGAGACCGAGCTCGGTGCCCTGCTGTTCGCCCGCTCGTCTGTCGGCGTCACGCTCACCTCGGTGGGCGCAGTGCTGCTCGATGAGGCGCGGGCCTTGCTCGACCAGGCCGACCGCCTCCGCGTACGCGTGAGCGCGGCGGCCGGCGTCGCGACCCTCACCGTCGGCATCCTGGGCGACAGCACTGACCCGGGAGCGACCAGGCTGGCCGCTGCTTACCGCCGAAGCCACCCCGGCATCGACATCCGCATCCGCGACACCGACCTGACCGACCCGACCTGCGGGCTGCGCGCCGGACTGGTGGACGTCGCCCTGACTCGGGCGCCGTTCGACGAGACCGCCCTGACGGTGCGTGAGCTGCGTACCGATCCGGTGGGCGTGGTTCTGCGCGCGGACGATGCGCTGGCCAGCCGCGGGCGGCTGCAACTGGCCGACCTGGGCGACCGCCGTTGGTTCCAGTTTCCGCGGGGAACCGACCCGATCTGGCAGTCGTACTGGAACGGCGGCGAGCCACGCGAGGGCCCGGTGGTGCGCGTCGTCCAGGAATGCCTGCAGGCCGTGCTGTGGAACGGCACGGTCGGCGTGGCCCCGCTCGGGCACGACCTGCCCGCAGAGCTGACCGTGGTGCCGCTGATCGACATGGCGCCAAGCCGAGTGGTGGCGGTGTGGAACGAGGGTGACACCAACCCGTTGATCCGGTCGTTCATCGAGATCGCGACAGCCGCGTACCGTCACTGAGTACCGGGCAAACGGTGCTGCCGCAGCTCGTGAACGTCTCGAACGCGGCGGCCGACGGCTTCCGCGACGCCGTTGGTGTGGCACTCGCACGCGCCCAGGCCGCCGGGGGCCGCCCGCCCGGACATCACCTTCGACGAGGTGTCCCTGCTGCTGCGGGCACTTGCCCACATGGCGACGCCTGACGAGGGTGAGGTTTTCGACCGGGCCGTGGGAGTTGCTTGCCGCCCGTGTTGAGGGTGCGGGGCTTTCGGGTCTCCGGGGACGCCGGACACCAGGCGGTGAAAGTCTCTAGAGTGCATGATCGTCGGGCAGTGCGGGCAGGGCACTGTGGATGATCGAGGGGGCAGTGTGAGGGTCGAACTTCCGCCGGAGCCGCTGAACTTCGTCAACCGCGACGCCGAGCAGGAACGTGCCGTGCGCGCCGTGACGGAATGGCGTAGTCGTTCCCGCCCACCGGTCCTGGTGCTGCGCGCGCCGACAGGGCTGGGGAA
The DNA here is from genome assembly GCF_040683495.1 of Streptomyces sp. NPDC093544. NCBI lineage: Bacteria > Bacillati > Actinomycetota > Actinomycetes > Kitasatosporales > Streptomycetaceae > Streptomyces > Streptomyces sp. NPDC093544. The sequence continues at coordinate 118,061 of NZ_JBFBEA010000004.1, read as the reverse complement.
GACGGAGCTGGCCAACCGGATAGCCCGCACTCTGCGCGACAGTTTCCCTTTCCCCGATGGTGTGTTGTCCGTCGACCTCGACGACTTCCGGGTGGACGGCAGGCTGGACCCCGGTGATGTGCTCTCCCGGTTGCTGAACTCCCTCGACGTGGAGCCGGACAAGGTGGAGGCCCAGTACGCGGCCCGGTGCACGCAGTACTGGAACAGGACATCCGAGGCGAAACTGATCCTCTTGCTGGACAATGCGCGCTACACCTCGGAGGTTGTCCCCCTGCTTCCGGCGTCGGGCGGCAGCGTGGTGGTCGTCACGAGCCAGGGTCCGCTCCACGAGTTCGAAGCCGGCGCCGTGGAGGATGTGCCGCTGTCGCCGTTGGACGAGCGGGCGGCGACAGAGCTGTTGGAGCGGATCGTCCGTGACAACCGGCTGGCAGCCGACCCGGAGGCGGCGCGGGCGGTGGTCCGGTTGTGCGAGGGTCTGCCCGCGGCGCTGCATGTGGCGGCCCAGTGGGTGCGCGCGCACCAGTTGCGTCCGCTCTCCCGTCTTCTCGCCGATCTCCGGGCGGAGTTGGACGAGAAGGGCGTGTCCGGCGTGGAGCCGTTCTGGGACGCGGCCTACGCCGGTCTGTCCCGTCCGGCGGCCCTGCTCTACCGGTTGCTTCCGCACCATCCCGGCGGGACGTTCACGCTCCATTCCGCCACTGCGCTCTCGGGACTGGGGCCGGAGGTCTGCCAGGACGCCCTGGAGGAGCTGCACACGGCCGGGTTACTGGACCTGCGTCTGCTGTCGATGACGGAAGCCGGTCAGATGAGGCTGCTCGGACCGCTGCGCGCACACGCCCTACGCCGCTCCCGCCGGGAGGTGACGGACGGGGAGGTGGCCGAGGCACAGGTCAGGCTGCTGCGTTGGTTCGTGCGGCAGGCTCAGCTGGCCGACCGGTTCACCGCCGGCCGCCGGCTGACCGTCGTGGACATTCTCGACCCGGTTCCCGGTGTGCCGGACGTTCCGCTGGAGGATCCGGAAGCGGCCGTGGACGACGAAGCCAGGGCTGAACGCTCCGGACATGCGGCCCACTGGCTGTACGAGGAACGTCATGTGGTGTTCGCGTGTTCGCGCCTGGCTCACGCCCGTGGGATGGACCCCGAGGTCGTGGCCCTGTCCGAGGCCGTGTGGACGCATGCGCTGGATCACCCCCACCAGTCCGAGGTCGTCGAGGCCTTCCGGCGCGCCGTCGACTCGGCGGTCCGGCACGGAGGGAACGCGGGATGGCTGGTGCGCACGCGCTGCCAACTGGCAAGGCCCCTGTGGGAGTCGGGAGAGCTGGACGAGGCCGGGGTCCAGATCGACAGCGCGATGTCCGCCGTTGAGCTGCTGGGCGGCTCCGAACGGGACCGCAAGCTCGCCGCGTCGGCCGTCGAGCACCGCGGCATGCTCAAGGCCGCGCGGGGTGAGTGGAGTTCTGCCCTGGACGACTTCACCGGCTCCCGTGGCCTGCACCGGGCGATCCCCAACCCGTACGGCATCCTGCTTCAGACCTATCGGATGGGCGAGGCGAGCGCGAAGGTGGGTGACCTGGAGAGCGCGCAGCAGCTGTTGTCCGAGGCCCACTCCGGGTTCGTGGCGATGAAGAACCGCGAAAGGCTGGTCGGACGCACGGCGTTCGCCCTCGCCGGCGTCCTTCACCAGCTCGGCCGGCCGGACGAGGCCCGCGTGCTGTACGAGGAGTCGCTCGGGCGGGCAGGCAGGCGGCGCTCCGGCTTCGATCTGGCCCGCGTCCACGACGCGCTCGCGGACCTGGACACTGCCGAGGGGCGCCTGACGGAGGCCGAGGCACACCGTACGACGGCCCGGACCCTCCGGCGGCGCAACGGCCTGGTCTAGGGAGTGGTCCAAACGACACCCCCTAGACCACCTGCGTTGCTTCGGTGTCCGTGGCCTGACGGAGGGTGATACGGAAAGTCCGTTCTCCGACAAGGCAGTTCAGCACGGTGTGGCTGTCCGGCACGGTGCGGCTGTCCGGCACGGTGCGGCTATCCGGGGCGGGCCGGGGGGAGACCAGCCGGGCGTGTACGGCAGACAGCGAGACGGCCGGGTCGATCCGTACGATCCGGCCCTCTTCGGAGCGCGGTTCGACCTGGACGGCGTACGGCTGCTCGTGACCGCGCACTCTGAGCAGGCACGCGCCGGACGGCAGCAGCGCCGCGGCGGAACGGCAGCCCGGGTAGGTGGACAGGGCGTGCCGGGTCCAGCCGTCGGCTGTCCAGGCCAGGTCGACGGGGGCGGCGGACGCCTGGAGTGGGCGACGGTACAACAGGCCTGCGGAGCGGGCGAATTGTTCGCCGGCGGCGCCGTGCTCCACGGCCAGGTGGTGGCCGGGCAGCCCGGTGCCGGCCGGGTGCCGGGTGACCCGGATGCCGGCTGCGCTGGTCTCCACGTGGACGTCGAACGCCGCGGGGACACGGGTGGCGGGCGCGGGCAGGGGCAGCGGCCGGGGGGTGACGTCGTGGGCGGGGGGTGCGAGACCGAGCAGCGCGTACACCTCGGTGCGCAGGCGGTTCACGGCATCACCGGGGGGCGCGAACGCGGCCTGGGCGGCGGCCTGTCCGAAGCCCGGCGGGTACGCCCGTAGCGCGTCGGCGATATCCTCGGCGCTCCCCAACTGCGGTATCCGGTGCAGCAGTTCGCCCATCGGGCTGTTGGGGATCAGTTCGCCGCCGCCTCGGTAAACGCTCACGACGGGGCGGTCCTGGGCGGCGCAGTAGTACAGGGCGGCAGATCCGTGGTCGGTCACCAGGGCGTCGGCGGCTATCAGGACGGAGGCCCACTCCTCGTGCGGATCCGGCAGGATCATTCCCGCGTCGAGGGCGGGCGCCAGGCGTTCGGTCAGCTCGTACGTCCCGAGCAGGTCGCGCTCATTGGGATGGACCACGAGAGCCAACTGGTACTCATCATGGGGTAGTTGGCTCGCGAGTAGGGCGGGCAGTCCGGGGTGCTGCCGGATGAGGGACTCGGGCCCCCAGGTGGAGGCCAGGACCAGCAGCTTGCGGGCCCCGGTGCCCAACGCGGCCCGGTAGCGGTCGCGTAGCGGCGTCGAGGCAAGGACGCGTTCCAGAGTGAGATCGCCGATCACCTTCGCCTGCCGGGCGGCCCGCGGGTTCGTGGCGGCCAGCCTGGCGACCTGATCGGGGTGGGCAAGGGCGTGCAGCGCTATCGGAGCGTCGTGGTGGCCGGTCCTTCGCAGATACGCCGGGTCCAGCCCGGATGCCGAGTCGGCCGAACCCTCGCCGGGGATCGCCTTGTTGAAGCCGGCGCCGTGCGGCAGGAGGACGTGCGGGCCGCGCAGCAGCCCCAGGTCACCCTTCGGACTCGCGGCCACGACCAGGTCGTACGTACGACCGCACGCTTCGCTCCACGGCACCGTACGGCCTCCAAGGACGTCGATCGCGGAGAGAGCGTCGGTTCCGAAGTCGGAGCCGGGGACGAGAGTGAAGAGGCGGGTGATCCGGTCGTCACCAGAAAAAATGGGGAGAACGTCGAGCAGGCGATACAGGGCCACCGCCGACCTGGCCGCGAACAGCACCGCTCGCCCGTCGCCCGTCGCCCGTCGCCCGTCGCCCGTCGCCCGTCGCCCGTCGCCCGTCGCCCGTCGCCCGTCGCCGTAACTATGCAGTTTACCTGGAAGCGGCGGGCGGAAACAGCTGTTTCCGCAGGTCGGGGTAGGTTCGTTCGCGTCGTCGGGCGACATGATCCGATCCTATCGCGTGCTGTTCGAAGGTCGCCGAGAGTGATCCACACCGCACATTCGGCAAGGGCGGTGTGGCATGGCGTGGGGATCGCGAGGATGGCGGCATGAGTGACTGGGGAATCGCACTGATCGCCGCGGGATCGGCGATCGCGGGCAGCGTGGTGACCGGCTGGTACGGGCGCGGTGCAGGCATCCGGCAGGCCGCTGCGGCACGGCACGCGGGAGACCGTCAGGCGGACGCGCTGCTCGAATCGGTTCGCATGACGCTTCGCGGTGAGTCCGACCACCGCGAGCTCGCCCTCCGTCGCCAGACCTACGCGGAGTTCCTCGGAGCCGCAGAGGCCAGGATCCTCACCGAGCGAAACGGCCGGGGCCAGGCCGACGACGACGTTCTACTGCAACGCGCCTTGGGCGGGGTGCTCCTGGAAGGTCCGCCGGATGCCGCCGCCGCGGCGCAGCACCTCATCGACTGTCTGCGCCGCCATGAGAAGCCTGACGAACTCAAGCGCGCGAAGCTGGCCTTCGTCTCGGTGGCGCAGGAGTGCTGCCGGTCGCGGTGACCTTGCGCCATCTCCGCCGCGACTCGACGACGCGGAGGTGGCGCGGAGGTGGCGCGCTCACCCGACTCTGCTCGTGCTGGCACCTGAGCAGAGTCGGGTGAGCGCCTCAGAGGTTCAGCGTGACCGCGAGTCGGATCAGGTCGGCCATGGTGGAGAGGCCGCTCTTCTCGCGGATCCGTTGGAGGTAGGTGTCGATGGTGGCGGGGCTGATCCCCATCCGTCGCGCGGCCTGTCCGTATGTGCAGCCGCGGGCGATGTGCCCGAGCGTCTCCCGCTCACGCGGGGTCAGGCCGGACGCGAGGCTTCGGGTCGCAGTCGGTCCTTGCTCAGCGTCATACCGACTTCAAGGTCATGTGGGGACGCGGGAACGCGCACAGCGCCATGTTCGGCCCTGGTCGCGCCCCGCGCCCGCAATCTTGGACACGGTTGTACAGATTGGACGCGGCGACGGTCAGTTGTCAGGCGTTGGGGTCGGTCGGGTCGGTGGGGTCCATGAGCCGGGCGTTCGTGCCTTCCGGGTCCGTCGCCGCGGCTCCGCCGGTGCCGGTCGACGGAGAAGTGGTCGGTGTGGCGACGGGGGCCGGCACCCGCGTGGTCGCGGCGGCGTCCGTGGCCGGCAGGACGGCCGCCACAGAAGCCACGGTCAAGGCCGCCAGGGCAACGGCCGAGCCGGCGAGGGCAGCACGAAGACAGGAGAGGGAAGGCATTCGGACTCCTTTGTGAGGTTGCCTCGCGAAGAGGCGCCGGAGGGTGCGCGGTGACGTGTGCCCGTTCACGGCCCGTACGTCGGAAAGCGGCTGGTAAGAGGCCAACTCCCCCTGAGCATCGCGAACTTGAGCACCGCATCGTCGTAGGGACCGCTCGATCATCGCCATGAGGCTATTCGATCGTACGTCCGGATTGGTGGATCGGCGGGTCGGCGGGTCGGAGAGGTCTGGTGGGCGTGTGTCAGGAGGACCCTGGACGCTGGGACCGACTTCGGGACCGACTTCGGGACGGACCTCAGGACCGACTTCGGGACGGACCTCAGGACCGACTTCGGGTCGGACCTGAGGACCGACTTCGGGTCGGGGCCGGGGCGTGGACCGGACGACCTGACGCCGCATGCGGTGGCGGCGGCCTCGACCGTCGCCCAACTGGCCCAACTGGCCCAACTGGCCGAGCTGCTACGGCTGTTGCGTCGCCGTCAGGCTCGCCGTCGGCGGGAGTCTCCGCTGACCTACCGGGAGTTGGCCGCGTGGACGGCCTGCTCGCACGGGAGCATCGGGTGGTACCTCACCGGCAAGGTGCTTCCGCCCATCGACCGGTTCGACGTCCTGGTCCAGTTACTGGGAGGAACGGACGCTGAGCAGCGCGCGTTGGCCACGGCCCGCGACCGGGTCGAGCAGCACGGGCGGGCCGCCGCGCCCGCACCCTCCGTCGGCAGGGCCACGGTGGTACCACGCCAACTGCCGGGTGAGGTCGCCGCCCCGGAGGGCCGCCAACCGCGCGTCGAGCACCTCACCTTCAGCTACGGCAGGCACGCGGAGCCCGTGTTGTGTGATCTGTCCCTTCTCTCACCAGACTCTGGACGCCGGAGGCCGTCCGGTAGGCATCGTCACCCGTCGGTGATTGTGCGGCGTGCGGCTCGTCGCCCCCGCACTTCGCGGAGGCGACGAGCCAGGTGTCTGCCGATCGGATGCGCCTACCGGGCGAACTGGAACCAGTTGAGGTTGACCAGGTCTCCCGAGCCGCCGTTGGTGAAGGTGGCGTAGACGGTGTGCACGCCGGTCGCGGCGGCGGAGAGGTTGACCTTGGGGCTTGTCCAGGTCTGCCAGCCGCCGGTGGTGGTGACCGGGACGGTGGCGACGACCGGGCCGGTCGTGCTGTCCAGGCGGTACTGCAACGTGCCGGTTGTCGCGGAGGCCGACGCCAGCCGCGTCGTCACCGAGGTCGCGGTCGTCGAGCCGAAGTCCACGGCGCCGTAGGCAAGCCAGTCGCCAGCGGTGATGTATCCGACGTTCTGGCCTCCACCGGTGTCGGTCGTCGTCTCCGTCTGCGTACCCGACTGCGAGGTGTAACTCTCCGCCTGCGTCACGTCGTAGGCGCTGTGGCCGGGCGGTGTTCCGTAGGTGAGGCCGAAGCCGTAGGGGAACAGGGGTGTCTTTCCGTCGCCGTCGTTGATGGGCTGCTGGCTTGCCGACTGCATCCAGGTGCTGGGGAGTTTGCCGGTCGGGGCGTAGTCGCCGAAGAGGACGTCGGAGACGCCGTTGCCCTCGGTTCCCGGCAGCCAGGCCGCCAGCAGGGCGTTCCAGTTGGGGAGTTGGGCGGCGATGTCCAGCGGGCGGCCGGAGACGAGTACGACGATCACCGGCACCCCGGACGCCCGCAGCGTGGCGATGGTGTTGAGGTCGGTGCTGTCCAGGCTCATCGAGCCGGGCCGGTCTCCGGCGCTCTCGGCGTAGGGCGTCTCGCCCACGACGGCGACTGCCGCCTTGTAGGAGCTGTCGATGCCCGTGCCGTTGGCGTTGTACGTGACGGTGGTCCCCGTGCCGGCGGCGGACCGGATCCCCTGGAGGACGGTGGTGCCGGGCGTGGTGGCGCCGCTGCCGCCCTGCCAGGACATGGTCCAACCGCCCGACTGGTAGCCGATGTTGTCGGCGCTCTTGCCGGCCACGAAGATCTTGTTGTTGGTCTTCGCCAGCGGGAGGATGTTCCCGGAGTTCTTCAGCAGGACCTGCGACTCGCGCACGGCCTCGCGGGCGAGCGCCCGGTTCGCGGCGGATCCGACCGTCGGGGTGTAGCTGCGGTCGGTCAACGGCTTCTCGAACAGGCCGAGTTGGAACTTCTTGGTGAGTATGCGGCGGTTGGCGTCGTCGATGCGCGACATCGGCACATGGCCGTTGTTCACCTCGGCGCGCAGGGTGGAGATGAACCGCTGCCAGTCGGTCGGCACCATGACCATGTCGATGCCGGCGTTGATCGCCTGGCTCACCTCGGCCGCGGTGAAGCCGGCTTGGCCGTCGATCTCATCGATGCCGTTCCAGTCGGAGACGACGAAGCCGGAGAAGCCGAGTTCGCCCTTGAGCAGGGTGGTGATGAGGTACTGGTTGCCGTGGTCCTTCACGCCGTTCCAGCTGTTGTACGAGATCATGACGGAGCCGACGCCGCGCCGGAGGGCCTCCTGGAAGGGCGGCAGGTGGATGGCGCGCAGTTGGGCCTCGGTCAGGGTCGCGTTGCCCGCGTTGACGCCGTTGTCGGTTCCGCCGTCGCCGATGAAGTGCTTGGCGGTGGCCAGCACGGACCCGGGTGCGTTGAGGGCGCTGCCCTGCATGCCGTTGATGTAGCTGGTCATCATCGTGGCCAGTTCGGGCTTCTCGCCGAAGGATTCGTAACTGCGGCCCCATCTGTCATTGCGCACGACGCACAGGCAGGGCGCGAAGTCCCAGTCGATACCGGTGCCCGAGACCTCCTGCGCCGTGGCCTGGCCGATCTGCTGGACGAGGGCGGGGTTCCGGGTGGCGCCCAGACCGATGTTGTGCGGGAAGATCGTGGCGCCGTAGACGTTGTTGTGGCCGTGCACGGCGTCGACGCCGTAGATGACCGGGATGCCGAGGCGGCTGGTGAGCGCGGCGTTCTGGAAGCCGTCGTACATGTTCGCCCAGGACGTCGCGTTGTTGGGCGAGGGCGCGGAGCCGCCGCCGGAGAGCAGCGAACCGAGCCCGTAGGCGGGAACGTTGGCAGTGGTGACGGAAGCCCGCTCGGCCTGGGTCATCTGGCCGATCTTCTCGTCCAGGGTCATCCTGGAGAGCAGGTCCTCCACGCGGGTCTGCACGGGCAGCGTCGGGTCGCGGTACGGCTCGCCGACGGCGTGGGCCGGCTGGATCTGTAAGCCCGTAGCTACCAATGACGCGGCGAAGACCAGCGTCGTTGCGGCTCGGGGGATCTTGAGGACGGCTGTTCGCACAGGGTGTCTCCCGTCTCGTGAGGGAATGGCACGTCGGGTCGGTACGTCGGCTCTGCGACCGAGGCGGAGGCGGGCCGGGAGCGCGACGGGACCACGTCGGTGCGGCCGCGGTGACCGGCCCGCTGTCCAGTCCGGGGAGGGCGAGCGCGGCGAGCGTCGCCGCGGTCCGTCATCGGACCGTAGGACACCGGGTCGCCGATCCCTTCGTAGGGGATTCTCTTCAGCTCGTGAACGGTGGCGGCGCACCCATTGGGGTGGACGGGGCGTCGGATATCCCTAGGAATTAGTGGTGTGGGGGCATTCGAAAGGTTTTCAGAGGCATTGAACAAGCCGCTTGAGGCGGGGTCAAGGTCTGTACCAATGCTGGGGCATCTTGGCCCGGGGAGCGGGTAACGGCCGGTGTTGGTTTCAAGACCTGAAAGGGCCGGAGCGGCGGGCACCCCTCGTCCTGGCAGGAGCGCGGCGGCCGTACGTCGGCGATCGTCAGGTCCGAACGGATCGTCATGTGCGAAAGGATCGTCGGGTCCGAACGGAGCGTCATGTCCGAACGGTGCGCGGCAACGACAGCCAGGAAGGCCGGGTCGCCGCGAGTTACCGCGGCGACCCGACCTCCTCAAAATGTCGGCCTGGGTGGCCCGACTGCGTTCGGCCGTGTTGGTGAATGCCCTGGCTACTCGGACAGGCTCATCCTGCGTTTGCTGGTGGTCTGCCGTCGCGTGACGGTCACGGCCAGGACGATCAGTGAGGCGAGGGCAGCGATGCCAGCCGACAGCGCCGGTAGCGGATGGGCCACCCCGCCAGGGTCGAGTACGTAGGACAGCGTCGCGGAACCGACCCTGTCCTCCAGCAGAGGGGCGATGGCCAGTGCACCTGTCGCGACGGCGCAGGCGGCGGCCACGACCGGTGTCCCGTTGAAGGCCAGTGCGACCCCCAGGACCAGGCAGCAGGCGACAACGACGAGCGCTGCGACGAGTCCGCGGGACGGCGCTTCGGACCAGTGCAGTGGGAAGTGGGCCGCCGCGCAGAGCAGGACGAGAACGCCGGCCAGCCGGCGCAGCCACCTGACGGGCTCGGAAGCGCTGCCCGTTCGCGAGGTCAGGGAGCGCGCGGACGGACTTCCGTCCGTGGCGGCCCCGGCCCCGGGCCTGGTTGCGGCGCGGCCGGTGGCCGTCGTGTCCTTGTCCGGTACTTCGGCGCCGGCTGCCCGGTCTTCTCCCAGGTGGCCGAGGAGCTGTACCAGGTCTTCGAGGGGTCGGCCGGTGGCAGCCGCGCGCACCGCCTCGGTTCCGGAGTGCGGGTCGTGCGGGGGCCGGTGCAGGAGGAACAGCAGACGGCCGACCTCGGCGACCGGGCGCTGCTCGGCGGCGATCCGGATCGCCTCGTCCATGCGGTCGGCGCGGTGGGGCGGGCCGCCGAGAAGTTCCACGAGCCGCGTGACGTCGTCCACGGAACGCGCCACCGCGGCCAGCCGCAGCACCTTTGCCGCGACCGGTACGCCGTCGGGTGACTCCTCCAACAGGGTGACCAGGTGAACGACATCGTCCAGAGGCCGCGAGACGACCGCTGTGCGCACCAGCTCGTCCATTGCGGCGTCGGCCGCCTGAACTCCCTGGCCGTGGGTGCCTTCTTCGGATATCCGCCGTCGTGTCGGGGCGGGGGAAGAGGTCAGGGAATCGGCCAGGGCAGAGGCCGGGGGAGCGGCTGCGGGAGCGGCTGGGGCTGGGGCTGGGGCCGGAGCGCCGAATTCGGTGGTTCCCCAGTGGAGCGAGGTCGCATCGAGATGCCGGCGTGTCCCGGGTTGTTCCGGGCCGGGAGAGAAAGGCTCGGTGGCCATGTGTTTTCTCCACTTCGGGGCGCTGGACATAATGAGGACCTTTATGTCAGGTCATGTGAACTTTGAACCTTTGTAGTCGCCCGCACCGCGGCCCGCCACCCGAAAGACCATGGAGGGGGACGGCCACCGCACCCCGGGTCCCGCGCGGGGGACACACGCCACGGTCAGGGAGCCGTTTCGGCCTGCCGGGGGAACGGCCGGGGTCAGCGCCGCATGGGTGAAAGGCCGGGCGATCAGCGGCCGGTCCCGGATTCGCGGGTGTCGCCCTCGGGGCCGGGCGTGCCCTGGTCGCCCGCCTCGTCGCCTGACGTGCGTCGTGCTCGCAGAGGACCGGTGAGGCGCTGAATCGCGGTCGTCAGCGTGTTCGCCGGGCGCTCGTGCTGTCCGTGCGATGTCTCGCTCGCCGCGGGTGTGGCCAGCCGGAGCTCCTTCATCTCGGCCAGCGCCACATGGGCGAGTTCGGTCGCCTCGCGGTACCGGTCCCGCGACTTGGTCATGGCGTCGAGTGCCTCGGCGTAGGAATCCAGCAGCGCGCGGGCGTGGGCCAGCTCCTCTTCGAGGGTGACCAGGTGCCAGTCCTGCCGGAGGGCGGTGAGGGCCTTCTCCGCGTCTTCCGCCAGTGGCCAGGGCAGCGCGGCGAACCGTACGACCTTGTCCAGCAGCTCCGTCGGCTCCGAGCCGTCGAGGAACACGCTGCGTACGGTGAAGTCCTGAGCCTCGTACCCGATCCGGGCAGGTGTGCCGGGCAGGATCACGGCGCCGCCCCGCGGTACGCGCACGCCGAGGTCGTACAGGGCCCAGTTGACGGCCCGGAACTGCTCGGGTGACGCGCGGTGTTCCACGACGCGGTGCCGCAGCCCGGGCGGGAGCAGACGGGCCAGCGGGAGGAGCCCGCGTTCGTCGGGTGTCATGGCCTCATGGACGACGACGTTGATGCTCCAGCTGTGGCGCGCCGCGTCCCTGAGCAGGCGGCGCAGGGCCGCGTCGTCCTGCGGGAGCGGGTTGATGTCCTGCGGGCGGAGTCCGACCACGACGTCGTGGTCCCAGGACACGGTGCTCGTCTCCGGCCAGAACATCGTCGCGGGGGAGGGCCATGCGGGGTCCCAGGGCCGCTCCGCCTCGGCCGCCAGTGTCCAGCGCGGCTCTTGGTCCGGGCGTTCGCGCCCGCCGGTGGTGAGCCGCGCCCGCACGGTGACGGCTTCGGCGACGTGCCAGCGGGCCTCGAACACATGCTCGTCGGATTCCGAGGACGTCCCGGGCTCCAGGAAGTCCTGGATCGTCTCGTCGGCCTTCAGCTTCCGCAGGTTGTCCCGAAGGGTCTCCTCAGGGTCGGGCCCGGTGTGGTGTCCGCTGGCCAGCCAGACTGTTTCCGGGGCGGTGGGACGGGTGGTGGAGCGCTTGGGCATGGGTCACTTCGCGGGTGGGGAGCGGTGTGCCCTCCCAGTATGAGCAATGCCGGTCGCGCGCCCGGTATGGGCGATTCCGGTCGCGGGCCGAGGGGCGGTGAACCTCCGCTGCTGCCTTGGGAGGGGCACGGCTTCGGAGACGTACGACCGTATCGGCGTCGGACGTCGCCCGAGCCCCTGCTTTCGGTCCGACCGCACCCACACGTGCCGTCAGGACGGCCATTCCGGTTCGGAGAGGCCGTCAGGACGGCCATTTCGGTTCGGAGATCGTCGCGTTGAGCGCGTCGAGGAGCACTTGGGCGGGTTGGGACGCGGGCGGCTTGCCGTGCACGGCGGCCACGACCTGTCTGCGTATGCCGGCGATCCGGTCGAGCCTGACCCCGGGGTGCCGGTTGGCGAGGAGCGTGAGGCCAGGCAGCAGGCTCACGCCGAGCCCGGCTGCGACGAGCGCCTGTACGGCTACGTAGTCGTCGGTCTCGAACTCGACGATCGGCGAGAATCCGGCCCGCCCGCAGGCCGCGACGAGATGCTCGCGGCAGCGTTCGCACCCGGCTATCCAGCGAGTCCCGGCGTAGGTGGCCAGCTCCGCCCGGGGTCCGTCCCAGGAGCGGTCCGTCGGCGTGACCACGTACAACGGTTCTTCGAGAAGCGGTGTCATGGTGGTGTCGCGGCGATCGCGCTGGGGCGGGTCGCCGTGTTCGAAGATCAGCGCCACGTCGACGTCGTTGTTGCGCAGGGCGCTGAGCGCATCCGGCGGTTCGGCTTCGACGAGGGTGAGCTCGATGCCGGGATACTGGGCGGAGACGCGCGCGGCCGCAAGCGGCACCAGGGTGGCCAGCGCCGAGGGGAAGGCGGCCAGGCGGACCCGGCCGGTGCGCAGCCCGGCCAGCTCGTCCAGTTCGGCGTGTACCGACTCGACCTGCGCGAGGATCGACTCCGCGCGGTTCACCAGCAGCCGGCCGGCCTCCGTGAGCCGGATACCGCGCCCCATCCGCTGCAACAGCGGTACGCCGACCTCGGCCTCGAGCTTGGCGAGTTGATGGCTCACCGACGGCTGGGCGTAGTGCAGCGCCTCAGCGGCTGCCGTGACCGAGCCCTCACGGGCGACGGCGACCAGCACCCGCAGCCGACTCAAGTCGATCATTTGTGAATCATAGACCGCTTCGATGACAGCCTCGAAAACACGCATTGGACCGCTACCGAGGCCACTGCGAGGGTGAGTGGGAAAGTTCGTGCGAGCGAGTTCGACTGCGCACAACACCGTCGACGATCTCGCCCCCCACCACGCGTGCCTGCCCCTCGGGCGCGGAAAGGAGACGTTGTATGACCACGGCTGTGAATCCACCGTCACGATCGATGTCGGTCGGCGACAACGCGGCGCGGACTCTGGCGAACGCCACCAAGACCGTTCCGCAGATGGCGTCCATCACGCCTCGCTGGCTGGTGCACCTGATGTCCTGGGTACCGGTCGAGGCAGGCATCTACCGGGTGAACAAGGTCGTTCACCCCGAGTCGGTGCGCATCGAGTGCGACAACTATGACGAGTCGCCGCTGCCCGACACCTTCGTCGACTATTCGCAGGAGCCCCGGGAGTACCGGCTCAAGGCCGTCCAGACGGTCCTGGACCTCCACACCCGGATCGCCGACCTGTACTCCAGCCCGCACAACCAGACCGCACAGCAGCTGCGGCTGACCATCGAGGCGGTGAAGGAGCATCAGGAGGGCGAGCTGATCAACAGCCCGGACTACGGGATGCTGGCCAGCGCGGCTGACGGGCAGCGGATCTCCACGCTGGCGGGGCCGCCGACGCCGGACGACCTGGACGCCCTCATCACGAAGGTCTGGAAGCAGCCGGCCTTCTTCCTCACCCATCCGGAAGGGATCGCCGCGTTCGGCCGGGAGTGCACCCGGCGCGGTGTGCCGCCGGCGACGGTGAGCATGTTCGGTTCGCAGTTCCTGACCTGGCGCGGCCTGCCGATCATCCCGTCGGACAAGGTCCCGCTGGAGAACGGCAAGACGAAGTTCCTGTTGCTGCGCACCGGAGAGTCGCGCCAGGGCGTGGTCGGACTGTTCCAGCCCGGGCTTTCGGGGGAGCAGGGGATGGGTCTCTCGGTCCGCTTCATGCAGATCGACCGCAGTGCCATCGCCTCCTACCTGGTCTCCCTGTACTGCTCGCTCGCGGTGCTCACCGAGGACGCGCTCGCCGTGCTCGACGACGTCGAGGTGGACAAATTCCATGACTACGCCCCCAGTTACCGGTAACGAAGACGCCCCGGCGTGGCTGCCGGACGAGGAGACGCTGAGTCGGCTGGCCGGGGAGTTCTTCCGAGCCCTCCCCGGGCAGCCGACGGACACGGATGCTGCTCCGGTCCTCGACGGGCAGTCGTCGCAACGGCCGTCGCCGACCGGCCAGTCGCCGCAATGGCCTGCGCCTGTCGGCTTGCCGGCTGCGGACTCGCCCCCTCCTTCGGTGCCGACCGGCGTGCCTGTCGCGGATCAGGCTCCTGCGGTGCCGACCGGCCCGCCGGCTATGGACCTGGCCCCTCCGGTGCCGACCGGTCTGCCTGCGGGGGACCCGCCTCCTCCGGCGCCTACCGCGGGGATGAGCCCGCCCTCCGGGCCGCCACCGACCAGTGCTCCGGCTGCCTATGCGACGAGTGCGCCCGGCGTTGCCGGACCCACCCCGGAGCTGCCGGCCCTGCCGGTGACCCCTGGGCCGCCGTCTGCCACCTCGTTGTCGGCACCGGCACCCGCACCGGCCCGGCTCGCGGACCCAGGGCCGTACTACTTCCTCACTGAGGCGCCCGGATTCCCGGCGGAGGCGCCGGAGCTGCCCGGCTTCGGGCACCTGGGGCTGCCGCGCCTTCCCGAGCCCGCGTCACCGACAGCCACGAGTGCGCCGTACTACTTCGTCCAGGAACCCGGTGAACTCGGTGCACCCGGCGCGCCGGTGGGGTTGCCGCTGGACCCGCACCCGGCGTTCGACGTGCGGGCGGTCCGCCGGGACTTCCCGATCCTGTCGGAGCTGGTCAACGGCCGTCCGCTGATCTGGCTGGACAACGCCGCGACCACGCAGAAGCCGCGCGCGGTGATCGACCGGCTGGTCGAGTTCTACTCGCGGGAGAACTCCAACATCCACCGGGCGGCGCACGAGCTGGCCGCCCGGGCGACGGATGCCTACGAGGGCGCCAGGAAAACCGTCGCGCGGTTCGTCGGGGCGGGCTCCGCCGAGGAGATCGTGTTCGTCCGGGGCGCCACCGAGGCGATCAACCTGGTGGCCAAGGCATGGGGGCCCCGGCACATCCGCGCGGGCGACGAGATCGTCATCTCCTACCTGGAGCACCACGCCAACATCGTGCCCTGGCAGATGCTGGCGCAGCAGACCGGTGCGGTGATCAAGGTAATTCCGGTCGATGACGACGGGCAGTTGCTGCTCGACGAGTACGCCGCGCTGCTGTCCGACCGCACCAAGCTGGTCGCGGTCACCCAGATGTCCAACGCGCTCGGCACCGTCGTGCCGATCGAGCAGATCATCGAGATCGGGCATCGGGCCGGGGCACGCGTCCTGGTCGACGCGGCGCAGTCGGTCCCGCACCTGCCGATCGATGTCAGGGCGCTGGACGCGGACTTCCTCGTCTTCTCCGGGCACAAGCTGTTCGGGCCGACCGGGATCGGGGTGCTGTACGCCAAACGGGAGGTCCTTGAGGACATGCCCCCGTGGGAGGGCGGCGGCAACATGATCACCGACGTCACCTTCGAGAAGTCCAGCTACCAGCCGCCGCCGGGTCGCTTCGAGGCCGGCACCGGCAACATCGCCGACGCGGTGGGGCTGGCCGCGGCCATCGACTACGTCGAGCGCATCGGCCTGCCCAACATCGGCGCGTACGAACACACCCTGGTCGAGCACGCCACCGAAGGCCTGCGCGGTGTGCCCGGGCTCCGGTTGATCGGCACGGCCCCGCACAAGGCGAGCATCGTGTCGTTCGTCCTGGACGGCTACGAGCCGGCCGAGGTGGGGACCGCGCTCAACGAAGAGGGAATCGCGGTGCGTTCGGGCCACCACTGTGCGCAGCCGATCCTGCGCCGGTACGGCCTGGAGGCCACCGTCCGGCCGTCGTTCGCCTTCTACAACACGCACGAGGAGGTGGACACGCTGGTCGCGGCGGTTCACCGGCTCGCGGACCGCCGGGGCGGACATCACTAGCCTGACACCGTTGAGGAAACAGGACGCGGACGTGCGCCGGCCGTGACTGGTGCCGTCGTGCCGTCGCCGCTCCGCGCGGGCATTGCCGTGGACGAGTATCGGCCGCGCTCCTTCTGGGGCCGGTCGAGAACGTCCAGTTGTCGCAGACGTGCAGGCGGACCGCGCCAAGTGCTGTGTCCTGCGGTACTCGCCGGCCACCCACGTGGCTGCCGCAGGTCGGAAGAGGCGCATCTCAGTAGAGGCGCATTTCAGTCGGGGCGCGGGCCCGCGTCTGCCACAACTGTGCGCAACAGTGGGCGGCTTGCCGCGCTCGCGCCGGCCAGGCCGGCGAAGCCCAGGGCCAGACAGCCGGCGAGAAGCGTGATGCCGCGGGCGTCCAGGTGCGGGGTGCCGCCGGCGAAGGTCAGGGGTGCCGCGCAGAACAGGTCCGTGAGTACCGCGCCGCCCGCGAGCACGAGTTCGGGCCCGTACACGGGTTGATGGACGGAGGCCCCGATCGCGCACCTCCGGCGACCGGGGCCTCTCACGTCCGCGGATCCGGCCACGGCGGCGACACTCCCCCGAGTTGCGCGTCGTACGCGCGCGCCGTCGGGCCAGATCCGATGTAGTGATCACATCAGGTCGCGCCAACAGATCGCTAACATAAACGCCAACGGTTCCATGGGGAGCCGAGTGCCGGTCGGTGGGAAGTCTCCGCAGGCGCGATCGGGTTGGTTGTGCGGCGTGGAGTGGCCGCGCGGGAAGGCAGTGGGGCGGCGTGATGCGGGACGGGCCCCGGCGTGGACTGCGGTTCGGGCTGCTGGGGCCACCGGTGCTGTACGACGCCGACGGCGAGGTCCGGTCGGCCGGCGGCGGCAAGATGCGTGCCCTGCTGGTCGCGTTGCTGCTGGAGCCGGGCCGGGTCGTTTCGGTCGATGCGCTCAAGGACGCGCTGTGGGGCGAGGTACCGCCGGCGTCCGCGCAGGCCTCGCTGCAGAACCACGTGACGCGGCTGCGGCGCCTCCTCGACGATCCGGAGCGGCTGCGTGCCGTGCCGCCGGGGTACGTTCTGCGCGCCGGCGAGGGCGAGTTGGACGTCCGTGTCTTCGACGACCACGTCACGGCGGCCCGCGCCGCGCACGCCGGGCGCGAGTGGCAGCGTGCGCTGCGCGAGTCCACGAACGCGCTCGCACTGTGGCGCGGCACACCCCTGAGCGGGCTCCCGCCCGAGGGCGGCGCCTACGCGTTCGTCCAGCGGCTCACGGAGGCACGGCTGCTTGTTCTGGAGTGGCGGTACGAGGCTGAGTTGCGCCTCGCGGGGACGGGGACCGGCGTTGCTGGGGACGCGGAGGCGGACGAGGGGTTCGGGGCGGTTCGACTGGACCGTCTCGCGCCGGAGTTGGCCGCGCTCGTCGCCGAACATCCCCTCCGTGAGGCCTTCCACCGGCTGCTGATGCTCGTACTGCACCACACCGGGCGCCGCGCAGAAGCCCTGGCCGTCCACCGCGACCTCCGGGCCCGCCTGGTCGAGGAACTCGGCGTGGAGCCGGGCGCCGCGGTGCGGGAGGCGCACCTGGAGATCCTTCGGGACGGGGGAGGACAAGGAGCGCCGAGGTCAGCCCGCGACCTGGGCGCGGCGGAGACCGACCGTGAGACTGCCGGGCGCGACGCGACCGAGCAGGAAGGGACCGACGCCACGGGGCCCGGCTCCCCGGGATCCCGTTTTGCGGAGCCCGTCTCCCTGGAGTCGGGCTTCCTGGAGTCAGGTCTCCCCGAGTCAGGCCTACCAGGGGCAGGCTCCCTGGCGTCCGCTCGTACGGGGTCCGGTGCCGCGGAGTCCGGTCCTACGGGGTCCGGTGCCGCGGAGTCCGGTCCTATGGGGTCCGGGTCCGCACCGTCCGCTCGTACGGGGTCCGGGTCCGCACCGTCCGCTCCTACGCTGTCCAGTCCTACGGCGTCCGGTACCGCGGAGTCCGGTCCTACGGGCCCCGGCTCCCCGGCGTCCGGTTCCGCGCCGTCCGGTCCCCCGGCGCCCGGCTCCCCGCCGTCCGCTCCCGCGCCGTCGGCTCCCGCGAAGCCCACCCCTCCCGGCCCCGCCATCCCCCGCCCCGCCCAACTCCCTCCCGCACCCGCGCACTTCACCGGCCGGGACGACGTACGAGAGGCCCTGTACCTGGTCCTGGACGCGGGTCACCGGGCCACCACCGGACCTGGTGTCGCTGTCATCAGCGGTATGGCCGGCGTCGGCAAGAGCGCGCTCGCGCTGCACGTGGCGCACGGGCTGCGGGAACGTTTTCCCGACGGGCAGCTGTACGTCAACCTGCACGGGGCCACGCCCGGAATGGCCCCGCTCACGCCGGGTCAGGCGCTCACCGCGCTGCTGCGGGACCTGGGTACGGAGCCGCGTCGTATCCCCGAACACCCGGACGCGGCAGCCGCGTTGCTGCGGTCGATGCTCGCGCCGACCCGCACGCTGATGGTGCTCGACGACGCGGCGCACGCCGGGCAGGTACGGCCGTTGCTGCCCGCGGGAGCGGGGTGCGCGGTGATCGTGACGAGCCGTTCGCCGCTCACGGCACTGGACTGCGCGCACCGTTTCCCGCTGGCGCCCCTGTCGGACGAGGACAGTGCGGCGCTGCTCCGCGCGATCTCCGGACGGGAGGAGGGGCTCGACGGCGGACACCCCCTCGTCGAACTCACCGGCCGGCTGCCGCTCGCTCTCCGCATCGTCGCGGCCCGTCTCGCCGCCCGCCGTGCGCTCACGCCGGACGCGCTCGCTGGTCAACTGGCCGCCACGGAGGGCCGGTTGCACCATCTTGAGTACGACGACCTGAGCGTACGCAGGTCACTGGCCGTCGCCTATGACGCGCTGCGCGCCTCGGAGCGGCAGGCCGACCGGGACGCCGCGCTCGCCCTGCGCAGTATCGGCGCGCTCGACCTCCCCGCGTACGGGATACACCTCCTCGCCCGGCTCACCGGCACCGACGAACGCCGTGCCGAGGCCGCCCTCGACCGCCTCGTCGACGTCGCCCTCCTGGAGGAGACGGCGTACGGCCGATACGCCCCCCACGACCTCGTCCGCGACTTCGCCCGCGAGATCGCGGGGGCGCCGGTGGAGCAGGAGGAGGTCGGCACGGCACCCTGCGAGACGCCCCCCGATGCTGAGGCCCCCACCCCCGCAGAGCGCGCCCTCCGCTGGTACGCCGCCGTCGCCGCCCGGACCCTCGCGGTGATCGTCGAACCGGGCCTCGACCGCGACGACCGCGGCAGGCCGACCGCTTCGCAGCCGGACGCGCACGCGGCGGACGTCGCGGCCACTGCGCCGTTCGGCTCCGCCAAAGACGCCTTCACCTGGGGCGATCTGGAGCTGGAGAACGTGGTGGCGCTGGTGGAGCGCTACGCGCACGTGTGCTCGTACGCCCCCGTTCTGGTGCGCCTGCTCCACCCGTACGCCCAACGCAGTGGCCGAGTCGCCGAGGCGGAGGTGCTCCAGCGGGCCGCGCTCGGCGCCGCGCGGCGGCTCGGGGACGAGGCGGCCGAGGCGTACGCGCTCGGGGATCTCGCCGGGCTGCACTTCATGACCGGGCGCACGGGCGAGGCACTCGCGCTGAACGACGAGGCGTTGGCGATCTGGCGGCGGCTCGGCGTCCTGTCGTGGGTGCGGCGAGGCCTGAACAACCGCGGCATGCTCCTCGAAGGGCTCGGCCGGCACGACGAGTCCAGCGAGGCGCTGCTGCAAAGCCTCGAACTCTCAAGGAGGTTGGGAGACCAGCACACCGAGGCCATCACCTACAGCAACCTCGGCAACCTGTACGAGCACACGGACCCCCGGGCCGCCATCGACCATCACCGGCGGAGCCTCGCGATCGGCGACGCGCTGGACGACGTGATCATCCGGCACTCCGCGCACTGCAACATCGGCTACGCCCATCTCACCCTCGGTGAACCGGTCGCCGCCCTGCCGCACTTCGAGGAGAGCCTGCGCATTCTCGGCAGCCACGGCGACTGGCACGGCGAGGCCCACACCCGGCTCGGGCTGGTGCGCGCACTGCGTGGCGTGGAGCTCCGCGCCAGGGCCGCCCGCGAGTGCGACCGGCTGCTGCGCCGTGCCGACGGCCGCGCCGACCGGTTCACCGGAGGACTCGCACGCCACCAGCGCGGACTGCTGCTGAGCTCGGAGGGGGACGCCGAAGGGGCGTACGAGCTGTGGCGGTCTGCGCTCGAAGCGCTGGACGGGACGGACACCTCGGTGGTGGGGGAGCTGAGGGAACTCCTGGCCCAACCGGCCGTTGTGACCTGACATCAACGTCGCATCATCTGCGGGACGGCAATCACCTCAACCTCACTTCGCGTCCGCGTAGCACTCCACCACCGCCGTCGTGAACGGAAAACGGACCGGTGTCTCGCCGAACGTGAGGCGGCCCGCGAGGTCGGCCGCCTCGCGGATCGCGGTCACCACCGTGTCCGCCTCCTCGGCGGGGCAGTGCACGATGACCTCGTCGTGCTGGAAGAAGACCAGCTCGGCGGCGAGGTCGGCGCAGGTGCGCCGGAGGGCGGCGAGCACCAGCAGGGTCCATTCGGCGGCGCTGCCCTGGACGACGAAGTTGCGGGCGAAGCGGCCGCGGGCGCGGGAGTTGGAGGATGCGTACCCGGGGACCCAGGCCGTCTGGTCACCGGTGATCTCGGCGGGGTCGTCCTGTGGCAGACCCGCCTCCTCCGACGCGGCGTCCGCGGCGTCGGACGCGCCGACCGCCGGAGGGCACGTACGCCCGAGCCAGGTCCGGACGAGCCGTCCCTCCTCACCCGCGCGGGCCGCGTCGTCCACGTAGGCGACGGCCTTGGGGAAACGGCGGCGCAGCAGGGCGAGGTTCTTCAGTCCGTCACCGGACGTCTGCCCGTACACAGCCCCCAGCACGGCGAGCTTCGCCTGCGCCCGGTCACCGGAGAACGCCCGGTCCGACACCGACTGGTACAGGTCGCTCTCGCGGCCCGCGACCTCCATCAGCCCTGGATCGCGCGAGATCGCCGCGAGCACCCGGGGCTCCATCTGGTCGGCGTCGGCCACGACGAGCCGCCAGCCGGGGTCGGCGACCACGGCGCGGCGGATCACCTTGGGGATCTGCAGCGCCCCGCCGCCATTGGTCACCCACCGTCCGGTGACCGTCCCGCCCGGCAGATACTCCGGTCGGAACCGTCCGTCCCGCACCCAGTCCTGGAGCCAGGACCAGCCGTGCGCCACCCAGATCCGGTACAGCTTCTTGTACTCGATCAGCGGTTTCACGGCCGGATGGTCGATGGACTCGATCTCCCAGCGCCGGGTGGACCTGACCTTGATGCCGGCCTGCGCGAAGGCCTTTATGACGTCCGCGGGCAGGTCGGGTCTGACCCGTCTCCCGAAGGCCGCCGAGACCTCTTCCGCGAGCTCGGCCAGGCGCCGGGGCTCGCCCCCGCCCGCATACCGCTCGCCGAGCAGCTCGTGCAGCATCTCCCTGTGGACGTCCGCGCTCCACGGCAGCCCCGATTCGTTCATCTCGGCGGCCACCAGCGTCCCCGCCGACTCGGCCGTCGTCAGCAGGTGCATCCGCTCGGGGAGCGCGGTCGCTTCGTGGCGGCGGCGCTGATCCGCGTACACCTCCAGGAGGTCTGCCAGGGGTACGTGGACCGGGCGCGGTTCGAAGAGGGACGACTGCGAGCCGGGTTCGGCGGAGCGCTGGGGCGGGTCCGGCGGTACGGGGCCGCCGCGCAGCCTCGCGAGCGCGGCGGCTGCCGACCGGGGTTCGCCGAGCCGTCCCTCGTGGCCCAGCAGCAGCATCTCGGCGGCCTCGATGTCGTAACACCGCTCCACTCGCACCCCCGTGGCGAGCAGTCGCGGATATACGTCGGCCGTGGACCGCCAGACCCACCGGGTCACGTCCGGCCGTGTCCGCACGGCGTCGACGAGATCCGGCTCCCTGCGCACCGGGCCTGCGGGCAGCCCGTCCGGGCCGAGGGGGGCGACCTCGGCGCCGCCGTCCTCGGCCGGTGCGAGAGCCCACCGGTCGGTCATGATTCCGAGTCTCGCAGGAGGGTCTGACAATCAGGAGGCTCTGACGATGAGGACGCACGTGGCATCGCCCGGGGCTCCGACTCCGGATCTGATCAGTCGGTGGTCTCCTCAGCCGGTGGTCTCCTCAGTCAGTGGTGTCCTTTCGCGCGTTCACGATCTCCGCGATCACGTGCGCGATGTATTCCTCGGCCGCGCCCTTGTCCACGCCGACTCCGCTGAGGATTCCCTCGCCGTTCTCGAACTCAAGGAGGGCCAGGAGGATGTGCTCGGTACCGACGTAGTTGTGGCCGAGGCGGAGGGCCTCGCGGAAGGTGAGTTCGAGGGCCTTCTTGGCCGGGGGTGCGAACGGGATGAGCGCCGGCACCTCGCCGGCGGCCGGCGGGAGCGTCGCCGTTGCCGCCTCGCGTACGGCGTCCAGGGTCACGCCCTGCGCGGTGATCGCCTTCGCGCCGACCCCCTCGTCCTCGGCGAGGAGGCCGAGGATGAGGTGTGCGGGGAGGATCTCGGCGTTGCCTGCGGACTTCGTCTCGTTCTGCGCGGTGATGACCACGTTCCGGGCGCGGGGGGTGTAACGGCTGAAGCCCTGGCTGGGGTCGAGGTCTGCCTCGGCCTTCGGGACGAAGCGTTTCTGGGCGGCCTGGCGGGTGACGCCCATGCTCTTGCCGATGTCCGTCCAGGACGCGCCCGAGCGTCGGGCCTGGTCCACGAAGTGGCCGATCAGGTGGTCGGCGACGTCGCCGAGGTGGTCCGCGGCGATCACCGCGTCCTGGAGTTGGTCCAGGGCGTCGGTGTGGACCTTCTTGATGGCGTCGATGAGGTCGTCGAGACGGATGGATGTGGATGCCGTGCCGGGTTGATTCGTCGTCATGTGTCAACCGTAGGTTGGCAGTCGAGGGGTGTCAACCCTGGGTTGACACCCCGGTGAGGGGGGTCGGTGAGGGGAGGGTTTTTCGCCCCCTCCGCCCCTTCCCGTCCCGTTTCTGGGGGCTGCCGCCCCCAGGCCCCCGCTTTCGGCCTGGACGGCCTCGTCCTCAAACGCCGGACGGGCTAAAAGGTCTCCAGTGCCGGACGGGCTGAGAGATGTCTGGTTCTGGACGGGCTCAGAGATCACGTCGTCGGCCGGGGTTGAAAGATCGCCCCGCCACCGAGGCCCCCGCCACCGACGCCGCCACCCCGACCACCAAACACACCCCCACACTCCCGGCAAGCGCCCCCCACGGCACCTCCACCCCCACCGGCGCCGACAACCGCCCCAGTGCCGCTGCCAGCCCCGCGAGGTTCACCGCGGCGACAGCGGTTCCGAGCAGGGCCCCCACGCCGACCCCGAGCGCGGCCTCGCCGGCGACCACGCGCAGTACCTGTCCGCGAGTGGCTCCCGCGAGTCGCAGTGATCGCAGTTCCGCATGCCGTGCGGAGGTGGCCATGAGCAGGGTCCCGGCGAGTGAGATCACGGCGTAGGTGAGGGCGATGCCGAGGACGATCAGTAGCCCCAGCCGGGTCTGCGGGCCGGTGTGCGGATGGGTGGCGGTGAGCCACGCCGAGGCGGACCGCACTGTCCCGCCGGTGGACCGCAGCGCCGCCGCGACCGTCGCCGGGTCCGCACCGCGCGCCACGCGCACATCGAGCCGGTCGACCATGGCGCCCGGCGCGTTCGCCGAGGTCACGTACGCCCCGTTGTCACCCGTCCCGCGCGCCAGCACCGCGGCGATGCGCAGTCGGGCGGGGGTTCCGTCGCCGAGCCAGACCCGGACCCAGGAACCCACCTCGTGCCGCTCCCACTCCTCGTTCACGACGATCGAGCGGTCGTCGAGATCGCGTACGTCGCCCGCCACCACCGGAAGCCGGGCCAGCGACGCGAACGCCGCCACGTCGCTCACCGCCCGCGCGTCGGACCGTACGAGAGCGGTTCCTTCCTCCCGTACGAAGACCGCGGTGGAGGCCGACCCGGACACGGTCGCCCCCGGCACGCGCACCACGTCCAACCCCTCCCCGGTCACGACGAATTGCCCCCGAGTCTGCTCCCGCGCCTCCGCCGCCTTCGCTCCCGTCACCGTCGCCGCCGACCCCAGCAGCGAGCCCGCCAGCGCGACCGTCACCAGAACGGGGGCCGCCACGGCGGCAGTTCGCCGTACGGACGTGGACGCGTTCTCGTGGATCAGCAGGCCGCAGGCCCCGGGCAGTCGGTCCAGCCGCACCAGTCGTACGACCGGACGCACCAGGACCGGTGCCAGCGCCGCCACCGCCGTGATCAGGACCATCGGCTGGGTCACGTACGTCTTCCGCTTCAGTAGCGCGGCCGGATCCGATCCCAACGTCCAGGCCAGCAGCCCGAGTCCGGCCACGAGCAGGGTGAATCCGATCGCCCGCCGGGACCACGGCATCACGCCCGTGTCCACGGATGCCTCGCGCAACGCCTCGACCGGGCCGATACGTGCCGCCCGCCGCGAAGCCGCCCACGCTCCGGTGACGGCGACCAATACTCCGGCGCAGTAAGCGACTTGGTAGGGCCAGTTCACGGGTCCTCGGAGCGCGAACCACGCAGGCGCCACCCCGCCCTCCACCAGCGCCCGCACCAGCCACGGCGCCGCCCAGGACCCCAGCACACATCCGACCGCCGATGCCACGAGCCCCACCGCGAGCGCCTCCCCGAGCAGAAGCCGCCGCACCTGCCCGGGCAGCGCCCCGGCCAGCCGCAGCAGCCCGAACTCCCGCCTCCGCAGGGCCACTACGAACGCGAACGTCGACGCCGTCACGAACACCGACACGAAGGCGGCGACCCCGGCCGCGGTGCCCAGCAGGGAGTTGACCCCGACCAGTGCTTCGGCGTCACGCGCGGCGGCGGGGTCGGCCTGGTGGCGGTCCTCGCCGGTCAGGACGCGGGCGCGGTCCCGGACGAGCTCTCGTACGGCCGCGGCGGGAGCATCGACACCGACCGCGTCCCGCGCCGCGCCCTCCACCTGTACATGCCCCAATTCCCTCAGTTCGTCGATCAGTTCACTGTCCACAGGGTGTGGATGCGCCAGCTTCTTCGACACGAGCGCGGTGCCCGGCCCGCGCCGCACCTCCACCGTCAGCGTGTCCTGGCCCATCACCACCACCGGCGAGGACGCGAACCGCTCCGGCTCACGGGCGGGCGCGTCGAGGGAAGCGGCGAGACCCAGCCCCATCGCCGTCATCACGGCGACCCCGAGCGCGACGGCGACGAAGGAGCCGAGGAGGGAGGCCCAGCGGATACGCAAGGAGGACAAGGTCAGCACTTCACACGCTCCAGTCCGTCCAGTCCGGTCATGTGCGCGGCGATCTCCTCCGCCGATGGGGCCTCCAGTTCCCCGCTCACCCGCCCGTCGACCAGGAACACCACCCGGTCCGCGTACGAGGCGGCCACCGGGTCGTGCGTGACCATGACCGTCGTCCGGCCTTCGCGGTTCACCAACTCCCTGAGCAGCGACAGCACTTCATGGCTCGTCCCAGTGTCCAGCGCGCCCGTCGGCTCGTCGGCGAAGAGCACGGACGGGCCGGTGATCAGCGCGCGGGCGAGCGCCACCCGCTGCTGCTGCCCGCCGGACAGCTGCGAGGGGCGGTGTCCGGCGCGGTCCGCGAGGCTCACCCGGGCCAGCGCCTCGCGCACCGCCCCGCGCGCGGGGCGCCGCCCGGCCAGCCGCAACGGCAGCGCCACGTTCTGGGCGGCCGTCAGCGACGGCAGCAGGTTGAAGGACTGGAACACGAACCCGATCCGCTCCCGCCGCAACAGCGTCCGCCGCCGCTCGCTCAGCCCGGCGAGCTCCACCCCGTCGACGGCCACGGTCCCGGAACTCGGCCGGTCCAGCCCGGCCGCGCACTGCAGCAAGGTCGACTTCCCCGACCCCGACGGGCCCATCACGGCCGTGAAGGTCCCGGCGCCGAAGTCGAGGTCGACCCCGTCCAGGGCGCTGACGGCGCCATAGTCACGGCGCAGGGATCGGATACGTACGGCTGTGGTGTCCATGCCCTCCAGCGAACCGTCCGGAGGCCGCCGGGACACGACCACCAGGGGGTGTTCCGCGGGTAGGGCCAGCCGTACCCCTGCGCTCCTGCCCGGTCCCTACCCCTGCCCGGCCCGTGGCACGATCGAGGGATGAGCAGTACGCCCGCCACCGTGGAGCGCGCCTTCGAGGCCGCCCTCTATTCGGACTCCGACTCGGCCCTCGACACCGGCGCCTCGATGCTCGCCGCCGACCCCGCGTCCGACGCCGAACTCGCCAGGCGTGGCGAGGAGTTCGTCGCCAGGGCGTGGCGGCGCGGCTGGCAGCCCGCCGATCTCGTACGGTTCGTGCGCCGCGAGCTGGAGGACGTACACGTACAACTGGTGTCCGCGCTGATCGTGAGCGAGAACGACGAGCCCCATGGCCCCCGCTGGGCGGCCCAGCTCGAAGACCTGGACGCACAGCCGCCCCGCACCGACCGCTTCTCCTACGCCACGGCGGCCCTGGAGCTGTACCGACTCCTCCTCCGCCTCCCCTCCATCGAGCCGCTGGTCGTCCCGGAGGGGACCGCCGCCGCTCCGCAGGACTCCCGCATGCTCACCCGTATCCGCGCCCTGCTGGCGAAGGCCGAGGCGACCGGGTTCCCGGAGGAGGCGGAGGCGTTGAGCGCCAAGGCGCAGGAGTTGATGGCGCGGCACAGTATCGACGAGGCGCTGCTGGCGTCCCGTACGCATGCCAAGAACGCGCCCGGAGCCTGCCGGATCGGGGTCGAGCCGCCGTACGAGACGGCCAAGGCGGTGCTCCTGGGCGCGGTGGCCGGGGCGAACCGCTGCCGCGCCGTGTGGAACGACCACCTCGGCTTCTCGACCGTCGTCGGCTTCGAACCCGATCTGGAGTCGGTCGAACTCCTCTACACCTCGCTGCTGGTGCAGGCCACTGCCGCGATGACGAAGGCGGAGGCGGCGCAGCGGGCCGGGGGACGGAAGCGTACGAAGACCTTCCGGCAGTCGTTCCTGGCCGCGTACGCGCACCGGATCGGCGACCGGCTCGCGTCCGCCGCGGAGAGCCAAGTGGCTTCCGCGGAGGGCGAGTTGCTGCCGGTCCTGGTGGCCCGCGATGTGGCGGTCACGGACCACATGGAGCGGATGTTCCCGGAGACGGTGACCACCCGGCTGCGCGGGGTGACCGACGCGGCCGGCTGGCAGGAAGGTGCCGCGGCGGCGGACCGGGCGCAGGTCAGGGGACGGCGCCCCATTCCCTGACCAGCTCACCATTTCCTGACCGGGGGCTCAGTCGCCCGCGTGCAGGTCCGTGATCTGGAGGCTCAGCCGCCCGCGTGCAGGTCCGTGACCTGCGGGCTCAGTCGCCCGCGTGCTGGAACGGGCTCACGGAGGCGTCCGGGTCGTCCGCCCCGGTCTTGCCCGCCTTCCCGGCGACAGGGCCGTACGACCACGGGAAGTCCTGGGTGGCGGTGGCGCCGGGCAGGCTGACCTTCACCGTCTTCGCGTCGAGACTGTTGGCGTCGGCCGCCTCGCCCCGTACATAGGTGATGGTGAAGGTCACGGTGTCGTCCTTCGCCAGCGTCAGCTTCTCCGGCTGCGCGGCTTCGTCCCCGGCCACGGTCGCGGAGGCCTCGCCGGCGTTCAGGTCGATGCCGGGGAAGCCCTCCAGCGTGCACTCGGCACCGCTGTTGGTGATCGTGACGGGGACGATGCCGGTGTCTCCGGCGGCCGGGGCGGCACTGGCGGGGTCGACCTCCATGCCGACCTGGCCGACCTTGCAGGCGGAGGAAGCGTCGGAAGCGGCGGAGGCCGTGGCCTTCGTACCGCCATCACTGCCATCACCACCGCCGTCGTCATTGCCGCCATCCCCGCAGGCGGTCAGAGTGAGGGCCGCGACGAGGGCGGTGACGGCGATCGGTATGGCGCGCATGTTTTGGTTCCCCTGAGATCGTGACGGTGCTCCGAGGATCATCACGCACACCGCGGCGCTCCCGCTCCACCACCCCCGGCCGTCTCATCTCCCGGACCTCGCACATGGACCTCGCACGCGGACCTTGCACCCGGACCTTGCACCCGGACCTCCCTCCGGGGCCTTCCTCCCGGATCTTCCGCCTGGACCGCGAACGCCCCGAAACCTACATACGCTGACGGGATGAGCTGGCTTCGGGTGGCGATCCGATCGCCGATCCCACCGGCGCCACCACGGCCGGCCCCAGCGGCGCCCCCACCCCCGACCCCACCAGCACCCCCACCGTCCGCGAAGCCCACCTAGCCGCCCGCGCCGCTACACCGCAGTGGCCCGCGCCCAGGATGAGCCCGTACGTCACAGGGGCCTGTCCCGGACCGCGGCCGTCGACGCCGAGGATGCCCTCGACAAGATGGGCCGCGTCGCCATGCTCATGGAGGCGCACCTCCCGGACCGTGACGCGGCCCCCGTCCCGGCCGCCGCCCGCTTCGCAGAGGCGCTGCGCACGGCCACCGAACAGGGCGCCGAGGCCGTCCGCGAGAGCCGCATCCCGCGCTGGGACGCCGTACACGAGGCCCTGGAGGCCTGGGACGGCGCGGGCGTTCCCGAGGGTGGGCCCGAAGCGGCGGTCCGTCAGAGTGCCGGTCTTCTCCTGAACGCCCTCACCGAACTCTCCGCAGTCCTCGACACCGCCGAACCTCCCATGACGGTCGACGGGTCCGAGAACGCGGACGGGCCGCGGAACCCGAAGGATTCCGCGGCCCGCCCATGATCCACCGCAGGGTCAGCCCAGGCTCGCCGTGGGCAACCCCGTGGGCAGCTGCCCGCCCTCGGACTTCGTGTACGACTCCTCGCCGAGGTCGCCCTCCCAGGTGACCTTCATGGTCGTACCGCTCACGGAGTCGACCATCCCGACCGCGCGGTCCTTGTTGCCGTTCGTGCAGGTGAGACGGATCATCTGCATGCCCGACTCCTCGCCCGCGCTGCCGCTGCACACCGTGCCGCCGGTCTCGAAGAGCCCCGCCTGCGTGCCGGTGATCACCAGCGCCACGGCCTTGCCGTCCGTCGTGGCCAGCCAACTGCCCTCCAGCTTGCCGCCGGAGGGGGAGGCGGATCCTGAGCCACCTCCGGTGTCGCCCGATCCGCTCGCGGACGCGCTTGGGCTCGCGGAGTCGTCAGCGGAGCCGTCGTCGCCCCCGCTGCAACCGGTCAGTACGAGCGCGGCCGTCAGGCCCGCGACCGCGGCCGCCGCCGCGATACGCACCCGACGTCGCGGGAAGGTCGCCGAAGTCACTGAAGCCCCCAAGGGTGGAGAAGATGCCGGGGTCGCCGGAACGACCGCAGCAAGTTACCAGGAGGACTTGCGAACCCCGGGAAGGAATCCAGCATGCGCCTGCTCACGCAGATTCACCCGGGAGAGGCCGAAGGTACGGAGATAGCCGCGAGGCCGGCCGTCCACACTGTCCCGGTTGCGTACGCGGGTGGCGCTGGCGTCGCGCGGCTGCCTGCGCAACTCCTCCTGGGCGGCGAGCCGTTCGGCCTCGCTCGACGACGGCCGCCGGATGACCTCCTTCAGCTCGGCCCGCCGGGCGGCGTACCGCGCGACGATCTGCCGGCGCTCGTCGTTCTTCGCGATCTTGCTCTTCTTCGCCATCAGACCTTCACCCCTCGGGCGCGAATCCTCGCCACCGCCGCCTCGACGCCGATCGTGTCGACCGTCTTGATCCCGCGTGCGCTCAGCCGCAGCCGTACGTGCCGGCCCTCGCTCGGCAGCCAGTAGCGCTTGCGCTGGATGTTGGGGTCGAAACGGCGTGCGGTGCGCCGGTGGGAGTGGGAGATCTGATTGCCGAAACCCGGCTGGGCGCCGGTCAGCATGCAGTGGGCGGACAAGGGTGACGCACCTCTCTGGACCATTGGTTGGTAATGGGAGTCATTTTCAGTAAGGTATCAGCATGGCACGCAACGAACTCCGTCCGGTCGTCAAACTCCGGTCGACGGCCGGGACCGGCTACACGTACGTCACCCGCAAGAACCGCCGGAACGACCCGGACCGGATGGTCCTGCGCAAGTTCGACCCGGTCGTCCGCCGGCACGTCGACTTCCGAGAGGAGCGCTGACCGTCATGCGCGAAGGAATCCACCCGTCGTACGGCCCGGTCGTCTTCCGCGACCGCGCCGCGAACCACGCCTTCCTCACCCGTTCCACGCTCGCCGCCACGGCGGGCGGCAAGACGATCGAGTGGGAGGACGGCAACACGTACCCGGTGTTCGACGTCGAGATCTCGAACGTGAGCCACCCCTTCTATACGGGCAACGCGCGCGTGCTGGACACAGCGGGCCGTGTGGAGCGCTTCGAGCGACGGTTCGGCAAGCGCGGGGGCCGCTGATGGGAGGCGGGGGGCTGTCCGTCGCGATCGTCGGCGGGCTGCACGCCGATGCCCGCAGGGCGGCCGTCGAGTGGCTGCTGACGGACGTACCGGGAAGTGTCGCGCTCCACCACGACCTGGCGACGGCCGCGGCGGGCACGGTCGTCCGTACGATCCGCGACGCCACCGGCGTGCTGTCCGTCGGCGAGGCACCCCTCGTCAACGACTGCGCGTGCTGCGCCCTGCGCGAGGACCTGGTGCCGGAGCTGGAGCGACTCGCCGACAGTGCTGCCGCGGGGCTCACGACGCTCGCGATCGTCGAGCTGTGGGACTCGGTCGAGCCGAAGGCCATGGCCGAGGTTGTGGCGGCCGCCGGTCTCACGCTGACCGGCGTGATCACAGCCGTCGACCCGGCCCTGCTCCTGCCCTATCTCGGCAACGGCGACGACCTCGCCGACGGCGGCCTCGCCGCGGCCGCCACCGACCAGCGCACGGTCGCCGACACCTTCGCCCGCCAGCTGGAGTACGCGCCCGTCCTCGCCATCGCCCCCTCCGAGGAGGCGGACGACGAGGACCGCGCGCTGCTGGCCCAGTTGCACCCGACGGCCCGGCAAGTCCCGATCGGGGAGGGGGACTTCGCCTCACCGATGCCGACGCCGACGCCGATACCGATGTCGACTCCGACCCCGACTTCGATGCCAACTCCCCGCTCCCCGCTCGCCGAAGCCGCCCTCGCCGGTTTCGACGTCGACGCGGCCGCCGCCGCCCAGCACCCCGCCTGCGCACGGCTCCCGGCCGAGGCCGACGAATGCGGGGTCGCCACCCTCGTATGGCACCGTCGGCGTCCGTTCCACCCGGAGCGGCTGTACGAGGCACTTGAGGATCTGACCTGCGCGGCCGCGCGCAGCAGGGGCCGGTTCTGGCTCGCGGACCGGCCCGACACGCTGCTGCACTGGGACGCTGCCGGGGGCGCGCTCTGTGTGGAGAGCGCGGGCCCCTGGCTCGCTTCGCTGCCGGACGCGGCGTGGGACATGGTCCCGCCGGTGCGCCGTGCCGCCGCCGCCCTCGACTGGCACCCGGAGCACGGCGACTGCTGCCAGCACCTGGTCTTCACGTCCCCGGGTCTGGACCGCGACGGACTCGAACTGCTCCTGGAGTCCTGCCTGTTGACCGACGCCGAGTACGCCGCCGGGCGCACCGCCTGGAAGCGGCTCCCGCCCGCCTTCGACACCCTCCTGGAGGTCTGACCCCATGGCCCGCAAGCCCGAGCGCAGTTCCGAGCGCAAGTCCGAGCGCAAGCCCGCGAAGTCCCGCCCCAATCCGCTGGACCGCGACAAGATCACGTACATCGACTACAAGGACACGGACCTGCTGCGCCGGTTCATCTCTGACCGCGGCAAGATCCGCAGCCGCCGCGTCACGCGCGTGACGGCGCAGCAGCAGCGGATGCTGACCCGCGCGATCAAGAACGCCCGGGAGATGGCACTGCTGCCGTACTCCAGCCGCTGACCAGCGCTCCGACCTGCTGGTGGCACATGCTGCTGGGGGTTCCCTGTGCGTCACACGTAGGGAACCCCCAGCTTTATCCGGTACCTATTTGTCGAGGTTTCAAGGAGGTTGGAACACAGCGGCCCTCGCGTGCGTCTCTTCTTAGAGGGCACGGGGGGAGAGATCGTGTGTGATGCGATCTTCTGGGAATGCGCTAGGGACCAGCTGTAGTCGCCTGCACAACCGCCTGTAGTCAAAGGGCCGGTAAAAGCTGTAACCACAGGACCACCCCGCGTGCACGTGCATCTGCCCATGCATCTGCACATGAACAGAGCTATGATCCGGGTCAGTTGACCACTGCATCAATGGCCACATCAGCCACTGCACGACCGGGGAGCGACCTGTGGACCACGACGTGTACGACGTGGATTTCGTGGATGACGTGTACAACGGCATGGCTGCGACCGAGCTGAACGGAGTGGCCTGGCAGAAGAGCCGGCACAGCAACTCGCAGGGTTCCTGCGTGGAGTTCGCGCGACTGCCGGGCGGCGACGTAGCCGTGCGGAACTCGCGGTTCCCCACCGGGCCCGCGCTCGTCTACACGCGCGCCGAGATCGAAGCCATGCTCCTGGGCATCAAGGACGGCGAGTTCGACCACTTGGTGGCGGGCGCCTGACTACGCAACCGAATGTGATCGCCGCAGCTCAGTGAGTAACGCGCGTAGAACCGCGGCGCCGGAAGGCGCCGCGGTTCTTCAGTCGCAGGGGGTCGCGGGCGGAGCCGACGGCAGCCGGAAAAGTGCCCACACGACCTTGCCGCTGAGGGTGCCCGCGAGCGGGTGCCAGCCCCAGCTGTCGGAGAACGAGTCGACGAGGAAGAGGCCGCGGCCCGACTCCGCCGAGAAGTCCTCCGAGTCGCCCGCGACCGGGCTGTCGTGACTGGGGTCGCGCACCGCGCACACCAGACGCTCGGTCCACCGCATCAAGTGCAGCCGCACGGGCGGCCCTTGGTCCTCCGGGCGGGGCGTGTCCGAGGGCAGTGCGTGCCGCAGCGCGTTGGTGACGAGCTCGGAGACCACCAGACAGGCATCGTCGAAGCGGTCGCCGACCTCCCACTGGTCGAGCGTTCTGCGGGTGAACTGCCGCGCCTCGCGCACCGCTTCGTAGCGGGCGGGCAAGGCGCAGGAAGCGGCGTTGGACACGGCCGCAGGATCGAGCGGCGGAAGTCCCTGCCGTAAGGGCTCGAGCATGGTCGATCCATTCGTCCCCATGCGAGGCACTCCCGGGTGTTCGCGGTCGATGCGATGCAGCGGTGGCGCGAGGACCATGGTTCCGAATGCGCAGAGCAGATGCAAGGGCAGATGCACGTGCACGCGCCCGAATTGGACCTTCCTCTACCGGTTCTTGCTCATTTCTTCTGTCACCTTCTTCACTCTTGTTGTCCCTCAAGTGGTCTGTTCCTGTGGCAGTCCTTTGAATCCTTTCCATTTCTGTAACCGAACGAGTACAGCTCGAAGTGTTTTAGTGGCAGACTGCGGCCCCTGAAGACGGTTGGGGAGGCGGACGAACGTGAGCGCTGGTGAGTCGAGCGGCTCGGTGGTGCGGCGCATGCTGCTCGGATCACATCTCAGGCGCCTGCGAGAGGCGCGTGGAATCACCCGTGAAGCGGCCGGTTACTCGATCCGCGCCTCCGAATCGAAGATCAGCCGCATGGAGTTGGGACGGGTGAGCTTCAAGACGCGTGACGTCGAGGACCTGCTGACGCTCTACGGCATCATGGACGAGGCCGAGCGCACGTCCCTGGTGTCCCTCGCTAAGGAAGCCAACGTCGCGGGCTGGTGGCACAGTTACTCGGACGTCCTGCCCAGCTGGTTCCCGACCTACGTCGGCCTTGAGGGCGCGGCTCATCTGATCCGGGTGTACGAAGTGCAGTTCGTACACGGCCTGTTGCAGACCGAGGCGTACGCGCACGCGGTCGTCACGCGCGGTATGAAGGGCGCGAGCGCCGCCGACATCGACCGGCGCGTGGCGCTGCGCCTGGAGCGCCAGAAGTACCTCGTCGCCGAGAGTTCCCCCGAGTTCCACATCGTCCTCGACGAGGCCGCACTGCGCCGCCCGTACGGCGACCGCGAGGTGATGCGCGGACAACTCCAGCATCTGATCGAGGTGTCGGAGCGTCCGAACGTGCGACTTCAGATCATGCCGTTCAGCTTCGGCGGCCACTCGGGAGAGAGCGGCTCCTTCACCATCCTCAGCTTCCCCGAGTCCGACCTGTCCGACGTCGTCTATCTGGAGCAGCTCACCAGCGCGCTCTACCTGGACAAGCGCGAGGACGTCACGCAGTACGAGAGCGCGTTGAAGCAGCTGCAGCAGGACAGTCCGGGCCCGTCGGAGAGCCGTGACCTGCTCAGGGGTCTGCTCCAGCTCTCCTGAGAACCCCGTGGGAACTTTCCAGGATTTCCTGGGACTCTTCACAGGATCTCCCGAGGTGTTCCCCAACTCCCTTGAGACACAAGTACGATGACGTCCGATCAGTCGTTGATCGGATGTCTGCTTCGGCAGCGCAGGGATTGAGGGATTGAGGGAGCACATGTCGTCCTACTTCACCGACCTGGCCCAGCAGTACATCGACGGCGAGTGGCGTCCAGGCACCGGTTCCTGGGACATCATCGACTTCAACCCGTACGACGGCGAGAAGCTGGCGTCGATCACGATAGCCACGGTCGACGAGGTCGACGACGCCTACCGCGCAGCCGAGCGCGCCCAGAAGGCATGGGCCGCCACCAATCCGTACGCGCGCCGTACCGTCTTCGAGCGCGCCCTGCGGATCATCGAGGAGCGCGAGGCGGAGATCGTCGAGGTGATCATCGCCGAACTCGGCGGTACCCACACCAAGGCGGGCTTCGAACTCCACCTCGCCAAGGAGTTCCTGCGCGAGTCGGTCCAGTGGGCGCTGCGCCCCGAGGGCAAGATCATCCCGTCGCCGGTCGACGGCAAGGAGAACCGTGTCTACAAGGTTCCCGTCGGCGTCATCGGTGTCATCAGCCCCTTCAACTTCCCCTTCCTGCTGTCGATCAAGTCCGTCGCCCCGGCGCTCGCCCTCGGCAACGCCGTCGTCCTCAAGCCGCACCAGAACACCCCGATCGCCGGCGGTTCCCTGGTCGCCAAGGTCTTCGAGGAAGCGGGCCTGCCCGGCGGCCTGTTGAACGTCGTGATCACCGACATCGCCGAGATCGGCGACGCCTTCATCGAGCACCCGGTCCCGAAGGTCATCTCCTTCACCGGTTCCGACAAGGTCGGCCGCCACGTGGCCACCGTCTGCGCCGCGAACTTCAAGCGATCGATCCTCGAACTCGGCGGCAACAGCGCCCTGGTGGTCCTGGAGGACGCGGACATCGACTACGCGGTCGACGCGGCGGTCTTCAGCCGCTACGTCCACCAGGGTCAGGTCTGCATGGCCGCCAACCGCATCCTGGTGGACCGCTCGATCGAGGCCGAGTTCACCGAGAAGTTCGTCGCCAAGGTGAAGACGCTGAAGGTCGGCGACCCGAGCGACCCGACGACGGTCATCGGCCCGGTCATCAACTCCTCGCAGGCGGACGCGCTCACGAGCGTGGTCGACCAGGCGATCGCCGAGGGCGCCACCGCGCTTGTGCACGGCACCGCGACCGACAACCTCGTCTCGCCGAGCGTCCTGACCGGCCTGCCCGCCGAGTCGGCCCTCTTCCAGCAGGAGATCTTCGGCCCGATCGCCATCCTCGTGCCCTTCGACGGCGAGGAGGAGGCGGTCCGTATCGCCAACGACACGCCGTACGGGCTCAGTGGCGCCGTCCACACCGCCGACGTCGAGCGCGGAGTCGCCTTCGCCAAGCAGATCGACACGGGCATGTTCCACGTCAACGACGGCACCGTCCACGACGAGCCGATCGTCGCCTTCGGCGGCGAGAAGAACTCGGGCATCGGCCGCCTGAACGGCGACTCCGTGGTCGACGCGTTCACCACACAGAAGTGGATCTCGGTGCAGCACGGGCGGAGCTACTTCCCGTTCTGAGCCTTCTGGCTTTCTGGTTTTCTGGCTTTCTGGTTTTCGACGGGCCCTTGCGGACAGAAGCTGTCCTAAAGGGCCCGTAGCTTCATCGGTGTCAGGCAGAAGGTGCCGGGCAAGAAGACCCGATGAAAGGCGGCCGGTCATGGTCACTCACGTTCCCGCAGAGGCACACGGAGACGAGCGCGGGGCCCTCCTGGCCTTCGTCGAGGCCCAGCGCGGCGGCCTGCGGCGCGCGGTGCTCGGACTGAGCGACGAGGAGGCGGCGCGCACGCCCAGCGCCAGCGAGCTGTCGCTGTCCGGGCTCGTCAAGCACGTCGCCGAGTGCGAGCTGAACTGGCTGCGGATGGCCCAGCAGAAGCCCAACGAGCGGGCGCGTACCCAGGAGACCTGGGGCGACAGCTTCCGGCTCGTCGAGGGTGAAACGCTGGCCGAGACCCTCGCTTTCTGGGACGGCGTGGTCCACGAGACCGAGGAGTTCATCCGCTCCGTCGGATCCCTGGACGACACCTTCCCGCTGCCCGAGGCGCCCTGGTTCCCCAAGGGCGACGTCTCCATGCGCTGGCTCCTGCTCCACCTCGTGGAGGAGACCGCCCGGCACGCCGGCCACGCCGACATCATCCGCGAGTCCCTGGACGGCGCGACCGCCTTCGAACTGGTCGCCAAGGAGCAGGGCACCTCCGGGGAGCAGGGCGGCGGGTCCTAATGTGGACCGCATGTCAGCGATCCGTCTCCTGGTGCTCGGCGCCGTCCGCCAGCACGGGCGGGCCCACGGCTACCAGGTGCGCAACGACCTGGAGTACTGGGGCGCGCACGAGTGGTCCAACGCCAAGCCCGGCTCGATCTACCACGCGCTCAAGCAGATGGCGAAGCAGGGCCTGCTGCACGCGCACGAGATCGCGCCCTCCACGGCGGGTGGCCCGCCGCGCACCGAGTACGAGATCACGGACAAGGGCACCGAGGAGTTCCTGTCGCTCCTGCGTGAGTCCCTGACGTCGTACGACCAGAAGATGGACGTCCAGTCGGCGGGCATCGGCTTCATCGTCGACCTGCCGAGGGCCGAGGCGGTGGCCCTCCTGGAGGAGCGGATCCGGAAGATCGAGGACTGGCGGGGGGCCGTCACCGAGCACTATGTGCCCGAGGACGGCCCTGAACAGCTCGGCCACATCGGCGAGATCATGAACCTCTGGGTCCACACCGCCGACTCCGACGCCGAGTGGACACGCGGCCTGATCGCACGGATCGAGCGCGGGGCGTACGCCTTCGCGGGCGAGGGCGAGCCGTTCGTCGGCGTCCTGACCGAGGGCGAGGAGAACCCGTACGCGACGGGGACGCCACATCCCGGGGACCGCGGTTAGTCAGGTCTCACGGTTGACCAAGTCGCACGCCTAGCCAAGCCTCACGGCTAATCAAGTTTGACGAATGGTTCTTCCGGGGATTACTTTCGAGGTGTAGTCAAGTTTGACTACTTGGCGAAGGGGATTGGATGACCGACGCGATCGTCGCTGAAGGTGTACGGAAGCGGTACGGCGACAAGGCGGCCCTGGACGGCCTTGACCTGGCGGTCCGGCGCGGCACCGTACACGGACTGCTCGGTCCGAACGGAGCCGGCAAGACCACCATGGTGCGCGTGCTGACCACCCTGCTGCGGCCCGACGAGGGCCGGGTGGAG
Organism: Streptomyces sp. NPDC093544; assembly: GCF_040683495.1. Lineage (NCBI taxonomy): Bacteria > Bacillati > Actinomycetota > Actinomycetes > Kitasatosporales > Streptomycetaceae > Streptomyces > Streptomyces sp. NPDC093544. Next base: position 80,844 of record NZ_JBFBEA010000004.1, on the reverse strand, counting down.
GTCGCCGGGTACGACGTGGTGCGCGAGGCCGGCCGGGTCCGGCACCGCATCGGCCTGCTCGGCCAGCACGCCGCGCTCGACGAGGAACTCGGCGGACACCAGAACCTGGAGATGTTCGGCCGGCTCCACCACCTGGGCGCCCGCCACGCGCGCGTGCGGGCCGATGAGCTCCTGGAGCGCTTCGGCCTGGCCGACACGGGCCGCAAGGCCGTCAAGCAGTACAGCGGCGGCATGCGGCGCCGCCTGGACCTCGCCGCGTCCCTCATCACCGAGCCGGAGGTGCTGTTTCTCGACGAACCGACGACCGGGCTCGACCCGCGCGGCCGGGCGGAGGTGTGGGCCGCCGTCCGCTCGCTGGTCGGCGGCGGTACCACGGTCCTGCTCACCACGCAGTACCTGGAAGAGGCCGACCAACTCGCCCATCGCATCTCCGTCGTCGACCACGGAAGGGTCATCGCGGACGGCACGGCCGACGAGCTGAAGGCTCGCACCGGCGGTGACCGGATCGACGTGGTCCTCCGCGACGGCGGCCAACTGGGCGCTGCCGTCGCCCTTTTGCCGTTCCCTGCCGACGGCGTCTCCGTCGACACCGACCGCCGCCTCCTCAGCGCCCCGGTCACCGACCGCATGGCCGCACTCGCCGGGGCCGTACGGGCCCTGGAGGAGGCCGGCATAGAGGCCGAGGACATCGCGCTGCGGCGGCCGACGCTGGACGAGGTGTTCCTGGACCTGACGGGAGCCGAGCCCCCTACGGACCGCATGGACCGCCTGGACGGCACGGACCGCACGGAGGAGACCGTATGAGTACGTACGAGGCGATCCGCCCCGGGGCTTCGCGGGCTTCGGGGGCGTACGTCCTGACCGACTGCTGGACCATGACCCGCCGCGAACTCGCCCACTGGGCACGGCAACCCGTCCAGGTGCTCGTCGGCCTGGTCTTCCCCGTGATGCTGCTGCTGATGTTCGGCTATCTCATCGGCGGCGGCCGGGGCGTCCAGGGCGACTACGTGGACTTCCTGGTGCCCGGCATGCTCGCGCTGACCATGGCCTTCGGCCTGGAGGGCACGATGCTGGCCGTCACCCAGGACCTCAACAAGGGGGTGATCGACCGCTTCCGCTCGATGCCGATGACCAACGGGGCCGTGCTGGTGGGCCGTTCGGCCGCCGACATGCTCCAGTCGGCCGTGGCCCTGGTCGTGATGATCGGCGTCGGCTACGCGATCGGCTGGCGCGCGCACGGCACGTTCGCGGCGTTCCTGGGAGCTGTCGGACTGCTGCTGCTCTTCCGGTTCGCCATGCTGTGGATCGGCATCCACCTCGCGATGGTGGCCGGGAAGCCGGAGATGGTCCAGGCCGTGCAGATCCTGGTCTGGCCGGTCGGCTTCCTGTCCAACGCGTTCGCGACCCCGGACTCCATGCCCGGCTGGCTGGGCACGGCGGTCGAGTGGAACCCGATGTCCCAGACGGCGACGGCGGTACGGGACCTGTTCGGCGGGCCGGGCGGGGAGCCGGGGCACGTCTGGGCGGCGGTGGCCTGGCCGCTGGCGCTGCTGGCGGTGTTCCTTCCGCTGGCGGTACGGAGGTTCGGGGCGCTGAGCAAGTAGACGTAGGGCGCCCTCGACCCTGCGCCCGAAAAGTCGTCGCGAGGAAATGGGAACCCGAGCGCGGCGAGCGGTGTACCAGAAATGACGGCGCATCGCGGGATCGGGGGACTGGCATGAAGTGGGGATGGGGCAGGGGCAGGACGGTGGTGGCTGCCGTGCTCGGCGTACTGGCGATGTTGGCCGGATGCGTCGACGCGGGCGCGGGCGCGGAAAGGGGCGAGAGCGCGGGCGCGGGTGCGGACAGAGGCGCTGGCGAGGTCGCGGGCAGCAGCGCCCCCGCCCGGCCGGGGTCCGCGCCACCACCCATCCCCTCCTCACCGGACCTGCCCGGCGTTCCGCACGCCGTCGGCTTCGCAGCGGACGCCACCGGCTTCGCGCTGCTCGCGGAGTGCGGGGAAGCGCCTTGCCGGCAGCACGTTGCCGTGCTCGACAAGGGCGCCGACTCCTGGCGCCTCGGGCGCTCCCCGCTGCCGGACGTGACCGGGGGCTTCGGCATCACGGCTGGGCTCGTGGTGCTGGGCCCCGGCCGTGTGCTGATCACCGAGGGGTGGTTGCCACCGCCCGACCGGACCTGGTTCACGGACGACGGCGGACGCACCTGGCGGCGAGGCTCCGTCGCTCCCTCGGGCACGACTCCCGAGGTACCCGAAGGAGGCGCCCTGGTCCAGGACTGCTCCCGGCTGGACGAGGAGGGGAACAACTGCGAGGCGTCCCGGCTGCTTGTGATCCTCCCGGACACGGGCCGCTTCGAAGTCCTGGCCAACCAGCCCCCGCTGGCGGGTCGGCTGGGTCCGGCAGGGGAGACCGCAGACGGACTGCTCTTCGCCTCAGGCACGGACCCGAGCTCCGGCCTCCCGGCACTCGCCGTCAGCGAGGACCGCGGGCGCACCTGGCGTACGGCCCCGCTCACCAGCTCCGACAAGCAGGGCTGGGGAATCCAGGTGGTCGCGTCCGGAGACGTCCTGTACGCGGTTCAGTCAGGCCCGTTGCCTGCCGAGGAGGGCGTGAAGAACGGCCTGCGCGCACTGCACCGCAGCACCGACGGAGGCCACACCTGGGAGCGGGTCCGGAGGTACCGCAAGGGCGTGGACCCGCGCTCCACTCTCGGCGATCCGGTCGCCGCCGCAGACGGCAGCCTCACCATCCACGGCGAGGACGGCGTCTGGCGCAGCACCGACGGCGGCCGTTCCTTCGAGGCGGCCAGGGGCTCACAGGGCCTGGGAGGCTCGGCGACCGTGACACCGCTCGGCTACCTGGCGGGCGACAGCTTCGGCGTCGGGAGCTACCGAATATCCGCCGACGGCATCCGCTGGCACAGTTTCGTACTGGGCGACGGAGACTGACCAGGGCCGGCCGGAGCGGCGGTTCAGTGGTGGAAGCCGGTCGCCGCGCTCTTGTCGCGCGTCAACGGATGCGGCTGCCGGCGCAGTTCCGGCAGCAGCCGCCCGAGGTCCTCCACGAACAGCTCGGCGAGGTCCTCCGAGAAGCCGTTGCGGCACACCACCCGCAGCACGGACAGGTCCTCGCGGTTCGCCGGGAAGGTGTACGCGGGCACCAGCCAGCCCCGCTCGCGCATCCGCCGGGACACGTCGAAGACGTCGTACGCGGTCACGTCGGGCTTCGTCGTGAAGGCGAAGACCGGCAACTCGTCGCCTCGGGTGAGGAGTTGGAAGTCGCCCAGTGCCTCGATACGTCCGGAGAGCCCCAGCGCCACGTCCCGGGTCGTCCGCTGCACGGCCCGGTAGCCCTCGCGGCCCAGCCGCAGGAACGTGTAGTACTGCGCGACGACCTGCGCGCCGGGCCGGGAGAAGTTGAGCGCGAAGGTCGGCATGTCGCCGCCCAGGTAGTTGACCCGGAAGACGAGTTCCTCCGGCAGCTCGACCGCCGACCGCCACAGCGCCCAGCCGACACCCGGGTAGACGAGGCCGTACTTGTGACCCGAGGTGTTGATGGACGACACCCTCGGCAGCCGGAAGTCCCAGACCAGGTCCTCGTCGAGGAAGGGAGCGACCATCGCGCCGGACGCGCCGTCCACATGCACCGGGATGTCGAGCCCGGTCCGCTCCTGAAGGGCGTCCAGGGCCGCGCACAGATCGGCGATCGGCTCGTACGACCCGTCGAAGGTGGACCCGAGGATGCCGACGACCCCGATGGTGTTCTCGTCGCACAGCTCGGCGGCCGCCTGGGGGTCGAGGTGGAACCGGTCGCCCTCCATGGGGACCTGGCGCGCCTCGACCTCCCAGAAGTTGCAGAACTTGTCCCAGCAGACCTGGACGTTGACACCCATGACGAGATTCGGGCGTGCGCCCGGGTAGCGGTCGGCGTTCCGCTGGGCCCACCGCCGCTTCAGCGCCATTCCGGCCAGCATGCACGCCTCGCTGGAGCCGGTCGTCGAACAGCCCACGGCGGCCGCCGGATCGGGCGCGTTCCACAGGTCGGCGAGCATGGCCACACAGCGCCGCTCCAACTCGGCGGTGCGCGGGTACTCGTCCTTGTCGATCATGTTCTTGTCCTGGCACTCGGCCATCAGCAACCCGGCCTGCGGCTCCATCCAGGTGGTGACGAAAGTGGCGAGGTTCAGCCGCGAGTTGCCGTCCAGCATCAGCTCGTCATGGACGAGTTGATACGCCGTCGTGGGCGGCAGCGGCCCGTCCGGGAGCCGGTGCTTGGGCGGTGCCTCGGTCATGCCGCCGACCGGATTGGCCTCCCCGAAGAAGGGGTTCACGGACATGGGGCGCTCGTCGCGCTTCTGGGGGCCTTGGTGGAGCGCCATGACATCTCTCCTAGCGGATCGGGGTTCCGTCGTCGTGAAGTTGCATCTGCGGGCGTCCGGTGACGAGCAGCCAGGCCGGTACCGACGCCAGCACCAGCAGCGGCAGCACGGCCGGGTCGGACACCAGGATCGCCGCTGTGAACAGGCTGATCCAGCCCTGCCGGGTGACGGCCAGCAGTACGCCGAGGACACCGCACACCACACCGACAGTGGGATGCACCTGCGGTGCCAGAGCGTGCGTGCACAGTCCGAGGGCCACCCCGGCGAAGACGGCGGGAAAGATCCGGCCGCCCCGGAAGCCGCAGGCCGCGGCGATCAGGAGTGCGGCCAGTTTCACCACGGCCATCAGCGCGAACCGCCCGGCCGACCAGCCCTCCGGGTCCCCGGCCAGCGCCTTCACCTCGTCCAGCCCCTTGAAGAGTGTCAGATGCCCGCCCAGGGCGCCCAGCAGGCCGAGGACGAGCCCGCCCACGGGAATTGCCAGCATGGGGTGCCCGAGCCGCGAGAAGGCGCTGTGGACGTAAGGGAAGGCGTACACCGCGGCCATCCCGGCCACCGCCCCGACCGAGGCGACCACCAGGGCGGACAGGAGGTCGCCCCAGCGCGGGCCGCTGTAGTCGGGCAGAGACAGGTCGAAGCTCGGGTGGGCGAGCAGCGTCATGGTCAGCGCACCCGTGCCGCCCGCCAGCAGCGGCGGCAGCAGCCGGTCCCAGAGGGCGCCGGGTCCCGGCTGCCCGGCCAGCACCTCGGAGAAGATCAGCGCGGCGGCCACCGGCGTCCCGAACAGCGCGCCGATCGTGCCCGCGGCCGCCAGCATCATCCACAGGGTGGCGGGGGAGCCCGGGGCCGCCTTCCTGCCCAGCCAGTAGGCGAGAGCGATGTTGGCGGCCGTGATCGGGTTCTCGGGGCCCAGACTCACCCCGCCCGCCAGCGCCAGGACGGTGGCGAGGAGCAGCCCGGGCAGTACGCGGGGCGGCAGGGGCGGGTCGACCAGCCCCGTGGTCGCCGGGTCCGGCCCCGCGTGCCCCGGCACTTTCCACACCACGAGGCCCACGGCGACACCGGTGGCGGTGAGCATCACGATCATCCAGAGCACCGAGTAGCGGCCCACGTCCAGCGCGTCCGGCAGGGTCTCCCACAGGACGTCCTGGAGCCGCTCGGCCACCAGGCTGATGCCCAGCAGGACGAGCGCCGCCGCCACACCGACCACCACGGAGGGCACGATCAGTGGAAGCAGTCGCAGCGCGGGGACCTGTTCGGGGTCCGGTTCCGCCTGGGCTTCTGTGGTCACGCGCACACCCTAAGTGGGCGAAACCGACATAACACCCCGAGGGTCCCCTCCGTGACGTCGGGAGGCCCGCCCCGGGCCCCGGAAACCCCGGATTTCGGACTTGCACCTCACGTCACGTGAGGCCTCAGCCTGGGAGACGTACGGAGAGGAGAAGGGAGCGGAAGTGAGTTATCCAGTGGGCCAGGTCGCCGGTTTCGCCGGAGTCACGGTGCGCACGCTGCACCACTACGACGAGATCGGCCTGCTCGCGCCGAGCGAGCGCAGCCACGCGGGCCATCGGCGTTACAGCGACGCCGACCTCGACCGCCTGCAGCAGATCCTGTTCTACCGGGAACTCGGCTTCCCCCTCGACGAGGTCGCCGCCCTGCTCGACGATCCGGCCGCGGACCCGCGCGCGCAGCTGCGCCGGCAGCACGAACTGCTGACCGCCCGGATCGAGAAGCTGACGAAGATGGCCGCGGCCGTGGAACACGCCATGGAGGCACGCACGATGGGCATCAACCTCACGCCCGAGGAGAAGTTCGAGGTCTTCGGGGACAAGGATCCGGAAGAGCACTCGGAAGAGGCCGAGCGGCGCTGGGGCGGCACGGAGGCGTACGCCGAGTCGCAGCGCCGCGCCGCCCGGTACACCAAGGACGACTGGCAGCGGATGCAGGCCGAGGTGGCCTCCTGGGGCGAGCGTTACGACGTCCTGATGGAGGCCGGTGAGCCGCCGACCGGTGAGCGCGCCATGGACATGGCCGAGGAACACCGGCAGCACATCACCACATGGTTCTACGCGTGCTCGTACGAGACCCACCAGGGCCTCGGCGGGATGTACGTCTCCGACGAGCGCTTCAAGGAGTTCTACGACTCCATGCGCCCGGGGCTCGCCGAGCATCTGAGGGACGCGATCGGGGCGAACGCGGCCCGGCACTCCGAGGGAGCCTGACGGTAAGGGGCGTCGCCAATTGGCGACGCCCCTTACCGACGTGCACTTCTTCGCCCAGTCCCTGCCCTCGGGCCAGTCCTGTTCACTACTCCTTCACCAGGACCACCGCCGTCCCGTACGCGCACACCTCCGTGCCCACGTCCGCCGCCTCCGTCACGTCGAAGCGGAACATCAGCACACCGTTGGCGCCCCGCGCGCGTGCCTGTTCGACAAGCCGCTCCATGGCCTGGTTGCGGGTCTCCACGAGCGTCTTGGTGAGCCCCTTGAGCTCACCGCCGATCATCGATTTCAGACCCGCGCCGATCTGGCTGCCCAGATGCCGGGAGCGCACGGTGAGGCCGAAGACCTCGCCGATGACTTCCTGGACCCGGTATCCGGGTGCGTCGTTCGTCGTCACGACCAGAACGTCCGACTGGGGTCCCTGTCCGCCGCCGTACTCTTCGATGCCCATGACGCCCAGCTTTGTACGGCTCACAGCTTTGTACCAGTCGGCTCACAGTGCATCCTGTAGGCGTCGGTGGAACCTGGGCGGGACGCGCTGCGTTGATAGCTTTGGTCGGCCGCATCTGGACCGCCGTCTTTTCCTTCACCCCTCAGGAGCCCGGAACCGTGACGACGCTTGCCCTCGGACCAAGCTGGCTGGATCCGAACACGCTCCTGGACAACTTCGGTATCTGGGGCCTGCTTCTCATCGTCTTCGCCGAGTCCGGCCTGCTCATCGGCTTCTTCCTGCCGGGTGACTCACTGCTGTTCACCGCCGGACTGCTGATCACCGCGGGCACGCTGGACTTCCCGCTGTGGGCGGCGATCGCATTGATCTGCGTCGCCGCGATCCTCGGCGACCAGGCGGGCTATCTCTTCGGCAAGAAGGTCGGACCCTCGCTCTTCACTCGCCCGGACTCCCGCCTCTTCAAGCAGGAGAACGTGGTCAAGGCCCACGAGTTCTTCGAGAAGCACGGACCCAAGTCCCTGGTCCTGGCCCGCTTCGTGCCCATCGTGCGCACGTTCACGCCGATCATCGCCGGCGTCAGCGGCATGAAGTACCGCTCGTTCATCACGTACAACGTCATCGGTGGTGTTCTCTGGGGCGCCGGCGTCACGGCGCTCGGCGCCTGGCTCGGCAACATCGAGTTCGTGCACAAGAACATCGAGGCGATCCTGATCCTGATCGTCCTGATCTCGGTGATCCCGATCGTCATCGAGTACCTCCGGGCACGCGGCAAGTCCAAGAAGGAAGCCGCCGAGGCTCCCGAACCGGCTCCCACCGGCCCGGCCGACGACGAGACCGCACAGCTCCGGGTGCCCCCGTTCCAGCAGTACCAGAGCCAGAACCAGGACCCGCACCAGAACCAGAGCCAGGACCCGTACCAGGACCCGAACCAGCCTCCGCGCGGCGGCCGCCACGCCAAGCGGTAACACCGGCAGGACCGGGAACCCGTACGACCGGGAACCCCGTACGACCGGGAACCCCGTACGACCGGGCACCTCGTACGACTAGAAGCCGCGCGTCCGCTTGGCCGCGCGGCGGCCCCCGGCGCCTCCGCCCGGCACCCGCAGGAACAGCCGGGAGATCTCGGACCCGAGGTTCACGCCGATGGCGATGGCCATCGCGAGGGCGGCGGCCTTGGTCAGGGACACGAGCCCCTTGTCGAGCTCGTTCTGGGCGATGGACAGCAGGCCGAAGTAGGTGGCGGAACCCGGCAGCAGTGGTCCGATCGCGGCCGTGGTGTACGGGAGCGCGGACGCGAACCGGTAGCGGGACAGCAGCTGTCCGAACAGGCCGACCAGACCCGCCGCCACGGCCGTGGAGGCGACCGGTGAGATGCCGCCGGCGAAGTGCATCGCCCCGTACACCGACCAGGCAACGCCTCCGTTGAGGGTCACCGCGAGCACGGTGGACCGTTCCTGCTGGAGCAGGATCGCGAAGGTGAGCGACAGCAGCATGGACGCGGCGATCTGCAGCAGGGGCCGCTCGGAGATGCTCAGGGCCTGGTCCGGGTTGAGTTGCGCGCCCAGTTTCACGCCGAAATAGAGCACAAGAAGTACGCCGACGACGATGCCCACAAAGAAGTACATGACTTCCAGCAGGCGCGCGGACGCCGTGATGTAGAAGCCCGTCAGACCGTCCTGCACGCCCGCGACGAGCGCCCGCCCGGGCAGCAGCGCGAACAGCCCACCGGTGATCACCGCGGAGGCCTTCACGTCCATGTGCGCGAGCTGGATCGCCACACCGATCGCGGCGGGAGGCGTCGCGGCCACCGTGAACTGGTAGAACTCCGGCAGCCCGCGCCCCGCGCACAGCCACGCGAGCCGGTCGCCCAGCATCGCGCCGAGCGCGGCCGCGACGAACACGAGGGCGTCACCGCCGACGAGTACCGAGGCCGCGCCGGCCAGCAGTCCGGTCGCGGAGGTCAGCACCCAGCCGGGATACGGGTGCCGGTTGCGCCGCATCTCGGCGAGCCGCCCGTACGCCTCCTCCAGGGAGATCGCGGTCTCCGGGTCGCTCAGGTCGTCCACGAGCCGGAAGACGGCCGCGAGGCGCGTGTAGTCGGTGCCCCGGCGGCGTACGGTCCGGGACGCCGTCACCGGGTCCTCCACCAGGGACGGCTGGTGGGAGATGGACAGCAGCGTGAAGGTGACCGTCGGCTCGCAGCGGTCCAGGCCGTAGCTGCGGCACACGGCGAACATCGCCGCCTCCACGTCCTCGGCGCCCTCACCGCCGGCGAGCAGCAGCTCGCCGATCCGCAGGGTCAGGTCGAGCACGCGCGGGACGGCCGGCCCCGACTCGTCCTCCTTGTGGACCAGTTCGGGCGCGGGCCGCTCGGTCACCGGCATGCGCAGCATCTCGCGCATCCGGTCCTGCCAGGGCAGATCCTTGGTCAGCTTGACCGTGGGGATGCCCGTCGGAGGCGTGAACGCGGGCCAGGCGCTCTGCGCGCTGTACGAAGCCGGGGTGCTGAACGCCGAACCCTCGGAGTCGGCCGCGGACGGCTGGGCCACGTCCAGCCCCCTCGGGAGCGCGAACTCGGACGTCGTCGACGACTCGTCATCGACCGTCGAGGTCTGCGGCGGTGCCACACCGGCCGGCTGGGAGAAGGCACTCCTCGCCTCGTCCGACTGCGGTTTGCGGTCTTCCGCCTCCGGGTCCGCCACGAGCTCCTGCCTTGCCTTTCGTACATGTGCGTGTGCGCGTACGCCTCTTCCGTACCTTCCGTATGCCTCAGTATGCGTACGGATACGCGAACGGGCCGCGCGACCCCTCAGGATCGCGCGGCCCGAACGGAAGCGGGAGGGCCTCAGTGGCCGCCCTGCTCCTTGAGGCGCTTGTAAGAACGCTCGATCTCGGCCTCGGCCTCCGTGCGGCCCACCCAGTTGGCGCCCTCGACGGACTTGCCGGGCTCCAGGTCCTTGTAGACCTCGAAGAAGTGCTGGATCTCCAGGCGGTCGAACTCCGACACGTGGTGGATGTCACGCAGGTGCTCCACCCGGGGGTCGTGCGCCGGGACACACAGCAGCTTGTCGTCGCCGCCGGCCTCGTCCGTCATACGGAACATGCCGATCGTGCGGCACTGGATGAGGCACCCGGGGAAGGTCGGCTCGTCCAGGATGACCAGCGCGTCCAGCGGGTCGCCGTCCTCGCCGAGGGTGTTCTCGACGAATCCGTAGTCGGCCGGGTAACTGGTCGAGGTGAAGAGTCGACGGTCCAAGCGGATCCGACCGGTCTCGTGGTCCACCTCGTACTTGTTCCGCGAACCCTTCGGAATCTCGATCGTGACGTCGAACTCCACCGGTGGCTCCTCCATGATCAGCACATAGTTCTGGTGGTTAAGTGTCCCTCACGCAGGTGTGTGATCGCGAAAGGGGCTGGTGGTCGTGCCAGAGGTGAGGGTTTGGCGGGCCGCAAGACCGCATGTGGTGCGGCTCGCGAGTTCGGTGAAACCGCACGTGGCGCGGATCACCCAAGCCGTGCGGCCGCGTCCAGTCAAGTTCACGACCCCGCAGCTCACAGTCGTCGCCGCCACCGTGGGCCTGGCGCTCGCGGCCGGGGCGGTGGCCGCGGCCGGTCCCTGGGACTCCTCGGGTCAGCGTACGGCGGAGCGCGACTGGGCGGCATCGCGGGCTGGCGAGGGTGGCACAGATCACGGCCTTACGTCCGCTACGGGGCCCCGTCCCGCGCCCAGCGCCGCCACCGTACTGACCGGACTCGGCGGCTCCACCTCCAACGGTTCGGTGCCCGCACCCGCCGAGAAGGCGCTCGCGGACGTCCTCGACCCGCTCCTGAAAGACCCCGCCCTGGGCGCGGAGCGGACCGCCGTGGTCGTCGACGTGGCGACCGGCAAGCGGCTGTACGGCAAGGGCGCCGGCGAGGCCCAGACCCCGGCCTCCACCACGAAGATCGCCACCGCCGTCGCCGCGCTCTCGGCGGTGGGCGCCGACCAACGCATCACCACGCGCGCGGTCCTGGAGCCCGACACCAAGGAGGTCGTCCTCGTCGGTGCCGGCGACCCGACCCTGTCCGCCCGCGAGGACGCGAAGGGCTGGGCGAGCCTGCGGACCCTGGCCGACGAGACGGCAACCGCCCTGAAGGCGCGCCATTTGTCCCAGGTGACGCTCTCGTACGACACCTCGCTCTACTCGGGTGCCACCGTGCATCCCATCGGCGCCAACCCCAACCTCGCACCGGTCACCGCCCTGATGGTGGACGAGGGCCGCACCGACGACTCGGACAGCGGCACGGCCACGCGCAGCGAGGACCCGGCGGGGGACGCGGCCAGGGAGTTCGCGAAGCTGCTCCAGGCCAAGGGCATCAAGACGACGTCCCCCGGTCCCTCGAAGGCGACGGGCCGGTCCCAGGCCCTCGCCTCGGTCTCCTCGCCGCCCCTGTCCACCCTCGTCGAGCGGATGCTGACGAACAGCGACAACGACATCGCGGAGGCACTGGCCCGACAGGTCGCTCTCGCGACAGGCCAGCGGGCGAGTTTCGAGGGCGGCGCGAGGGGGATCGGCTTGCAGCTGACGAAGCTCGGATTCCCCGTCTCCGGCGTGAAGTTCGCCGACGGAAGCGGTCTGAACCGCGCCGACAAGCTGACGGCCGACCTGCTCACCGCGCTGTTGGCGAAGGCCGGAGACCCCGCCCACCCCGAACTCCGCCCCGTCCTGACGGGCCTCCCCATCGCCGGCTTCACCGGCACCCTCAGCGACCGCTACGCCACCGACGCCTCCGCCACAGGCGTCGTACGCGCCAAGACCGGCACCCTGACAGGCGTGAACACCCTGGCGGGCACAGTGGTCGACACCGACGGCCGCCTCCTCGCCTTCGCCTTCCTGACCTCCGACGAGGCCCGTCCGCCGGAGCCGAAAGCGGCCCAGGCGGCTCTGGACCGTACGGCTACGGCGTTGGCGGGGTGCGGTTGCAGGTAGTCGGTCACCGCTGCGCCCACGGTGCCGGGCACCGATCGAGCAGAGCCCGGCCCCTGCCGACCCACACGGCATCAAGCGCACCGCCCGCACCAAGGCGGAGGGCGACCGGGACCCCGTACCTCTAACCGCAGCCGGACCCGCTCACGTACGGTTGACGCATGACGAGCATCGGTGGTGCCGAGATGGTCGACTGGAATCTCGCGGTGGCAACCGCGACACGGCTCGTACGTCCGGGCCCCGAGGTGAGCCGCGACGAGGCCAGAGAGGTCGTCGCGGAGCTGCGGCGGCACGCGAAAGCCTCGGAGGGGCACGTCCGGGCCTTCACCCGGATGGGTACGGAGGACACCCACGACACCCCCATCCTCGTCGTGGACCGCCCCGGCTGGGTGCGGGCGAACGTCGCAGGGTTCCGGGAGGTCCTGAAGCCTCTGCTGGACAAGATGCAGGAGCGGCGGGGGAGCACCCCGGGCGGAGCCGTCCTCGGCGCCGTCGGCGGCAAGGTCACCGGCGTGGAGCTGGGCATGCTCCTGTCGTTCCTGTCGTCGAGGGTCCTCGGCCAGTACGAGACCTTCGCCCCGGCGACGCGTGAGCTGCCCGCCGGGGGCCCCTCTGATTCCCCGAGCGGCGGCGGCAGGCTCCTCCTGGTCGCGCCGAACATCGTGCATGTGGAGCGCGAACTCGACGTACAGCCCCACGACTTCCGCCTCTGGGTGTGCCTGCACGAGGAGACGCACCGCACCCAGTTCACGGCCGTGCCCTGGCTGCGGGCCCACCTGGAGGGCGAAATCCAGTCGTTCCTGGGGGAGACCGAGGTCGACCCCATGACAGTCCTCGAACGTATTCGCGAAGCCGCCCAGTCGCTGGCCGGTGGACGGCCCGAGGGCGAGGAGGACGACGGCGGCCGCTCGCTCGTCGAGATCGTGCAGACGCCCGCCCAGCGGGAGATCCTCGGCCGGCTGACCGCCGTGATGTCGCTCCTGGAAGGCCACGCGGACTTCGTGATGGACGGCGTCGGTCCTGACGTCGTGGCGTCCGTCGCCGAGATCCGCGAGAAGTTCCAGCAGCGCCGTGCCAAGGGGGCCTCCCGCCTGGACCTGGCCCTGCGCAAGCTGCTTGGTTTGGATGCCAAACTGAGGCAGTACAAGGACGGCGAGCGGTTCGTGCGGGCGGTCGTCGAGGAGGTCGGCATGGACGGGTTCAACCGTGTGTGGACTTCCCCGAACACCCTCCCGACCAAGACGGAGATCGCCAAACCGGCGGACTGGGTCGCGCGGGTGCATCGCAAGACAGAGTCGTGAACCTTACGTGGGGGTCGTGAAGCGAATCCGGCCGACGGCAGGCAAACGCCCCTCCAATCACCCGTCCGAGGGACCGTGGGGCATGCGTAGGCGTGCAATGCTCGGGGAACGGCCCGGTTCTGTCACCATCTACACACTCTGAGTGACCGATACCGGGTTAACCCCCCGAAAACTTCATGAAGGGAACCGGACATGGGTCCCCATCCTGCGGTCGCGGCGATACGCCTGGCGGTTCGCCGCGTACTCCACGACATCCTCACCGAGCACACGCCCGCCCCCGACACCAGGCGCACGCCCGCCGCGGACACCGCGCGCCCGTCCGCCGCCGAGCGCGTACCCGCTCCTGGTACCAGGCGCTCGCCCGCCCCCGACACCCCTCCGGCACCCCCGCACGAGCCGAGGCCACTGGTGCTCGTCGCGTGCTCCGGCGGCGCCGACTCGATGGCGCTCGCCTCGGCCCTCGCCTTCGAAGCCCCCAAACTCGGCATCCGCGCCGGCGGCATCACCGTTGACCACGGTCTCCAGCCCGGCTCCGACGTGCGCGCCGACGAGGTCGTCCTGCGCCTCACCGAACTGGGGCTGAACCCGGCCGAATCCGTCGCCGTCACCGTGGGCCGCGAAGGCGGGCCCGAGGCCGCCGCCCGTGACGCCCGGTACTCCGCCCTGGACGCCGCCGCCGAACGCCATGGCGCCACCGCGATCCTGCTCGGCCACACCCGCGACGACCAGGCCGAAACCGTCCTGCTCGGCCTCGCCCGCGGCTCCGGCATCCGCTCCCTGTCGGGAATGGCGGCTGTTTCCGGGGGCCCGGGGGCCGCCCGCCGTTACCGGCGCCCGTTCCTGTTCCTGGACCGGCAGACCGCTCGCAAGGCCTGCATGGTCCAGTCGCTGCCCGTCTGGGACGACCCGCACAACGCCGATCCGGCCTACACTCGCTCCCGGCTGCGCCACGAGGGCCTGCCCGCCCTGGAGAAGGCGCTCGGCAAGGGAGTCGTCGAGGCGCTCGCCCGTACCGCCCAGCTCTCCCGCGACGACGCCGACGCCCTCGACGCCTGGGCCAGCCAGGCAGAGGCCTCCGTACGGGACGCAGCGGGCCTCCTGGAGTGCGCCAAGCTCTACGCCCTGCCGCCCGCCGTACGCCGCCGCATCCTGCGCCGTGCCGCCATCGAGGCGGGCGCCCCGGCCGGTTCGCTGTTCGCCCGGCACATCGAGGAAGTCGACCGACTGATCACCGGCTGGCGCGGCCAGGGAGCCATCAATCTCCCGGGCAAGGTCGTCGCCCAGCGCCAGGGTGGCAGACTGGTGATTCGGCAAGGCTGAATCCGGACCCTCGACCGGGACCGCTCACGCGGTTCCCCGGGGCCCTCTCACGCGGGTCGCGAGCGGTTCCAGCGGCCGCCGGAAAAGTTCGGACGGACGACCGAAAGTGATGCGGGTGGACGCGAAAGACATGGGCACCGACCTCAAGTCGGTGCTCATCACCAAGGAAGAGATCGACGCCAAGCTGGTTGAACTGGCCGCGAAGATCGACGCGGAGTACGCGGGCAAGGACCTGCTGATCGTCGGTGTCCTCAAGGGTGCCGTGATGGTCATGGCGGACCTGGCACGTGCGCTGTCCACCCCCGTCACCATGGACTGGATGGCGGTGTCGTCGTACGGCGCGGGCACCCAGTCCTCCGGTGTGGTGCGGATCCTCAAGGACCTCGACACCGACATCAAGGGCAAGCACGTCCTGATCGTCGAGGACATCATCGACTCCGGGCTGACCCTGTCCTGGCTGATCTCCAACCTCGGCTCGCGTGAGCCCGCCTCCCTCAAGGTGTGCACCCTGCTGCGCAAGCCGGACGCGGCGAAGGTCGCGATCGACGTGGAGTGGGTCGGCTTCGACATCCCGAACGAGTTCGTCATCGGCTACGGCCTCGACTACGCGGAGAAGTACCGCAACCTCCCGTTCGTCGGTACGCTCGCGCCTCATGTGTACGGCGGCTAGCACAGCCGTGTAAGACGACCGGGAACCCCAGCGGGGTTCGCGCCGTTGGAGCATGCGTAGACGGGATTGCCAGTAGTCCCCTGCGGCTTCGGGTGACAATGCTGGGGTACCGTCCGAAGAACAGTTTTTAAAAGTCTTTATCAATCTCACTATGGCAGGAGGGACGGGGCGTCACCGCTCCGTATGGATGGACGTGAAGCGATACTTCCGTGGGCCGGTCATGTGGATCGTGCTGGCCGTCCTTGCCGTGGTCGTGTTGATGCAGGTCGTCGGCTCGTCCGGCGGCTATAAGACAGTGGACACCGGCCAGGTCGTCCAGGCGATCAATGACAACAAGGTCGAGTCGGCCAAGATCACCACCGGCGACGAGCAGATCATCAAGGTCTCTCTCAAGGATGGCGAGAAGGTCGAAGGCAGCTCCCAGATTCAGGCGAGCTACATCGGCAACCAGGGCGTGGCCCTGGCTGACAGTCTCCAGAACAAGTTCCAGAACAAGCAGATCCCGGACGGCTACACCGTCTCGCCGTCCAAGCAGAACCCGTTCCTGGGCATCCTGCTGTCTCTGCTGCCGTT
Organism: Streptomyces sp. NPDC093544; assembly: GCF_040683495.1. Classification (NCBI taxonomy): domain Bacteria; kingdom Bacillati; phylum Actinomycetota; class Actinomycetes; order Kitasatosporales; family Streptomycetaceae; genus Streptomyces; species Streptomyces sp. NPDC093544. Next base: position 64,963 of record NZ_JBFBEA010000004.1, on the reverse strand, counting down.
CGTCCTCATCGTCGTCGTCTTCCTGTTCCTGATGAATCAGATGCAGGGCGGCGGCTCCCGGGTCATGAACTTCGGGAAGTCCAAGGCGAAGCTCATCACCAAGGACACCCCGAAGACGACGTTCGCCGATGTGGCGGGCTCGGACGAGGCGGTCGAGGAACTCCACGAGATCAAGGAGTTCCTCCAGGAGCCGGCGAAGTTCCAGGCCGTCGGGGCGAAGATCCCCAAGGGCGTGCTCCTCTACGGGCCTCCTGGAACCGGTAAGACGCTGCTCGCGCGTGCTGTCGCGGGTGAGGCCGGCGTCCCCTTCTACTCGATCTCGGGTTCCGACTTCGTCGAGATGTTCGTCGGTGTCGGTGCCTCCCGAGTCCGTGACCTGTTCGAGCAGGCCAAGGCGAACGCTCCGGCGATCGTCTTCGTCGACGAGATCGACGCGGTCGGCCGTCATCGCGGCGCCGGCCTCGGCGGCGGTCACGACGAGCGCGAGCAGACTCTCAACCAGCTGCTCGTCGAGATGGACGGCTTCGACGTGAAGGGCGGCGTCATCCTGATCGCCGCCACGAACCGGCCCGACATCCTCGACCCGGCCCTCCTGCGCCCCGGCCGCTTCGACCGCCAGATCGCGGTCGACCGCCCGGACATGCAGGGCCGTCTGGAGATCCTCAAGGTTCACCAGAAGGGCAAGCCGGTCGCCCCCGGCGTCGATCTGAGTGCGGTCGCCCGGCGTACACCGGGCTTCACCGGCGCGGACCTGTCGAACGTGCTGAACGAAGCTGCGCTGCTCACCGCGCGCAACAACGGCAAGCTGATCGACAACGACATGCTGGACGAGGCGATCGACCGTGTGGTCGCGGGCCCGCAGAAGCGGACCCGGATCATGTCGGACAAAGAGAAGAAGATCACCGCGTACCACGAGGGCGGCCACGCCCTGGTCGCGGCGGCGTCTCCGAACTCCGACCCGGTCCACAAGATCACGATCCTGTCGCGTGGCCGTGCCCTCGGCTACACGATGGTCCTGCCGGACGAGGACAGGTACTCCACGACCCGCAACGAGATGCTCGACCAGCTGGCATACATGCTGGGCGGGCGCGCGGCCGAGGAACTCGTCTTCCACGACCCGACCACGGGCGCTGCGAACGACATCGAGAAGGCCACAGCCACGGCCCGCGCGATGGTCACGCAGTACGGCATGACCGAGCGTCTTGGCGCGATCAAGTTCGGCGGCGACAACACCGAGCCCTTCCTGGGCCGGGAGATGTCGCACCCGCGTGACTACTCGGAAGAGGTCGCCGCGCTCGTCGACGAAGAGGTCAAGAAGCTCATCGAGAACGCGCACAACGAGGCCTGGGAAATCCTGGTCGAGAACCGCGACGTCCTCGACGCGCTGGTGCTCCAGCTGCTGGAGAAGGAGACGCTGAGCAAGGAGCAGATCGCCGAGGTCTTCACTCCCCTCGTGAAGCGCCCGGCCCGCCCCGCGTGGACCGGCTCCTCCCGGCGTACTCCGTCCACCCGCCCGCCGGTGCTCTCCCCCAAGGAGCTGTCACTGACGAACGGGGCGAACGGCGCGACGCCGGCCATCGCCAAGGCGACGGAGTCCGTCCCCGCGACGGAAGCGGTCCCGGAGGAGCGACCCGAGAGCTGACCTTCTCGGTTCCCGGTGGCCTCACCAGGCCCGGAATGGATGCCGCGCCCCCCAGGTTCTAGCCTGGGGGGCGCGGCATTTCGGTATGCCCGTACGTTCGACGCGTCGACCCGCACGCGTGAGAGGCACAGGAACGAGGACCCACATGACCGACCCCGTGACGCTGGACGGCGAGGGCGTGATCGGCGAGTTCGACGAGAAGCGAGCCGAGAACGCCATACGAGAGCTCCTCATCGCGGTCGGCGAGGACCCGGACCGTGAGGGCCTGCGGGAGACACCGGGGCGGGTGGCGCGGGCGTACCGGGAGATATTCGCGGGCCTGTGGCAGCAGCCGGAGGACGTACTGACGACGACGTTCGACCTCGGGCACGACGAGATGGTCCTCGTGAAGGACATCGAGGTGTTCAGTACATGTGAACACCACCTGGTGCCGTTCCGGGGTGTTGCGCACGTCGGATACATTCCGGCCACCAGCGGCAAGATCACGGGTCTGTCCAAGCTGGCGCGGCTGGTCGACGTCTATGCCCGGCGGCCGCAGGTGCAGGAGCGGCTGACGACGCAGATCGCCGACTCGCTGATGGGGATCCTGGAGCCGCGCGGTGTGATCGTGGTCGTCGAGTGCGAGCACATGTGCATGTCGATGCGCGGTATCCGCAAGCCCGGCGCCAAGACGATCACGTCGGCGGTGCGCGGCCAGCTGCGGGACGCGGCGACGCGCAATGAGGCGATGAGCCTCATCATGGCGCGCTAGGACTGCGCTGGGCCCTGTCGCAGCCCGAGGCTCCGACGCCGGCCCGCCGTCTCGCGGTCACACCGCCGGAGCCGTGCCGCCGTTCTCGTCGTCGTCCTCCGGGAGTTTGCAGACGCGCTCGAGGAAGAAGGCGGCCGCTATGACGCCGATTCCGGCGAGGACCGAGAAGCCGGCGTAGATGGCCTGGTCGCGGCGGGCGGGGATGTCCAGGGATTCGAGCAGGAACGCGCCCGTGCCGCCGTACATACCGGAGACCAGGGCGGCGACCAGGGCGCTGGCCTGGCCGAAGACGACGGCGCGGGCCGCCATCAGGGGATCGACTCCCTTTGCGCCGGGGCGGCGCTCGCGCTGGGCCTTGAGGCGGGCGCGCAGCGAGAGCGCCGTGGCCAGCAGGACGACCGCGATCAGGGCCAGGACGATGGGGGCGGCCAGCGGGACCGAGGGGAGCGTGCCCACCGAGTTCCACAGGCGGGCACCTGCCCAGGACAGCGCTCCGGCGATGACGAACACCGCGGCCAGCGTCCTGATGCGCAGCTCTTTCACTCAGTTCCCCTCGCGATCACATGTCCCGGTTGCCACAGGTATCGGCCGGGGGGCCGGGGGTTGTCCCCTGGGAAGCCCGGGAAGACGCAGCCACAATGCCCCTTCGGTCAACCGCCTGGTGGTCGTCCTGACCTTAACGACTACTCGGGCAGCCGGAGTTCCAGGTCCGCGCGGGGCGCGACTCCGTCTCGGGTGACCGTCGCGAGGAGCTGGGCCACGGGGCCGCGGCCGGGGAGCTGTGCCTCGGGTTCCACGTCGTGCCAGGGGGCGAGGACGAAGGCCCGCTCGTGGGCGCGCGGGTGAGGGAGGGTCAGGACCGGGTCGTCGGAGACCACATCGGCGTACGACACGATGTCCACGTCGATCGTGCGCGGGCCCCAGTGGTCCTCGCGTACTCGGTGGAAGGCCTCTTCGACCGCGTGTGCCCGCTCCAGGAGGGACGAGGGGGGCAAGGTCGTCCTGAGGACCACCACCGCGTTGAAGTACGTCGGCTGGCTTTCCGGGGCGACGCCCCAGGGCTCTGTCTCGTAGACCGGGGAGACCGCTTTGATGCGGACGCCGGGGGTGTCCTCCAGGGCGTCGATGGCGCCCTGGAGGGTCTCCAGGCGGTTGCCCAGGTTCGAACCGAGGGAGATCACCGCTCGCCTCGGGTTCTGCAGCGTCGTGTCGGCAGCGTCCACCTGCTGCGTCACGGAGGCGGGCACCGGCTGTACGGTCGGGTCGCTCTGACCCTCGGTGAAGAAGGCGGTCATGCTCGGCTCCGGATGATGGTGACGGTCACGTCGTCGAAGGGCACCGTGATCGGCGCGTCCGGTTTGTGGACGCAGACCTCGACCTCCTGGACCCCGTCGTGCTTCAGGCACGTCTGGGCGATGCGCTCGGCCAGCGTCTCGATGAGATCGACGGGCTCGCCCTCGACGACGGCCACGACCTCCTCCGCCACGACGCCATAGTGCACGGTCTTCGCCAGGTCGTCGTCGGCCGCGGCCGCCCGGGTGTCCAGGCCCAGCGTCAGGTCCACGATGAAGGTCTGGCCCTCTTCTCGCTCCCTGGCGAAGACGCCATGGTGCCCGCGGGCCTTGAGGCCGCGCAGCGCGACACGATCCACGCGAATCACTCCTGCAATCGTCGGTAGGGGCAGGTATGTACCGAGTGCGGTCGGCACACCGGCCTCAAACGAATCTACCTGCGGGCACTGACAGTCTTCGTCCGTGGGGGCGCGCGCCCGGTCGGCGGTCATGAGGCTTCATCGGACGTTTCCCTTGGGGAACACGGCGGCTCACGGGTTGATAGCCGCCCCTACCCAGGGGTACGTGATTCCAACCACGCCCTGGTGCTCGCGGACCGCCTACCCACTCAACCGGGGGTGTCCTCGTCTCAGCCGGGAGTTTCCTCGTCCTCTTCCTCGCCCGACTCGGCGAGGACGGGGGAGGCGTGGTGCGACCAGAGTTTCCAGCCGTAGGCCGTGCGGCGGAACACGTTCGTGGCGACGACCAGCTGGCCGACGAGCGGGCCGAGCTCGTCGCTGTCGTCGGGGGCCGGCCCGCCGCTGAGGATGTTCTCGGTGCAGGTGACCAGTGCCGTGTCGCCGACGACGGAGACGTGGACGTCGGTGAGGAAGAACTGGATGTACTCGGTGTTCGCCATGATCAGCGCATAGGAACGCAGCACCTCGCCGCGCCCGTTGAGGACGGGCCAGCCGGGGTGGACGCAGGAGACCCCCGGGCCCTCGTCCTCGGGCCCTGCCTCGACGACCTCGTCGGCCGTGTCCAGCGGGGCCAGCCAGAGCGACGACAGCTCTTCGAAGTCGCCCTGCTCCAATGCCTCGTAGAAGGCGGTGTTGGCGAGTTCGACCTGCTCGACGTCGGTGCGGGGGGTGCTCACCGGGCTCCTTCTACGGCCCTCGCGACGCGTACGGCGTCGGCGGTGGCCCGGACCTCGTGGACACGGACCGCCCACGCGCCCTGGTGGGCGGCGAGGGCGGAGACGGCGGCGGTGGCGGCGTCGCGCTCACGCGCGGGCGGCGGGGCGCCTTCCGGGCCCGCCAGTACGCGGCCCAGGAACCGCTTGCGGGATGCGGCGACCAGCAAGGGGTGGCCGAGTTCGCGCAGGCGGTCGAGGTGGGCCAGGAGCAGCAGATCGTGCTCGGAGTCCTTGGAGAAGCCGAGGCCCGGGTCGACGACGATCTTCTCGGGGGCGATGCCGCCGGCCAGTACGGCCTCCACGCGTGCGTGCAGCTCGTCGACGACTTCGGAGACGACGTCCTCGTAGACCCCCTTCACGTTTCCGCCGTCCAGGAAACCGCGCCAGTGCATGACCACGAAGGGGGCGCCCGTCGCCGCGACGGCCGGGATCATCGCGGGGTCGGCGAGGCCGCCGCTGACGTCGTTGACGAGGACGGCGCCCGCGGCGAGCGACTGCTTGGCGACGCTGGCACGCATGGTGTCCACGGAGACGGTGACGCCCTCGGAGGCGAGCTCCCGGACGACGGGGATGACACGCTTGAGCTCTTCGGCCTCGTCGACGCGGCTGGCGCCGGGGCGGGTGGACTCGCCGCCGACGTCCACGAGGTCGGCGCCCTCGGAGACCAGGCCGAGGCCGTGCTTGACGGCGGCCGTCGTGTCGAACCAGCGGCCTCCGTCGGAGAAGGAATCGGGGGTCACGTTCACGACTCCCATGACCGCGCAGCGGTCCCACGTCGGCAGTCCCGCGACTTGGCCGCGCCCGCGCTCAATGCTCATGCGTCCAGCCTAGGCCTCTGGCAGCGGGCGGTTTCGCCCCTGTGGACAGGGGTTGCTTCCGGTGGGCGGGTGCGGGGCGCCCCGGGCGGGGGAGAAACGGGCCGCGAAGCGGCCGAAAGACCCCGCCCAAGGTGACCTGTACCCGCCCACCGGCTCGCCCGGGTCATGGGGCCGCCGTCCTACGCCGTCCGTACCCTGCGCTCCGCCACCGCGTGCGCGCAGGGACGCGGAGCAGCCCTCCTGCGGCGCAGCAGGCGTGGCAGGGCGAGGCTGACGAAGCCCTCCGCCTGCATGGCGGCGAGGCCGATGCGAGGGAGGTCGCGGGAGGAGCCGTAGACGACGAAGCGGGGCTCCCAGCGCGGGCGGAACTTGGCGTTGAACTTGTACAGGGACTCGATCTGGAACCAGCGCGACAGGAAGACCAGCAGGCTCCGCCAGACGCGCAGCACGGGCCCCGCGCCGATCTTCTCGCCGCGCGCGAGCGCCGAGCGGAACATCGCGAAGTTCAGCGAGACCCGCTTGATTCCGAGGCGGGGGGCAGCCTGGAGCGCGGCCACGATGAGGAGTTCGTTCATACCGGGGTCGGCGGAGCGGTCGCGCCGCATGAGGTCCAGTGACACGCCGTCCGTGCCCCACGGGACGAAGTGGAGGACGGCCTTCAGGTCGCCGTACGGGCCGGGTTCGGCGTACGGGCCGGGTTCGGCGTACGAGACGGGTTCGGCGTACGGGCCACGCTCCGCGCCGGTGTACGGCCGCGCGTCGGTCTTGTGGGCGGTGGCGATCAGGCAGTCCCCGTCGGCCGGGTCGCCGACGCGGCCGAGCGCCATGGAGAAGCCGCGTTCGGTGTCCGTGCCGCGCCAGTCCTCCGTGGCGCGCCGGATCCGCTCCAGCTCACCCTCGCTCAGGTCGCGGACGCGCCGTACGCGGGTCTCGTAACCGGCTCTTTCGATGCGTTTCACCATCTGGCGCACGTTCCGCATCGTGCGCCCGGAGAGGGAGAAATCCGTGACGTCCACCACCGCCTCGTCTCCCAGTTCGAGGGCGTCGAGGCCCGTCTCGCGGGTCCACACCTCGCCACCGGTCTCGGAGCAGCCCATGACGGCGGGCGTCCAGGAGTGCGCCCTGGCCTCGTCCATGAAGCGTTCGATGGCGCCGGGCCAGGCCTCCACGTCGCCGACGGGGTCGCCGCTCGCCAGCATCACTCCCGATACGACGCGGTACGTCACCGCCGCCTTGCCGCTCGGCGAGAAGACGACGGCCTTGTCGCGGCGGAGCGCGAAGTGGCCGAGCGAGTCGCGGCCGCCGTGCTTCTCCAGGAGGGCGCGCAGGCGGGTCTCGTCGTCCTGGGTGAGCCGGGCGGCCGGGTGTTCGGGGCGGAAGGCGAGGTAGATCGTGGTGACCGCGGTCAGCAGGCCGAGCGCGCCGAGCGAGACGGCGACCGTCCAGGAGGTGGGGCCCGTGTAGTCGAGGGGCCCTTCGAAGCCGAACAGGCCGTACAGGACGTGGGTGATGCGGTCGGCCAGGCTCGGGTCGCCGATCAGCCGGTTCGCGTGGACGCTGACGATGACCAGTCCGAGGACGAGCGAACCGGCGCCCATGAGAACGAAGTTGGCGAGCGCGCGCCAGCGGCTGCGCGGATCCGGCAGGGCGGCGAACTCGTCACGGTGGCGCAGCAGCGGTGCGAGCAGAGCCAGCGAGATGACGACGCCGATGAGCGAGTGCCGGTAGTCGAACTGCGCGCCCGCGCCTGCGGGGAGCAGGGCGACGGCGGCGCGCCACGCCCGGCGTTTGCGGCGGCGCAGCCCGTGGGCGAGCAGCAGCAGGAGTACGCCGGTGCTGAGCGACAGCGCGGCGGCGAACGGGCCGAGCGCGCCCGGCAGTACCTCGGCGGCGGTGTGCATACGGCTGTGCCTGAAGCGCGGGAAGACCCCGGCGGCGATGTCCAGGAGCCCCACCAGCGTGCAGGCCCTGGCGATCAGGGCGGGCACGGCGTCGGGACGCGGACCACGGACCAGCGAGCCACGGACTATGCGTAGCGTGCGCTCCATTCGGCCCGGAACCCCACCCGACATTTCACCCTCTACCCTGACAGACATCGCACCCTGTGGTTCTGCGAGAGACCTTGGTTTCCGGTGCCATTCCGGCATCCGGCGACATTGCGCCCTCTAGGACGGTGTCTTGGGGGGCCAGGTTCACTCCTCACCGGAAAGCCGGATCAAAAGGCAGGAAAAGTGCCGGGCAGGCCCTCGCGAAGGTGTGGGGTGGGCCCGGGACGGAAAGCGCGGGAAGAACAGCCCATGGGTCTCACGAGTAACAACGTGCTGGTGTCGGCGGTCGTGCTCGCCGTGCTGCTGTTCGTCGGCACGGTGTGGCTGTGGCCGCGGCTGGCACGGCGCAACTGGCGGGCCGTCAGCGGACGGATCGGCCTGTTGCTGACCACCCAGGTGGTGGTCTTCGCCTCGGTCGGCCTCTGCGCCAACCAGGCGTTCGGCTTCTACGCCGGCTGGGCCGACCTCTTCGGCCAGGAGAACGGCGAGGGCGTGGTCGTCGACCACGACGGCCCGGGCGGCGGTCCCCTCCAACTGGTCGACACCCAGGAGGTGAAGGTGGCGGGCGGTTCCCGGCCACGGGTCGGTGGGCAGATCCAGAAGATCGACATCGTGGGCCGTACGACACGCATCGCGACTCCGGCGTACGTCTATCTGCCTCCGGAGTACTTCCAGTCGCGGTATCGGACCCGCACCTTCCCGGCCGCCACGGTCCTCACCGGATACCCGGGAACTGCCGAGGCACTGATCAAGGGCCTGCATTACCCGCAGACGGCCCATGAGTTGGCCAGGGACGGCGCAATGCAGCCGATGATCCTGGTCATGCTGCGGCCGACCGTCGCACCTCCACGCGATACCGAGTGCGTGGACATACCGGGTGGCCCGCAGACCGAGTCGTTCTTCGCCAGGGATCTCCCCGACGCCGTATCGGCCCACTACAGGGTGGGCGAAAAACCCGGCAGCTGGGGCATCATCGGCGACTCCACGGGCGGCTATTGCGCTCTGAAACTCGCCATCCACCACCCCGAGGTGTACGCGGCGGGGGCGGGTCTGTCGGCGTACTACAAGGCGCCGATCGACCCCACGACGGGCGACCTCTTCCACGGGAACACGGAGTTGCGGAACAGCGCCGACCTGCGGTGGTACCTCAAGCACAGGCTCGCGCCCGACACCTCACTGCTCGTCAGCAGCAGCAAGGTGGGCGAGGCCGACTACCAGGACACGTTGCAGTTCATAGAGCTGGTGAAGTCGAAGAGGCCCACCCGGATCTCGTCGATCATCCTCGACAGCGGCGGTCACAACTTCAACACCTGGCGGCGCGAAATCCCGCGGACGCTGGAGTGGATGAGCGGGCGGCTGAGCGACCGCTGAACCGGCGGCCGTTCAAATCGGTCTCCGGTCGAATGCACGCCGACGTTCGGGATACACAGCGACGTTCACGGAATTTCTCACCGTGGAGAAAACCATGGAGAAAAGGGGCGAAGGGCTTGATCAAGTAAGGGGGCGGGTGTCCACAGGGGCTGCAGAGTCGTGTGGAGGCTGCGAGCTGGCTGTGTTTTTACCGGGCGGGGCACCAAGATTCGCCTACGCGCGGTAAGTTTCTGGCCATGCCACGTGGACGTCACCGTCATTCGCCGCCTCTGCACAGGCTGCTGCCTCCGTCGGCGATAGCCGGCGTCTCGCTCGTCTGCGCCGTGGGGCCCTGGGTGTCCACGGAGTCGATGGTGCTCCGCGGGCTGGCCGCGGGTGCGGCGCTGACGGCGGTCCTCGGCGCGGTCGTCATGCGCCGCTGGGACTGGTCCGCGGGCAAACAGGTCGCTGACCTCGAGCGCGCGCGAGTGAGCGACGAGTGGCGTTTCGAGGAGCGCGTCGCCGAACTGGAGACCGACCTCGACGAGTCGCGCGAGCTGCGGGTCAAGCTGGAGCACAAGCTGCGCGCGAAGCGGACCGAGTTGGCGGGCCTGCGCAACGAACACGCGGCGCTGCTGCGGCGGTACGCCACGGCCGAGACGGAGCGGGCGACCGCCCTTGAGGGGCGCCGGCTGCTCGAGATAGAGACGACGGAGCCGGCTCGCGAGCTGCCTGCCGCGCTGACGGCTTCGGAGGAGCCGGAGGATTCTGAGGCGACTGAATCGTCCGAGGTGCTTGAGGAGCTTGAGGCTCTTGATGCGGCTGAGGCTTCTGAGGCGGTTGCCGGCGGACCGGACGCCGACGATGCCGTCGACGCCGGCGAGGCAGCCGAGGGCCAGGTCGAGGAGAGCCGGAGCGACGAGGACCAGGGCGACGAGGACCAGGGTGAGACGGATGCGTCGAATTCCCCCGAGGTCTTCTCCCCGACCGGCTCGTCGCTCTTCCTGCGGGCCAACGCGGCGCTGAACCGGATCGCGAACGGCGCCCCGGAGGCCGACAACGACCCGGAACCGGACGGATCGACGCCGAGCGAGTCGGTGCACGACGGTTCGACGGACGCTGAGGCGGAAGCCAGGGCCGAGGCGGAGACCGGGGCGAGTGCGTCCGACGGCACCGCGGCGGAGGAGGGTGAGGCAGCGGGGAAGCCCGAGGCGGTCGGCGGACATGAGCGCGCGGCCGCCGAGGCGAAGCCTTCTCCGTCGTCGCGTGCGCAGGCTTTGCCCGCCGAGGTGAAGCCCTCCCCGTCGCCGTCTGTGCAGGCTCTGCCTGCCGAGGTGAAGCCTTCTCCGTCGCCGTCTGTGCAGGCCCTGCCCGCCAAGGCGAAGCCCTCCCCGTCATCTCCTGCGCAGGCCCCGCCCTCGGCGTCGCCCCAGAGCGTGGATTCGACAGACCGCTCGCAGCCGTCGACGCCTCCGGACCGGCCGACGCCTCCGGACCGCCCGGCCCCCTCGAAGCCGGTGAAGCCCGTCAAGCCGGTGAAGCCCGCCCCGTCCGCCGGGCACTTCACCGTGCCGACCGCGGTGGCCGTCGTACCGGCCGCGCCCGTGCGGCGTCCGTCGGTCGAGGGTGGCTTCGACTTCTTCGGTACGCAGACGGAGTCCCCGGACACGATGCAGGCCGTGCAGAACGAGGACCTCGCGGACGTGGTCGGCGAGGAGGCGCTCGCCCTGCACAAGGCCGAGGCCGAGGCCGGCTTCAAGCCCGCTGACGAGGAGACCCGTGGCGTCGCCCAGGTCATCGACCTGACCGTCCATGACGAGACCGAGCGGATCGACGTGGCGGAGCTGCGAAGCGCGGTTTCCTGAGAGACAACGGCGGTCCTTCGACGTGAGGGTGGGCGGTGGCGCACAAGCCACCGCCCACCCTCACGTCGTAGGACAACTCACGCCATCCACCGGTCCGGCCGGGCCTCCCGCCGCCCCGTGCGTGACCGGTCGGCCTGGGACTGAAGCAGTTCCGCCGCCTCGGAGGCGTCCCGCAGGCGCGCCGTCACCGTCTTGTTGGCCCCCGTGTCCACATGAACGTCGGCGAGCCCCTTGAAGCGGGCCCAGGGCCCCTGCTCCAGCCGTACGCTCTGGACCTTCGCGTGGGGCACGAGCGCGAGGCTGCGGCGCAGCAGCCCGTGGCGGGCCACGAAGACGGTGTCGGTGACCGCGAGTCCGTACCCCCGCCACCAGAACGGCATGCACCATCCGGCCCGGCGCGGTGGCCGTGACAGGGCCGGCACCGTCACCCCCGGCAGTACCCGCGCGATCATCGCCTCGGCGACCTCGCGCGGAGCGACCGGCACGAGCACGGAGTTCGAGGACCCGGCCACGTCCAGCTCCACCCGCACCCAGTCGCGCCGCCGCCACAGCAGTGGTTCGACGATCCGTACGGTCTGCACGCGTCCCGGCGGCACCGTCTCGTGCGTACGGTCCAGGAGCCCGTGGTCGATCCGGAGCCCGTCCGGCGATTCGCCCACCGTCCAGTCGTACTCGCTGACGAACCGACCCAGGCTGCTCGCACCCGCCGCGCCGAGCAGTGGCAGCGCGGTCGCGAGGACCGTCCACACGCTGTGGGTGGCCAGCCACAGCAGCGACGGTACGACGAGCGCGGCGGCCAGCGTTCCCCAGGTGGCGCCGGTGAGTACGAGGGAGACGGCGAGCTTGCCCGCCGGCACGTGCAGCAGCTGCCGTACGGGCGCTTCGCCGACCTCGTGCGCGGTCTCGGGGGCGAAACCGGCCGCGCGGGCGAGCAGTTCGGCGCGCAGAGTGCGGGCCTCCGCCTCGCCCAGATAGGCCAGTTCGTCCTTCTTGTCCGTCCCGATGACGTCGAGTTTGAGCTTGGTGACGCCCGCGACGCGCGCCAGCAGGGGCTGGGTGACATCGACGGCCTGGAGCCGGTCGAGCCGGATGTGCGCGGTGCGCCGGAACAACAGGCCAGTACGGATGCGCAGTTCGGTGTCGGTCACCGCGAAGTGGGTGAACCACCAGGTCAGAAAGCCGTAGAGGGTGCCGCCCAGGACGGCCGCGGCGAACCCGAGGAGGAGCGTGGTGGTGGCGAGTTTGGTCAGTTGCTCCTGTGCCTGGTTGGGGTCGTGCACGGCCCATCCGGCGACCACCGCGATCGGCGCCCAGGCGCGCCGCAGGGGCGTCACGGGGTGCAGGCGCCGCTCGATGAGCGGTTTCCCGTCCGCTATGTCCTTGCCGGCGTCCAGAGGCGCCGTGGGCGGCGTCGTCACAGCCCTGCCGATCGTGCCTCGCCCAGCTCGGTGAGCCGGTCGCGCAGACGCTCGGCCTCGGCCGGGTCGAGGCCGGGGATGCGCGCGTCGGTCGCCGCGGCCGCCGTGTGCAGCTGCACGCTCGCGAGCCCGAAGTGCCGCTCGACGGGCCCTGAGGTCACCTCGACCAACTGCATCCGGCCGTACGGCACCACGGTCTCCTCGCGCCACAGCACACCCTTGCTGATCAGCAGGTCGTCCACGCGCTCGGCGTACCGCCAGGACTGCCAGTTGCGCCCCAGCATTCGCCAGCCCCACGCCAGCAGGGCCAGCGGCAGGACGGCGAAGGCGGCCCAGACGGGCCCGGCGAACATCCCGAGCAGCAAACCCACCGCGATGGTCAGCAGCCCCAGCCACACCACCAGCAGCAGGCGCCGCATCCGCAGCAGCCCGTTGGGCAGCCCGGTCCAGACCGGCTCGGTCGCCGTGTTTCCGGTGGTCTCCATGCTCCCCGTCTCCATGTGGCAAGCGTACGTACGAGACACTGTGCCCATGACTCCCACGACGGAGACCATGGTCGGCATCGGCGGCGCCGCGGAGAGCACCGACATGGTGCTCAACATCGGGCCCCAGCACCCGTCCACGCACGGTGTGCTGCGGTTGAAGCTCGTGCTTGACGGCGAGCGGATCCAGCGCGCGGAGCCGGTCATCGGCTATATGCACCGCGGCGCGGAGAAGCTCTTCGAGGCACGCGACTACCGCCAGATCATCATGCTCGCCAACCGCCACGACTGGCTGTCCGCCTTCGCCAACGAGCTGGGCGTGGTCCTCGCCGTCGAGCGGATGCTCGGCATGGAGGTCCCCCAGCGCGCGGTGTGGACACGCACACTGCTCGCGGAGCTGAACCGTGTCCTGAACCACCTGATGTTCCTGGGCTCGTACCCCCTGGAGCTGGGCGGAATCACGCCGATCTTCTACGCCTTCACAGAGCGCGAAGAACTCCAGCAGGTCATGGAGGAGGTCTCCGGCGGGCGCATGCACTACATGTTCAACCGGGTCGGCGGCCTCAAGGAGGACCTTCCGGCGGGCTGGACGGGACGCGCGCGTGACGCCGTCACCGCCCTGCGCTCGCGGATGAGCGTGTACGACGACCTGGTGCTCGGCAACGAGATCTTCAGGGGGCGTACGCGGGGCGTGGGGGAGCTCACGCCGGCGGCCGTGCACTCGTACGGCGTGAGCGGGCCGATCGCACGCGCCTCCGGGGTCGACTTCGACCTCCGCCGGGACGAGCCGTATCTCGCGTACGGGGAACTCCAGGACACCCTGAAGGTGGTCACCCGTCAGGAGGGCGACTGTCTGGCCCGCTTCGAGTGCCTCCTGGAGCAGACCCACAACGCGCTGGACCTCGCGGACGCCTGCCTCGACCGGCTCGCGGACCTTCCGCCGGGCCCGATCAACCAGCGGCTGCCCAAGGTCCTGAAGGCGCCCGAGGGCCACACGTACGCCTGGACCGAGAATCCCCTCGGCATCAACGGCTACTACCTGGTCAGCAAGGGCGAGAAGACCCCGTACCGGCTGAAGCTGCGCTCGGCCTCGTTCAACAACATCCAGGCGCTCACCGAACTGCTGCCGGGCACGCTGGTCTCGGACATGGTGGCGATCCTGGGGTCACTGTTCTTCGTGGTCGGGGACATCGACAAGTAGGGCTCGATCGAGAAGGCGGGTTCGATCGAGAAGTCGGGTTCCATCGTCGAGCCCGACCGGCTGGAGCAGCCAGCCGAAGTCGCCCAGGCCGCCGGGCGCGGTCAGTTCGGCCGCCGCGCCGGCGCTCGCGAGGGCGCGCACGTACGCGGCGGGGTCTGTGGACGCGAGGGCGAGCGCTGGGCGTGCGCCGCTCACACCCAGCGCGCGCAGCGCGTCCCGCTGGGTCACCACGCGCCCCCCGGGCAGCGCGCACGCATCCAGCGCCACATGCGCGGTGATGTCGCAGGAGCCGTCCGGGACGGGCACCGTCTCCCGCCCCTCCCGGAAGCCGGTGAGGGTCCCGAACGGTGGCCGCGCGCCGACGGTGTGTGCGTAGTCGACGGCCACGGCGAGACCCCGTCCGAGGGAGGCGACGGCGGAGGCCCAGGCGACATCCCTGGGTAGCCCGATTTCGGCACGGGCGCCTTCGGATGGCATGCGGGCTCCTTCGAACGGCATGCGGGCGCCTTCGGACGGCACGCAGGCTCCTTCGGAGGACAGTGGCCACCACTTCCGCAGCCATTCCGCTTCCGCTTCCGCTTCCGCACCCGTTTCAGGATCCGTTTCCGCTTCCGCGACGGCCTTCCCGAGGCGTTCGGTCCCGTCCCGGCGTACGAGAACCCGGCGCGCCACGCCCTCCGAGTCCACCTCGGCGACCTCCACGGGCACGTTGTCCAGCCATTCGTTGGCGAACAGCAGCCCGGTGACGCCCTTCGGAGGCTCCGCGAGCCACTCGATCCGGTGATCAAGACCGGCGGGGCGGTCGGCGCGTTCGACGGCGTACCCGCGCGCGCGGGAGGCCACTTCGGCGGGGAGTGCGGCGAGGACGGCGGTCACGAGCTCGCCGCGGCCCGCCGCCATGTCGACGAAGGCGAGCGAGGAGGGGTGGTCCAGCACCTCGTCGACCTGGCACAGCAGCCGGGCCACGGCACCCGCGAAGAGCGGCGAGGCGTGCACCGAGGTGCGGAAGTGGCCCGCGGGCCCCTCGGGCCTGCGGTAGAAGCCGCCGGGGCCGTACAGGGCTTCCTCCGTCGCCTCGCGCCAGCCCCGGAACCCGTCCGTTTCCTCACGTCTCACGGAGTCAGGCTAAGCGGCGGGGACCCCCGGGCCTCCACCTTGGGGAGTACGCGCGGCGGTTGCGGATCGATCCTCCGGTTGACCCCTGCACACTGCACGCTTCCCTACTCTGGGTTACGTGCAGCGCCTCTATGACTTCCTCCGCAGGCACCCGACGTGGGTCGACAGCTTCTGGGCTGTCGTCCTGCTCGGGATCACCGGCGTGAATCTCAGCAGTGTCGCGGGGGCCCGGGAGAACTACCACGGGTCGCCCGAGGTGGCCCTCCCGATCGCCGTCGTCCTGTGCCTGGCCGTCGCGCTGCGCCGCCGGATGCCCGAGAAGATGCTGCTCCTGGTCGCCGCGATGGGTGTCGTACAGCTGGCCGCCGATACGGAGGTGATGGCGGCCGACTTCGCGATGCTGGTGATCATCTACACCGTCGCCGCGGACGGCGCCCGCTGGGCCTCCCGCTTCGCGCTGACCGGCGGTCTGGCCGCGGGAACCATCTCGCAGATCCGCTGGCCCCAGACGCACACGAGCGCGCTGGGCATTGTCCTGATAGCCGTCTTCCAGACGGTGCCCTTCGCGCTCGCCTGGGTGCTCGGCGACTCCATCCGCACCCGCCGCGCCTACCTCGCCCAGCTGGAGGAGCGCGCCGCCCGCCTGGAGAAGGAGCGCGAGGCGCAGTCCAAGGTCGCGGTCGCCGCCGAGCGCGCCCGGATCGCCCGCGAACTGCACGACGTCGTCGCGCACAACGTCTCGGTGATGGTGGTCCAGGCCGACGGCGCCGCGTACGTCATGGACACCGCCCCGGAACAGGCCAGGAAGGCCCTGGAGACCATCTCGGGAACCGGCCGCCAGGCCCTCGCCGAGATGCGCCGCCTGCTCGGCGTACTGCGCACCGGTGAGCACCAGGAAAGCGGCGAGTACGTGCCGCAGCCCGACGTCGAGCAGCTCGACGACCTCATCGCGCAGTGCCGTACCTCGGGCCTCCCCGTCGACTTCAAGGTGGAGGGCACCCCGCGCCCCCTCCCCAGCGGCGTCGAACTCACGGCGTACCGCATCGTGCAGGAGGCGCTCACCAACACGCGCAAGCACGGCGGCCCGAACACGGGCGCCAGCGTGCGCCTGGTCTACTTCGACGACGGCCTCGGACTGCTCGTCGAGGACGACGGCAAGGGCGCACCCCACGAGCTGTACGAGGAGGGGGGCGCCGACGGCCAGGGACACGGCCTGATCGGTATGCGGGAGCGCGTCGGTATGGTCGGCGGCACCCTGGACGCGGGGCCGCGTCCCGGCGGCGGCTTCCGCATCAGCGCCCTGCTCCCGCTCAAGCCCGCTCACTGACACCTGTAGCCCCCCTCAGCGACCCCCTGCTGACCTTGACCTTGACCTTGATTTTGACCCTGATTTTGACTTTTGACGGAAACGGAAGAGGCCCCCGATGGCGATCCGCGTGATGCTCGTCGACGACCAGGTGCTGCTGCGCACCGGTTTCCGGATGGTGCTTGACGCCCAGCCGGACATGGAGGTCGTGGCCGAGGCGGGCGACGGCGTCGAGGCCCTCCAGGTGCTGCGCGCGACCGAGGTCGACGTGGTGCTGATGGACGTACGCATGCCGAAGCTGGACGGTGTCGAGGCGACCCGGCGTATCTGCTCGGACCCCAATCCGCCGAAGGTGCTGATCCTCACCACCTTCGACCTCGACGAGTACGCCTTCTCGGGGCTGAAGGCAGGCGCCTCCGGCTTCATGCTCAAGGACGTGCCGCCCGGTGAACTCCTCACCGCCATCCGCTCCGTGCACAGCGGCGACGCCGTGGTCGCGCCCTCCACCACCCGGCGCCTGCTCGACCGGTTCGCGCCGCTGCTGCCGCACGCCGGCAAGGAGCCCCAGCACAAGGAGCTGGAGCGGCTCACCGGCCGCGAGCGCGAGGTCATGATCCTGGTCGCGCAGGGCCTCTCGAACGGGGAGATCGCGGCCCGCCTGGTGCTCTCCGAGGCGACCGTGAAGACGCACGTCGGGCGCATCCTGACGAAGCTGGGGCTGCGCGACCGGGTGCAGGTGGTCGTCCTGGCGTACGAGACGGGGCTGGTGCGGGCGGGCGGGCAGGGCTGACGGTGTGGACCACGGGGGGCGTGACCGGCGCGTGACCGGCGCCCACTAGGGTCTGCGCATGCTCCTGTGGATCAACGGCCCCTTCGGGGGCGGCAAGACACAGACCGCACACGAGATCCAGCGACGGCTGCCGGACAGCGTCGTCTGCGACCCGGAACACGCCGGATTCGGTCTGCACCGCATGCTGCCGCCCGAACTGCGGGGCGACTTCCGGGACTTGACGTCCTGGCGGCAGGGCGTGGTCGAGGTGCTCGACCTCGCCCTCAGCAAGCACGACGGTGTGGTCATCGCCCCCATGACGGTCACGAATCCCCGCTACTTCGAGGAGACCGTCGGGCAGCTGCGCGAACTGGGCCACGACGTACGCCACTTCGCGCTCCTCGCCGAACGCGAGACCGTACTGAAGCGGCTGCGCGAACGTGGCTTCGGACACCTCCTCGGTTACGTCGCCGGCAAGGCCGCCCCGCTGCGCCGCGAGACTTGGGCCGTGCAGCAGCTCGACCACTGCCTGGAGCGGCTGCGCGAGCCGGAGTTCGCCGAGCATCTGTGGACCGACAACACGACGGTCGCCAAGACGGCGGACCGGATCGCGGTACTGGCGGGCCTCACCCTCACACCGAACCGGGACGGGCTCGTGCGGGGGCGGCTGCGGCGGGCGTGGACGGGCGCGCGGCACATCCGGTTCGACTGAGGTACCCCGCGGCACATCCGGTTCGACTGAGGTACCCCGCGGCACATCCGGTTCGGCTGAGGTGCCCCCTGGAAGTTCTCGCTGGATACCCTCCAAAGGCCTGGATCCCCTTCAGAGGCAAGGCTCAGCGCAGGATCCCCTCCAGGAAGTCGCTTCCCAGCCGGGCCACGACGGTGACGTCCAGCTGGTGCAGCACATACCGGCCCCGGCGCCGCGTGGTGACCAGGCCCGCCTTCTTGAGCACGGCCAGGTGCCGGGATATCTCGGGGGCGCTCATCCCGTGCACCTGCGCCAGCTCGCCCGTGGTGTACGCGCTACGGGCCAGGTGGCGGCAGATCCGCATCCGGACCGGGTGGGACAACGCGGTCATCCGCAGGGTCAGCTGCTCGACCGAGGGCGGGGCGGCGAGCTCGGGAGAGCTGACCGGGTAGTGCAGCACCGGCTGCCAGCCGTATCGGTGCAGCACCATGAGATGAGGCCAGCCCAGGCTGGTGGGCACGAGCAGGAGGCCGCCGTCCGCGGTGACCGTACGGCCCTCGGCCAGCTTGTCGACGGTGATCCGCCCGGCCGTCTCGTCCAGCGCCGTCGCGGGGGACACCGAGGCCAGCGCCTCGCCCAGGCCCTTGTGCCGCAGCAACTCCGTCTTGTGCCGGGCGTCCGCCGCGAGCTGGTGGCGCAGGCGCGACCAGGCCTCGGCGAAGAAGGCATCGTCGCAGTCCTCCAGGAACCGCCTCAGCCAGGCCCGGACGCTCGGTGGATCGTCGAGCAGCCGTTTGGTGAACCGCGCCTGTTGCGGCCCGCGCGAGGCGGCGAGCTCCAGCGCGCGGCGGCGCAACTCCGGGTCGGAGAGCGCGGCGGGTCCGTGCGAGTCGTACGCCGGCACGCAGGTGAACTCCAGGGCCGCGTCCACGAACTGTTCGTCCGTCAGCTTGTCCAGCAGGTCCAGGTCCTCGGCGAGCGTCGCGCCCGGCAGCGTGGTCCTGCCCGGAATCCCGGCGGCGGGCAGGAACAGGTCCGAGAACGTCGTCCGCCACAGGAAGTCCGCCTCGCACATCCGGTCCGCGAGATCAGGCTGCAGCCGTGCGGTCACTCCCGTCGCCCAGCCCTGCAGGCCGGGGTGGTGCCCCGGCTCGGACAGGGCGTGCAGCGCCATCCCGAGCTCGGCCAGCGGTGACGGCACGACGGCGATGTCCTCCCGCCGCAGCCCGGTGATGTCGATGTGCACGCTCATGACCTCATGGTGCACCCCACCACTGACAACGCCGCCGTCGATTGACTGAGGCCGTCAATCGAGGCGACGTACGCCGTGAGCAGGCGCAGTCTGGGATCACCGGGGCATACCGCGCGGGGCCCACGGATCCCCTTCCCCGTCCCGAGAGGCGATCCGCCATGAGCGTCACCCAGCAGTACCTCCTCGACACCTACCGGGCGCGGCAGCACGGCGAGCCCGTCCCGCCGGCACCCGGCAGGCACGACTGGCAGGTCGTGCGCGAGCTGCGCGACCACCGGCGGTTCCGCGCGGTCCTGGCGGGCCGCCCGGCCCATGGGCGGGTACGGGAAACCCTGGGCCGGTGGCTGCACGCCGGTCGGTGACCGGCGGTCGTCAGCGGGGCAGCCGCTCCACGAAGTCCCGTACGGCCGCCTTGACGTCCTCAGCCGTCCACTCCAGGCCGGGCGCCGCCACCGTGATCTCGGTGTACGCCAGTCCCGGGCCGCTCCGCGCCCAGCCCTGCGCGAACAGGCCGGTCTTCGTCTCCTCGGTCTGCCGCAGCCCCGCGTCGCCGAGGACGTCGGGGTCGTACGGCAGCCAGATCTGGAACTGGTGGGTGTGCGGTTCCTCGGGGTGGACGCGTACCCAGGGGACACCGGCCTCCGTGAACCCATCACGCAGGGCGGCGGCGACCACGCGCGCGTGGGCCACGTATTCCGGCAGCCGGGGCAACTCCCGCTCCAGACCGATGAGCGCCGCCAGGACGGTCGGGAACTGCTGGAGGACCATGCCGCCGTACCGGTGCCGCCAGGTCTTCGCCTCGTCGATCAGCGTCTTCGGGCCCGCGATCGCCGCCCCGCCGAGCCCGTCGAGCGACTTGTAGAACGACACGTAGACGCTGTCCGCGAGGCTCGCGATCTCGTCCAGGGGGCGGCCGAAGTGGGCGGTGCACTCCCACAGCCGGGCCCCGTCGAAGTGCACCACCGCGTCACGTTCCCGCGCGGCCTCGACGGTTTCGGAAAGCTCCTCCCAGGACGGCAGCACGAAACCGGCCTCCCTGAGCGGCAGTTCGAGCATCAGCGTGCCGAAGGGCTCCGCGAAATCCTGTATCTCCTCGGCGGTCGGCAGCCGGGGCTCGTACGTCACATGCACCGGGCGTAGGCCGCTGACCTGGCTGAACGCATGCCGCTCATGCATCTCCGGGTGGCTCAGCTCATGCAGCGCGACGGTCGGGTTCCCGGTGCGGCCCGCCCAGCAGCGCAGGGCGATCTGCTGGGCCATGGTGCCGGTGGGGAAGAAGGCGGCGGCCTCCTTGCCGAGCAGGCCCGCGACCCGCTCCTCCAGGGTCTCGACGAGCCGGTCGCCGTACATGTCGACCGGCTGGTCGAGGTCGTACACGCCCTCGGCCCCGTCGTTCAGCCACGCCAGCCGGTCGCGGACCGTGCTCTGGTAGCTGGGGTGCCACAGCACCCGCCGAGCGGCCCGCCAGGCGGCGACACGGCGCTCGCGCTTCTGCTCAGCCGTCTCTTCCTCGGCCTGCTCAGCCGTCTCTTCCGCGGGTTGTTCCACCGGAACTGCGGCTTCTGCAGCCTTATCGCTCGCCGTATCGCTCATCCCCGGATGATGCCGCGAGCGAGGCCGTTGCGGCATCCCGATTTCCGTACCCTCGCGACCTGCGGAAACCCACAGCCTGTGGACAACGAAAACGCCCCTCGAACCAATCGCGTTAACATGACGAGAAATCGTCCGGTACATCGTCCGGTACCCCGAGCGGACTGGAACGGGAAGGCCGTCGTCGAGTGAGTACATTCCAACCGCCAGATCCCAGGGACCGCCCCGCGCGGCTCACCGTCGGCGTCGTCGGCGCCGGCCGGGTGGGCCCCACCCTGGCCGCCGCCCTCCAGCTCGCCGGGCACCGCCCGGTGGCCGTCTCCGGAGTCTCCGACGCCTCCGTACGGCGGGCCGCGCAGCTGCTGCCCGACGTGCCACTGGTGACCCCCGCGCAGGTCATGGCGCGGGCGGACCTGGTGCTGCTGACCGTCCCCGACGACGCCCTGCCGGGGCTCGTGGAAGGGCTCGTGGAGACCGGGGCCGTGCGGCCCGGGCAGCTGCTCGTGCACACCTCGGGGCGGTACGGCGCGCATGTGCTCGATCCGGCGCTCAGGGCCGGCGCGCTGCCGCTCGCACTGCACCCCGCGATGACGTTCACCGGCACCCCCGTGGACGTACAGCGGCTCGTCGGATGCTCCTTCGGGGTCACCGCGCCCGAGGAGCTGCGGCTGGCCGCCGAGGCCCTGGTGATCGAGATGGGCGGCGAGCCCGAGTGGATCGCCGAGGAGAGCCGGCCGCTCTACCACGCGGCCCTCGCGCTCGGCGCCAACCACCTGGTGACCCTGGTCGCCGAGTCCATGGAACTGTTGCGCGCCGCGGGCGTCGAAGCCCCCGACCGGATGCTGGGCCCGCTCCTTGGCGCCGCCCTGGACAACGCGCTGAGGTCGGGCGACGCGGCCCTCACCGGGCCCGTCGCGCGCGGCGACGCGGGCACGGTCGCCGCGCACGTCGCGGAGCTGCGCAAGCACGCCCCAGGGACCGTCCCCGGCTACCTGGCGATGGCCCGCGCGACCGCCGACCGCGCGCTCGCCCACGGGCTGCTCAAGCCGGAACTCGCCGAGGACCTGCTCGGGGTACTCGCCGACGGGGCGTCCCTGCCCGAGGACGGGGATGACCGATGAGCAGCCGCCGGTGGGGACTTCTGCGCGACGCCGAGGACCTGGAGGACGCGCGCGCACATCTCGCGGTGCCGGGACACACCGCCGTCGTTATGACGATGGGCGCCCTCCACGAGGGTCACGCCACCCTGATCCGGGCTGCTCGCGAGCACGTCGGCAGCAAGGGGTTCGTGATCGTCACCGTCTTCGTGAACCCCCTCCAGTTCGGCGAGGGCGAGGACCTCGACCGCTACCCGCGCACCCTCGACGCCGACCTCAAGATCTCCGAAGAGGCGGGCGCGGACGTCGTGCTCGCCCCCTCCGTGGACGAGGTCTACCCGGGTGGCGAACCCCAGGTCCGGGTCAGCGCGGGCCCCATGGGCGGGCTCCTCGAAGGAGCCACCCGCCCAGGGCACTTCGACGGCGTGCTCACCGTCGTCGCCAAGCTGCTGCACCTCACCCGGCCCGACGTGGCGCTGTACGGGCAGAAGGACGCCCAGCAACTGGCCCTGATCCGGCGCATGGCGCGCGACCTGAACTTCGGCGTGGAGATCGTCGGCGTGCCCACCGTGCGCGAGGAGGACGGGCTCGCCCTCTCCAGCCGCAACCGCTACCTCTCCCCCCAGGAGCGGCGCACCGCGCTCGCCCTCTCGGGGGCCCTGTTCGCGGGCCGCGACCGGCACGCCGCCCAGGAGGCCCTGCGCGCGCGTGCCCGTGAAGTGCCCGCCACGCACGCGCGTGCCGAGGCCCTCAGCGCGATCGGTGAGTCCCGCGCGGCAGCCGACGCGCACGCCGTCGCGAAGGCCGCCCCCGGCGTTCCCTCCGGTGTCCGCGCGGCGGCCCGCCTCGTCCTCGACGAGGCCGCCCGTATGCAGCCACCCCTGGTCCTGGACTACCTGGCCCTGGTCGACCCGTCCGACTTCACCGAGATCGACGAGGACTTCACCGGCGAGGCGGTCCTCGCCGTCGCCGCCCGGGTCGGGACGACCCGCCTGATCGACAACATCCCCCTCACCTTCGGAGCCGCCTCGTGACCGGCAAAGGCACAGGTACGGGTACCGGTAAGAGCACTGGTACCGGCATACGACTGCACGCGCCCGCCCCCGGCTGGGCCCTCACCGCCGACGTCGTGGTCGTCGGCTCCGGCGTCGCGGGCCTCACCACCGCCCTCCGCTGCGAGGCCGCCGGTCTGCGGACCGTCGTCGTCACCAAGGCCCGCCTGGACGACGGCTCCACCCGCTGGGCGCAGGGCGGCATCGCCGCGGCCCTCGGCGAGGGCGACACCCCGGAGCAGCACCTCGACGACACCCTGGTGGCAGGCGTGGGCCTGTGCGACGAGGAGGCCGTACGCATCCTCGTCACCGAGGGCCCCGACGCCGTACGCCGCCTCATCGAGACCGGCGCCCACTTCGACGAGTCCGCCGAGGGCGCCCTGGAACTGACCCGCGAGGGCGGCCACCACCGCCGCCGGATCGCGCATGCCGGCGGCGACGCGACCGGCGCCGAGATCTCCCGGGCGCTCGTCGAGGCCGTACGCGCGCGTGGCTTGCCTACCGTCGAGAACGCACTCGTCCTGGACCTCCTCACGGACGCCGAGGGCCGCACCGCGGGTGTGACCCTGCACGTCATGGGCGAGGGCCAGCACGACGGCGTGGGAGCCGTGCACGCCCCCGCCGTGGTCCTCGCGACCGGCGGCATCGGCCAGGTCTTCTCCGCCACGACCAACCCGTCGGTGTCGACGGGCGACGGCGTGGCACTGGCCCTGCGCGCGGGCGCCGAGGTCTCCGACCTCGAATTCGTGCAGTTCCACCCGACCGTGCTCTTCCTGGGCGCGGACGCCGAGGGCCAGCAGCCGCTCGTCTCCGAGGCGGTACGCGGCGAGGGCGCCCACCTGGTCGACGCGGACGGCGTGCGCTTCATGGTCGGACAGCACGAGCTCGCCGAGCTGGCGCCCCGGGACATCGTCGCCAAGGGCATCATGCGCCGCATGCAGGAGCAGGGCGCCGAGCACATGTTCCTCGACGCCCGGCACTTCGGCGCCGACATGTGGGAGCACCGCTTCCCGACGATCCTGGCCGCCTGCCGCGCCCACGGCATCGACCCGGTGACCGAGCCCGTCCCGGTCGCCCCGGCCGCCCACTACGCCTCCGGAGGCGTCCGCACGGACGCCCTGGGCCGCAGCACGGTGCCGGGCCTGTACGCGTGCGGCGAGGTCGCCTGCACCGGCGTGCACGGCGCCAACCGGCTGGCCTCCAACTCCCTCCTGGAGGGCCTGGTCTACGCGGAGCGCATCGCGGCGGACATCGCGACCCGGCACGGGGAGAACCGCCTCCACGCGCGCGTGCCCGAACCGGTCCCGCACCCCGAGAAGCCCGCGCACCCGCTGCTCGCCCCGGAGGCCAGGTTCGCGATCCAGCGGATCATGACGGACGGCGCCGGCGTGCTGCGATCGGCCGCCTCCCTCGCCACCGCCGCCGACCGCCTCCAGCGGCTGCATGCCGACGCCCGCGACGCCCTCGACGAGAACGGCAAGACCGCCGAGCCCGGCGTCGACACCTGGGAGGCCACCAACCTCCTGAGCGTGGCCCGGGTCCTGGTCACCGCCGCCCATCTCCGCGAGGAGACCCGCGGCTGTCACTGGCGCGAGGACCACGCCGACCGGGACGACACGGACTGGCGCCGCCACATCGTCGTACGGCTGAATCCCGACCGGACGCTCGCCGTACACACCACCGACACAGCAGACTTCCCCCCGACCCGGCAGAACCGCCAGGACCGTCAGTCCCGCCCCCAGGAGCAGTGACAGCAGTGAGCACCCCCGACCTTCCCCTCGTCCAGAGCGGCGGCTGCGGCGACGGCTGCGGCTGTGGCGCCGACGCGGACGAGACGTACCTGGAGTGCGGCCTCGACCCCGCGCTCGCGCAGCTCCTCGCCGAGGCGGGACTCGACTCCCTGGAGGTCGAGGACATCGCGAACGTGGCCATCCAGGAGGACCTCGACCACGGCGTGGACGTGACGACCGTCGCGACCATCCCTGAGGACGCCGTCTCCACCGCCGACTTCGTCGCCCGTGACGCGGGCGTCGTCGCGGGCCTGCGGGTGGCCGAGGCGGTCATCTCCGTGGTCTGCACGGACGAGTTCGCGGTCGAGCGGCATGTCGAGGACGGCGACCGGGTGGAGGCGGGCCAGAAGCTTTTGTCCGTCACCACGCTCACCCGTGACCTCCTGACGGCCGAGCGCAGCGCGCTGAACCTGCTGTGCCGCCTCTCCGGCATCGCGACCGCCACGCGCGCGTGGGCGGACGCTCTGGAGGGCACCGAGACCCGCGTGCGTGACACCCGCAAGACGACGCCGGGCCTGCGCTCCCTGGAGAAGTTCGCGGTGCGCTGCGGCGGCGGCGTCAACCACCGCATGTCCCTCTCGGACGCGGCGCTGGTCAAGGACAACCACGTGGTCGCCGCGGGCGGCGTGGCGCAGGCCTTCAAGGCCGTACGCGAGGCCTTCCCCGAAGTGCCGATCGAGGTCGAGGTCGACACCCTGCAACAGCTGCGCGAGGTCCTGGACTCGGGCGCCGACCTGATCCTTCTGGACAACTTCACGCCCGGCGAGTGCGAGGAGGCCGTCGCCCTCGTCGACGGCCGCGCACTCCTGGAGGCCTCGGGCCGCCTCACCCTCGGCAACGCCGAGGCGTATGCCAAGACCGGCGTCGATTTCCTGGCGGTGGGCGCTCTCACGCACTCCTCGCCGATCCTGGACATCGGCCTCGACCTGCGCGAGGCGTCGACGGACGAGGCGGCGTAGGACCCATGCTGCTCACGATCGACGTCGGCAACACGCACACCGTCCTCGGCCTCTTCGACGGGGAGGAGATCGTCGAGCACTGGCGCATCTCCACGGACGCCCGCCGCACCGCCGACGAGCTCGCCGTGCTCCTCCAGGGCCTGATGGGCATGCACCCGCTCCTTGGCGAGGAGCTCGGCGACGGCATCGACGGCATCGCCATCTGCTCCACGGTCCCGTCCGTGCTGCACGAGCTGCGCGAGGTGACGCGCCGCTACTACGGCGACGTGCCCGCCGTGCTGGTCGAACCCGGCATCAAGACCGGCGTCCCGATCCTGATGGACAACCCCAAGGAGGTCGGCGCCGACCGCATCATCAACGCGGTGGCGGCGGTCGAGCTCTACGGGGGGCCGGCGATCGTCGTGGACTTCGGTACGGCGACGACGTTCGACGCGGTGTCCGCGCGCGGCGAGTACGCGGGTGGTGTGATCGCTCCGGGCATCGAGATCTCCGTCGAGGCCCTCGGCGTCAAGGGCGCCCAGCTCCGCAAGATCGAGATCGCCCGGCCGCGGACCGTCATCGGCAAGAACACCGTCGAGGCCATGCAGTCGGGCATCATCTACGGGTTCGCCGGCCAGGTCGACGGTGTGGTCACGCGCATGGCCCGCGAGCTCGCCGACGACCCCGACGACGTCACCGTCATCGCCACGGGCGGCCTGGCGCCGATGGTTCTCGGCGAGGCGTCGGTCATCGACGAGCACGAGCCGTGGCTGACGCTGATCGGGCTGCGGTTGGTGTACGAGCGGAACGTGTCGCGTACGTAGCGCCTGCGGCTGAGCCGCTGCCGGGTTTTTCGCCCCCTCCGCCCCTACCCGTCCCTTGTCCCTGGGGGCTGCCGCCCCCAGACTCCCGCTGTCGGCCTGGACGGCCTCGTCCTCAAGCGCCGGACGGGCTGAAGGATCTCCCCCGGCCGGGGGTGAAGAGTGCCGCCCTCTCGGGTGGGTGGGGGATCGGGATGGCATCGGCTCGGCCTCGGACGCCGGACGGGCTGAAGGATCTCCCCTGGCCGGGGCTGAAGAGTGCCGCCCTCTCGGGTGGGCGAGGGATCGGGACGGCGCCGCCTCGTCCTCAAACGCCGGACGGGCTGGAGATGGCCCCGGGGAGGCGCGCCGCATTCGCGCCCTATGCGCGTTTTGTCTGATTAGCGCGTATCGTCGGCGCATGCCCACGCCATACGGATCCCGCGGCGGCATGGCGTTCGGTGCGGAGGAGCTGCGTGTGCTCCGTCGCGCTCTCGCCCTCGCCCTTCACCCCAGCCCCGTCTCGGCCGAGGACCTCCAGGACTGTCTCCGCCTCGCCGAGTCCGTCGACGAGGCGGCCCGCGAGGGGGCCAGGCTCCGGGCCTTCCTGGTGGCCGACCTCGCCCGCTACCGGGCTGCGCTGCCCGGCACCGCGGCCGGCTACCTCCTGCTCCTGGAAGAGGCGCTCGGCAACGGCTACCGCCCGAACCCCGACGACCTCGCCGCGCTCCGCGCCCTGCGCGGCAACC
Organism: Streptomyces sp. NPDC093544; assembly: GCF_040683495.1. Lineage (NCBI taxonomy): Bacteria > Bacillati > Actinomycetota > Actinomycetes > Kitasatosporales > Streptomycetaceae > Streptomyces > Streptomyces sp. NPDC093544. The sequence continues at coordinate 37,772 of NZ_JBFBEA010000004.1, read as the reverse complement.
CCTCCGCCGCCACCCTCCTGGACCGCTGCCGGGTGCTCGCCGAGCAGGACGTACGCGCCCGCCTGGCCGGCCGCACCGTTCCGTCGTCCCGCACCCGCCTCCTCGCCCTCCCCGGCGGTCTGGCCTCCGACGAAGGGGTCAAGAAGCCCGTGGAAAAGCCGGCCGCACAGCCGCAGTCGCGGCCTCCCGTCAAGACACCGCGCCCGGAGCGCCCCATCCCCACCCCGGGCGAGGTCTTCCCCCCGAAGCGCAAGCCCGCACCGTCACCGACGAACCCCCCTCAACAGCTCGCTGCGGGCTAGCTACTCTGGAGGCATGGACTATGTCTCCGCGCTCGTGCCCCCGGTAGTGATGGCCGTGTTCTTCATCGGGCTGATCGTGACGATCGTGAAGAGCCAGGGCGGGGCCAACAAGGCCAAGGAGGACGCGTTTGTCGACGCCACCCTCGCGCGCGCGGAGAGCGCCCGGCAGGTCTCACGGGACACCGAGGACTGACAGGGACTGACGGAGACCGGCGAGGGCTGGGCACTCGGCCCTCCCGGGACACTCATCGGCGTACGACTCATACGTTTTTCGAGTCGTACGCCCTTTTTGTTGCTGATCTCCCACTATTGTTCTGAGCTGTGCCTCGCCCATTGGGAGAACTCGAAGACGCGGTCATGACGCGGGTGTGGAAGTGGAACCGCCCGGTGACCGTTCGAGAAGTCCTGGAAGACCTTCAGCAGGAACGGTCCATCGCCTACACCACGGTGATGACCGTTTTGGACAATCTCCATCAGAAGGGCTGGGTGCGCCGGGAAGCCGAAGGCCGTGCCTATCGATATGAGGCGGTCTCCACGCGTGCCGCCTACGCGGCCGCGCTCATGAACGAGGCCTGGTCACAGAGTGACAACCCGGCCGCCGCTCTCGTCGCGTTCTTCGGCATGATGAGCGAGGAACAGGGACATGCGCTGCGCGACGCCGTACGTATGGTCCAAGGGCCGGAAACGCCGGGGGCGGAGAACCCGCCCGGCGAGAACCCCGGCTCCGACCGCGACGACAGCGGGCGATAGCGTCCGCTCATGCCAGCAGAGCATCCCGCGGAGCTTCCGGCGAAGCTTCCGTCAGAGCGTCCCGAAGCCAGTGCAAAAGCCATCACCGTCCGGCGGGCCAGGACCAGCGATGTCGCCGCCGTGCGCCGACTCCTTGACGCGAACGTCCGAGAGCGCATCCTGCTCGACAAAGCGACGGTGACGCTTTACGAGGACATCCAGGAGTTCTGGGTCGCGGAACGGGGCGCCGGCTCGAGTTCTGAGGTCGTCGGCTGTGGTGCGCTGCATGTGATGTGGGAAGACCTCGCGGAAGTCCGCACTCTTGCCGTGAACCCCGCGGTCAAGGGCGTCGGCGTCGGTCATCAGTTGCTGGAGAAGTTGCTGCAGACCGCGCGCTGGCTCGGCGTTCGACGCGTTTTCTGTCTGACCTTCGAAGTCGACTTCTTCGCGAAGCACGGCTTCGTGGAGATCGGTGAGACACCCGTTGACACCGATGTCTACGCCGAGCTACTGCGTTCCTATGACGAGGGCGTGGCGGAGTTCCTCGGTCTCGAACGAGTGAAACCGAACACCTTGGGCAACAGCCGGATGCTTCTGCATCTGTGATCGCCCACAACTATTTCGGTTGAACGCCCTGCCCAGGTTCCCTATGTCCGAAACGCGCACGTTTCCGGTCTGCCGGTGTCCCATGAGTCTCCTCCAGGGGTTTGTGTTTTTCCAGCAAAAGCGGTTTGCTTTCCGACGTACTGCAGTACTGCATATAACAGGGGCCGTGAAACAGCGGCAGACGCTGTAGTCCCTCGGCTCTGAAGTTATCGATGAAAGGAAATCCGGTGGCACAGAAGGTTCAGGTCCTTCTTGTCGACGACCTCGACGGTGGCGAGGCGGACGAGACCGTCACGTTCGCGTTGGACGGCAAGACGTACGAAATCGATCTCACGACTGCCAATGCGGACAAGCTCCGTGGCCTTCTCGACGCCTACGTGAAGGGTGGCCGCCGTACCGGGGGTCGCGCTTCGGGTGCACGCGGAAAGGCGCGCGTCGCTTCCGGCGGCAGCCAGGACACCGCGCAGATCCGCGCGTGGGCGAAGGAGAACGGCTTCGAGGTCAATGACCGTGGCCGAGTTCCCGCGGCCATTCGTGAGGCCTACGAGAAGGCCAACGGCTGAGCGCACGCGCGCCGCAGCCGTACCCGGTGGCATTGCGTCGCCATCGTGTCGACGAGTCGTACGAGATCGGGGGCGCCCCCACCGCCCCCCACGGCCGCAAGTGCCGGCAGCGCCGACATCGTCGGCAGCGAGGACTCGACCTCGCACCCAGGCTCGGGGGGCCGCAGCCAGACAGCGGCCCCCTGTGGACTGGTCACCAGTGAACCGTCACCTGGTGAACCCGCCCCCTGTGAAGAACCCAGGCCCGACGGCGGTGAAACCCGCGGCATCCCCGGTAGCCGTGCGGCCCCCGGCATCCCCGGTGGCCGTGGTGCCTCGATGCTCCCGCCCGCGCCGATCGCCCCGAGGTCCAGCGTGAGGGCGCCCCACTCCAGCCAGTCGAGCAGCCCCGGCACCTCGTCCGCGCTCCCCGCGGCGACCAGGAACCGCATCCGCTCGCCACGTGCTCCGTGCCCGCTGTGAAGTGCCACCGGAGACCCCGGGCCCAGGTGCCGCAGCGCCGCGTATCCCGCCTCCGCCGGCACGTCCAGCACGTCGAAGCGCAGGCCGGTGACGAGCCGTAACGGGGCCCCGGGCACTGTCGCCCAGCCAAGTTCGTTCTCATACCACTGCCGCACCGGATCGCTCGGATTACTCGGATCGAGCGGTCGGCGGGGGTGGGGAACGGTGGGAATCATGCCAAGAGCAACAGCCGGAAAGGCTCCGGAGTTACGCTGGGTGTTCCGATGAATGCACAGAGTGCGGGAAATGGGGGCGTGCGGGGGTGATCGACGGCGCAAGGGTGTTCGCCCGTAGCGGAGGGAACCGGCGCGCGCGGCATGGAGTGTCAGTGCGTGCGGGTAAGACATCCCTAGTGGGAGGGCCGACACGCATGGCTCGGGCATCTCACGTTCGCCATCGGCGTACAGCGGGAGAGGGTATCTGCCTGGCCTGCGGGAACATCGTCTCGCACCATCAGGTTGGAGCAGATGTCGGCGTTCGGGGTCAGGAGGCCAAGGACGGTGTCGGCAGTTGGAATGAGCGGTCCCTGCTTGCGGGACTAAGCTGCGGAAGGACAGGGAGGGGAGCGTCCCCTTACTGCCTGACCGCTCTGAGGAGCGATTAACGATGTTCGAGAGGTTCACCGACCGCGCGCGGCGGGTTGTCGTCCTGGCTCAGGAAGAAGCCCGGATGCTCAACCACAACTACATCGGCACCGAGCACATCCTCCTGGGCCTGATCCATGAGGGTGAGGGTGTCGCCGCTAAGGCCCTGGAGAGCCTCGGGATTTCGCTCGAGGCGGTCCGCCAGCAGGTGGAGGAGATCATCGGGCAGGGTCAGCAGGCCCCGTCCGGGCACATTCCCTTCACCCCCCGTGCCAAGAAGGTCCTGGAGCTTTCGCTCCGCGAGGCTCTTCAGCTGGGCCACAACTACATCGGCACGGAGCACATCCTGCTCGGCCTGATCCGTGAGGGCGAGGGCGTCGCCGCCCAGGTCCTGGTCAAGCTGGGCGCAGACCTCAACCGGGTGCGGCAGCAGGTCATTCAGCTGCTCTCCGGCTACCAGGGCAAGGAGACCGCCGGCGCCAGTGGCGGTCCTGCCGAGGGCACTCCCTCGACGTCCCTGGTCCTCGACCAGTTCGGCCGGAATCTCACCCAGGCCGCTCGTGAGTCCAAGCTCGACCCGGTCATCGGGCGCGAGAAGGAGATCGAGCGGGTCATGCAGGTGCTGTCCCGTCGTACGAAGAACAACCCGGTCCTGATCGGTGAGCCCGGCGTCGGCAAGACCGCCGTCGTCGAGGGCCTCGCCCAGGCCATCGTCAAGGGCGAGGTGCCCGAGACCCTCAAGGACAAGCACCTCTACACCCTGGACCTCGGCGCACTGGTCGCCGGCTCCCGCTACCGCGGAGACTTCGAGGAGCGCCTCAAGAAGGTGCTCAAGGAGATCCGCACCCGCGGCGACATCATCCTGTTCATCGACGAGCTGCACACGCTGGTCGGTGCGGGTGCCGCCGAGGGCGCCATCGACGCGGCTTCGATCCTGAAGCCGATGCTGGCCCGTGGCGAGCTGCAGACCATCGGTGCGACGACTCTGGACGAGTACCGCAAGCACCTCGAGAAGGACGCGGCCCTCGAGCGCCGCTTCCAGCCGATCCAGGTGGCGGAGCCTTCCCTCCCTCACACGATCGAGATCCTCAAGGGCCTGCGGGACCGCTACGAGGCCCACCACCGCGTCTCCATCACGGACGAGGCTCTGGTGCAGGCCGCGACGCTCGCGGACCGCTACATCTCGGACCGCTTCCTCCCCGACAAGGCGATCGACCTGATCGACGAGGCCGGTTCCCGGATGCGCATCCGCCGGATGACCGCTCCGCCGGACCTCCGCGAGTTCGACGAGAAGATCGCGGGCGTGCGTCGCGACAAGGAGTCCGCGATCGATTCGCAGGACTTCGAGAAGGCCGCCTCCCTCCGCGACAAGGAGAAGCAGCTCCTGGCCGCCAAGGCCAAGCGGGAGAAGGAGTGGAAGGCCGGCGACATGGACGTCGTCGCCGAGGTCGACGGCGAGCTGATCGCCGAGGTGCTGGCCACGGCCACGGGTATCCCGGTCTTCAAGCTCACCGAGGAGGAGTCCTCGCGTCTGCTGCGCATGGAGGACGAGCTCCACAAGCGGGTCATCGGCCAGAAGGACGCCATCAAGGCGCTCTCGCAGGCGATCCGTCGTACGCGAGCGGGTCTCAAGGACCCGAAGCGTCCCGGTGGTTCGTTCATCTTCGCCGGCCCCTCGGGTGTCGGTAAGACCGAGCTGTCGAAGACCCTCGCGGAGTTCCTCTTCGGTGACGAGGACGCGCTGATCTCCCTCGACATGTCGGAGTTCAGCGAGAAGCACACGGTGTCGCGTCTCTTCGGTTCGCCCCCCGGTTACGTGGGCTACGAAGAGGGTGGCCAGCTGACGGAGAAGGTGCGTCGGAAGCCGTTCTCGGTGGTTCTCTTCGACGAGGTCGAAAAGGCTCACCCGGACATCTTCAACTCGCTTCTCCAGATCCTGGAGGACGGTCGTCTGACCGACTCCCAGGGCCGGGTCGTGGACTTCAAGAACACGGTCATCATCATGACGACCAACCTCGGCACCCGGGACATCTCCAAGGGCTTCAACCTCGGCTTCGCGGCAGTGGGTGACGTCAAGTCCAACTACGACCGGATGAAGGCCAAGGTCAACGAGGAGCTGAAGCAGCACTTCCGCCCCGAGTTCCTGAACCGTGTCGACGACACGGTGGTCTTCCACCAGCTCACCGAGGAAGACATCATCCAGATCGTCGACCTCATGGTCGCCAAGGTGGATGAGCGGCTGAAGGACCGGGACATGGGCCTTGAGCTCAGCCCGACCGCCAAGTCGCTCCTCGCGAAGAAGGGTTACGACCCCGTCATGGGCGCCCGGCCGCTGCGCCGGACGATCCAGCGCGAGATCGAGGACCTCCTCTCCGAGAAGATCCTCTTCGGCGAACTGCGCCCCGGCCAGATCGTGGTCGTCGACACGGAGGGCGAGGGTGACGCGAAGAAGTTCACCTTCCGCGGCGAGGAGAAGTCCGCGCTCCCCGACGTCCCGCCGATCGAGCAGGCCGCGGGTGGGGCCGCCGGTCCCAACCTGAGCAAGGAGGCGTAGGCGCTACGGCGCTCGCCTGAACGGAGGGGCTGGCCTGGGACTTCGGTTCTGGGGCAGCCCCTTTTCCATGTGGCGGCTGCGGTCAGATCACGCTGCCCATCTTTGTGACGGTGGGGGTGCACGGGAAGAGATCGAGGACGTCTTCCGGTACTTCGGCCGCTTCCGGGGTGAGGACGATCGTGACCCGACGCAGACCCGGAAAGAGGGCAGGGACTCGGGACAGGTCCTCGGTCCCCACGAGGCGGTCGGTGTCCGAGGCGTCGAGACGGGCTGCCGAGTGCCAGCGGCGGATGAACGCGGCCACGTCGTCGCGGCTCATGGGGGAGAGGGTGAGTTCGGTGAAGCCGTCGGGGGTGAGCCAGTCCTCGCGTACGGCCGACGGGCGTGACGTCACCAGCCACTGGTTGCCGGGATAGACGTCCAGCAGTTCGCGCAGCCAGCGGCGGGTTCGCTCGCGGTCGCGCTCGGGGATCTCGTCGATGCCGTCGATGAGGAGCAGTCCGCGCCCCGCGCCGAGCACGCGGTCGACCCAGCCGTCCGGCTGGGTGGCGTGGAAGGGGACGCCGACGGCGGAGAGGAAACCGTCGGGCGCCGGGAGTCCGTCGGAGCGGCGGACAAGCGTGCGCAGGGGCAGTACGAACGGGATCCGGTCGTCCCGCTCGCCTCGGGCCGCCGTCACGGCAAGCCACTGCACGAGCGTGGTCTTGCCGGAGCCGGCCACTCCGCGCAGCAGTACCAAGTCCTGTTCGGCGAGGGCCTGTTCGGCGGGGAGGTTGGAGACGGCGGGGGCGATGTGCGGGCCGTCCGCACTGTTCGCCTCGGTGTCCTGCGTGGTGTGTACGGCCTGGAGGCTCAGGTAGGCGGCGTCCAGGGGCCAGCGTTCGGGGGAGTTGACGAGGTCGATGCCGTAGATGGTGAGGCGGCTGTGCCGGGTGGCGACGTAGGCGAGATAGCGCTGTTCGAAGGCGAGGTCAGTGCCTCCGGGTAACGGCGTCCGGGCGATCAACTCATCGACCTTGGCGATGAGTTCGCTCTGCCTCCTGCTCTGCTCGACGAGCGTGCGGGCCACGAAGGCCGAGCGCTGCGTGAAGAAGTGCAGGATGTGCAGGCAGGCCGCGTCGAGGATCCGTTCGTAGAAGAGCGTCGCGTCGAAGGAGAGGTCCCGGTCGGGATTGCCGCTCGCGGCTCGCAGGCGCAGGGCGAGGGCCTCGTGGCCGAGTTCCACGGCCTGTACGTCGGTCATGGTGAGGTCGCCGAGGGCGTACAGGGTGCCGGCCAGGGCGTGTACGACGGCTTGCTCCTCGTCGGAGGGGAGCGGGCGTTCGCCGGTGCGGAGGGCTCTGGTGACCAACTCGGCTGAAAGTTTGGCCAGTTCCTTCTCTCCGAGGGTTCGCTTCTCGCCCTTGAAGGAGACGAACCCCGAGATCCGCACGGGCTTCTCGACCAGCCAGGCACCTGGGCCGTCCGTCACGAAGAGCTTCTTGACGAGCGGGGTGGCCACGCTTGAGGCGAGTCGGATGCCGACCGTTGTTGGTTCCATGGCGCTCCCCCGAGGGCATGGTGGGCGGTTGGTAGGCGCAGTTCAGCGACGGCTGCCGACTGCTGGAACATGTGCCGAATCAGGCATGCCTGAGCGTAGGCTCCGTCACATTTCCGTGGGCCAGGGTCGCGGTACCCGGTGACATGACGCACAGGCGATTTGTCCGTTACTAGGGCGCATAGTGGAGAGATGTATTTGGACAAAACGGACCTTTGGTCCAGGGGTCCGGTGGCGCTTCCGGCGCCTTGGGCGGGGGTGGGTGGGTGTGGCCATTCCCGTGGAGTGGGATCGTCCTAGGTGGAGTTAAACCCCCTTTTCGGGAAAAAATACGGAAGATTCACACCGGGATGGCGAGTCTGTCAAGAACCGGTAAGTTTCGGTCTCAAGTACGACCTTTCATCGTAGATCGCGTGTTTGGGCGTCTGTGGGTGTGGGGGTTACCAAGGGGTGGTCCATCCGGCGGGTGTCTCCGCGTCGGGTGGGCTTTCTGTCCCCGTCTCCGTGAGGTCCCCATGTCGAAGCGCGTCACGTCCCGTCACTCCCGTACGTCCCTGATCCGCACGCGGGCGGCCGTCCTGGCCGTCGGTCTCGGCGCCTCGGTCGTGCTCGGTGCCGGGGTCGCGGCTGCCGCCACAAGCAGCGGAACCGTCACCGCGGCGAGCGTCACGAAGGCGAAGGCGGCCACGAAGGCGAAGGTGGCCACGAAGGCGAAGGTGGCCACGAAGGCCGCGACGAAGGCCGCCTGGGTCGACCCGGTGAAGAAGTACACGCTGTCCGCCGGCTTCGCCCAGGCCGGCGCCATGTGGACGTCCACCCACTCCGGGCAGGACTTCGCCGTGGCCAGCGGGACCCAGGTCGTCGCCGCGCACGGCGGTACCGTCGTCAAGGCCGGTGCGAATGGCGCCGGTGACGGGTCCGCGTACGGCAATGCCATCGTCATCAAGCACGGCAACGGCACCTACTCGCAGTACGCCCACCTGTCGAAGGTCAACGTGAAGGTCGGCCAGGTCGTCGCCACGGGTCAGCGCATCGCGTTGTCCGGCAACACCGGCAACTCCAGCGGACCCCACCTGCACTTCGAGATCCGTACGACCGCCAACTACGGGTCCGCCGTCGACCCCGTCGCCTTCCTGCGCTCCAAGGGCGTGACTGTCTGAAAAGGCCCCCGGGGAGAGCTGCTCATGAAGCGGCAGCGCCCCCGTGCGCCTGCGTCACCAGATCGATCGCGACCTCCAGGACCGCCTTGCGCTTGGCCTCGGGGTCGCCTTCGATCTCCTTGAGGACGAACATCCCGGCGTGCATCGTGAAGAGCGCGCTGATGCAGCGGACCTGGTCAGTCAGCGGTGCCTCGGGCTCCTTGATGATTTCGAGCATGCTGATCATGCGGTCCTTGAAGGTCTCGCCGATGCTCAGCTCCCGTACCGTCGCCTGGTTCTCCTGCATGAAGCGGAAGAGCGGGGCGGCGCCGCCGAGGGCTTCGCTGTAGCGGCGCAGGACCTCCTGCTTGGTCTCCAGGGTGCGTGGCTGCTGCCCGGCCCACTCGATCAGCTCGTCGAGCGGTCGCGTCAGGTCCTGGAAGAGGCTGATGAGGATCTCTTCCTTGGTCTTGAAGTGGTAGTAGAGGGCGGCCTTCGTGACGTCGAGGTGCTCGGCGATCTCGCGCAGCGAGGTCTTCTCATAGCCCTGCTCGGAGAAGAGTTCGAGGGCCACGTCCTGGATGCGCTGGCGGGTGTCCCCGCGGCGCTGTCGCTTGGTGCCGTCCATGGTGCCGCCCATTCTCCTGGTCCTCGCGCGCCCTTGGAAACTTATCCGTCGCCCGGCTGGTAAAGCCCGGATAAACTTACTTGACGACCGGCTAGTTGGCGGTCTAATTTCCCTAGTGTAGTCAACACTTGCCGGTCGGCAAGTAAGTAGCCGGGGACGGCAGCTGTACCTAGGGGAGTGGGAACGATGGCGGACAACACCGGAGTGGTGGCAGAGCCCGAGAAACAGCCACGCAGTGTGCGCGTGGTCCTGTTCGCGCTGATGGTCGCGATGATGCTGGCGATGCTCGACAACATGATCGTGGGCACCGCGATGCCGACGATCGTGGGCGAGCTGGGAGGACTTGAACACCTGTCGTGGGTGGTGACGGCGTACACCCTCGCGACCGCGGCCTCCACCCCCATCTGGGGCAAGCTCGGCGACATGTACGGGCGCAAGGGCGCCTTCATGACCTCGATCGTGATCTTCCTGATCGGGTCCGCGCTGAGCGGTATGGCCCAGGACATGGGGCAGTTGATCGGGTTCCGCGCGATTCAGGGGCTCGGCGCCGGTGGTCTGATGGTCGGCGTCATGGCGATCATCGGGGACCTCATTCCGCCGCGTGAGCGTGGCAAGTACCAGGGCATGATGGCCGGCGTGATGGCGCTCGCCATGATCGCCGGACCGCTAGTCGGCGGCACCATCACCGACCACTGGGGCTGGCGCTGGTCCTTCTACATCAACCTGCCGCTCGGCGTCGTCGCACTCATCGCGATCAGCGCCGTACTGCACCTGCCGAAGAAGCGGGTGGAGGGACGGATCGACTATCTGGGCGCCGGGCTGCTGACCGTGGGCATCACGTCCATCGTGCTCGTCACCACCTGGGGCGGCAGCGAGTACCCCTGGGGCTCGGCGCGGATCATGGAGCTCATCGCCATCGGCGTCGTCGCGCTCGTCGGGTTCGTCTTCGTGCAGACCAAGGCCGTCGCGCCGGTCGTACCGCTGCACATCTTCCGCAGCCGCAACTTCACCCTCATGTCGATCATCGCCTTCATCACCGGTTTCGTGATGTTCGGTGCGACGCTCTTCCTTCCGCTGTACCAGCAGGCGGTGCAGGGCGCGTCCGCGACCAACTCCGGGCTGCTGCTCCTGCCGATGCTCGGCGCGATGCTCGTCACCTCGATGGTGGCCGGGCGGGTCACCACCAACACCGGCCGCTACAAGGTCTTTCCGCTCGTCGGCGGTGCGCTCATGACGGTCGGGCTGTTCCTGCTCTCGCAGATGGACACCGAGACGACCCGGCTGACGTCCGGGGTGTACATGGCCGTGGTCGGCGCCGGCATGGGCTGCCTGATGCAGATCACCATGCTGGTCGCGCAGAACAGCGTCGAGATGAAGGACATGGGTGTGGCGTCCTCGACGAGCACCCTCGCCCGTACGCTCGGCTCCTCCTTCGGTGTCGCGATCATGGGTGCGCTGTTCAATCAGCGGGTGACGGACGCGATGGTCGAGCGGGGCGGGGCGCTCGGGTCGCAGGTGACTGAGCAGTCCGCGCAGCTCGACGCGGCGAGCCTGGCGAAGCTGCCGCCGCCGGTACGGGAGGCGTATCAGTACGCGGTGTCCTCCGGGACGCACTCCGCGTTCCTGCTGGGGGCGGTGGTGGCTGTGGTCGCGCTGGTGGCCGCGCTGTTCGTGAAGGAGGTTCCGCTGAAGGGGGCGGGGGCGCCGAAGTCGGCCGAGGAGGATGCGGCTGGGGACGCCGCGGGGGCGAAGCTGACGGTTGCGGAGACCGTCTGAGTCGCGTCCACTTCACCTTGGTCCGACGACCCCCGGCGTTGTCCGCCCCGGGGGTCTTCGGTTGTACGTGTACGGGGCTGGGGCGTGAGTTTTTTCGCCCCCTCCGCCCCTACCCGTCCCTTGCTCCTGGGGGCTGCCGCCCCCAGACTCCCGCTGTCGGCCTGGACGGCCTCGTCCTCAAGCGCCGGACGGGCTGAAGGATCTCCCCCGGCCGGGGGTGAAGAGTGCCGCCCTCTCGGGTGGGTGGGGGATCGGGATGGCATCGGCTCGGCCTCGGACGCCGGACGGGCTGAAGGATCTCCAGCCCCGGACGTGTCGAAAGATCTCCAGCTCCGGACGGGCTGAAGGGCTCTAGTCCGGCAGCATCGGGTAGCTTCCCGTGTTCGTCGGTGCGTGTTCCGGTAGCCATAGGACGGCGACCGCGCCCTCGGCGGGGACGTCTTCCGGGGCGCCGGGGGGCAGGACGTTGCGGAAGGTCAGTCGGGCGCCGAGTACTCGGGCCTGGCCTGCCGCGATCGTGAGGCCGAGGCCGTGGCCGTAGCCCGCGCGGTCGGGGCTGCCTGTGCGGAAGCGGCGCGGGCCGTCGACGAGGAGTGCCGCCGGGAAGCCGGGACCGTGATCGCGTACGCGGATGACGCGGCCCTCGACCGTCACCTGGACCGGCGGCTTGCCGTGCCGTGCCGCGTTGGCGAGCAGGTTGAACAGGACGCGCTCCAGGCGGCGCGGGTCCGTCGTGACGTGCGACTCGTGCACGACGCGTACGTCGATGTCCGGGTCCTTGGCCGTCACCCGACGTGACACGAACTCGCCGAGCAGGATGTCCTGCAACTCGGCACGCTCGGAGGCGCCGTCGAGCCGCGCGACCTCCAGGACGTCCTCGACGAGGGTGCGCATCGCCTGGGCGCGGTCGCGGACGAGCTCGGTCGGGCGGCCGGGGGGCAGCAGTTCCGCCGCGGTCAGCAGCCCCGTCACCGGCGTACGCAGCTCGTGCGCGATGTCGGCGGTCACCCGGCGCTCGGCCTCGATGCGCTGCTGGAGCGTGTCCGCCATGGCGTCCACCGCCCGTGCGAGGTCGTCGGTCTCGTCGCGCAGGAACCCGCCGATGGAGTCCCCCACCCGGACGTCGGTGTCGCCCGAGGCGACCTGGTTCGCCGCGGCGGCGGCCTTGCGCAGCCGGTGCGACAACTGGCCGCCGATGAGCACCCCGAGCGCGCTGCCGCCGAAGACGACCGCGATCGAGCCGATGAGCAGCGCCTGGTCGAGGTCGGTCATGACGTCGCTGTTGCGGTCGGTGAAACCGGTGTGGAGGGAGAGGACGCGGCCGTCCTTGAGCGGCACGGCGGCCCAGATGTCCGGCACGCCGCTGGGGCCGTCGGACACGTAGGTCGCCCGCCGCCCCTGCGTGACCTTCTCCAGCAGGGCCGCCGGGATGGACGGGTCGTCGACCTCGACCCCGAAGGCCAGCGTCCGCCCCGACTCGTACATGCGCTGCGCGACCTGGAGGCGCTCGTCCGCCAGATCGCGGGAGTTGTCGAGCATCGACACCTGCGCCGCGTTGTGCACGACCAGGCTCAGCGCGATCGCGACCAGCGCACCGACGAGCGCGATCGCGGCGCTGAGCTTCCACCGGACGCCGGTCCGGATGCCGGTCCTGATGCCGGATCGGATGCCGCTCTGGACGCCGCTCTGGACGCCGGATTGGATGCCGGTCTGGACGCCCGCGCCGTTGTTCGTGGCCCCGGCCGTTCTCTCCAGAACCCGGCGGCTGAATATCGCCCGCATACCCCTGCTCAGGCCTTCAACTTGTAGCCGAAGCCGCGGACCGTCTCGATCCGGTCCTGGCCGATCTTCGTACGCAGCCGCTGCACATGGACGTCGACGACGCGGGTGTCACCGCCCCAGCCGTAGTCCCACACGCGTTCGAGCAGCTTGTCGCGGCTCAGGACCGTGCCCGGCGTCGACGAGAACTCCAGAAGCAGCCGCATCTCGGTGGGCGTCAGCGCCACCGGCGTACCGCCCCTGCGGACCTCCATGCCCTCGGTGTCGATCTCCAGATCGCCGTGGCCGAAGGAGAGCACACTGCCGTCGACCGACGAATGCCCCTCCGTGGCCGCGCTGTTCGCCGGACCGCTCGCGTGCCCGAAGCGGCGCAGCACCGCGCGGATGCGGGCGACCAGGACAGCGCCGTCGAACGGCTTGGTCACGTAGTCGTCGGCGCCTGCCTCCAACCCCAGGACGACGTCGATCGAGTCGGCGCGCGCGGACAGCATGATCACGGGGACGGTCGACTCGTCGCGGATACGACGGCACAGACTGACGCCGTCCAGGCCGGGCACCATGACGTCCAGGAGCGCGATGTCGGGGCGGTTCGCGCGGAACGCCTCCAGGCCCGACAGGCCGTCGGGCATCGCGGTGACCGCGAAGCCGTCCCGCTCCAGCGCGAGTTGTGTGGCCTCCCGGATGACGTCGTCGTCCTCGACGAACAGGACGTGGGTCTGCTCTGTCATCCGATGTTCCGACATCCGCTGCTCTGCCATCCGAGGCTCTGCCATCCCTTGTTCTCAGTTCGCGGCCGCGGTGCTGGGCGCTTCCGCGCCGCCCACCGCTTTGCTGTAGTCGTTGTGGATCCGGGACTCCTCGGCGAAGTGGGTCGCCGACCAGGCGTAGGTGATCACTTCTTCGCTGGAGGGGTACGACATCGGGTCGCCCTTGGCGTACAGCTGCTGGGTGACCACCAGGTCACCCCGGTCGATCTCGGCGTAGACCGGAGGCTCCTCGGCCTTGAAGACGTTCTCGTACCTGCCGTCCTTCTCGCGGTACACGTACGAGCCGACGCCGACGGCATCGGCGCAGGTCATCACATTGACCACGATGTCGTTGGCGGATCCGCCGGTCAGTTTGCCGTACGACACGTCGACCGGGTACTCGTCGGCGACGCACGGCTTCAGGCCGCTCTTGACCGCCGGGCTGACCTCCGGGTCGTCCTGGACGAGCTTGACCGCGTCCACGCGCTGGGGCGCCTTCGTGGCGGAGGCGGCGGGTGTCTGCGCGGTGCTGGGCACCGCCGCCTCGCTGCCCGCCGGGCCCTCGTCGCGGGCGCCGGTGCCGCCCGTCGCGCAGCCGGTCAGGGAAAGGCCGAGGGCGGCGAGCGCGACCGCTGCCGCACTCCCCGCCTTCAAAGCTTGCCGGGCCTGTCGGGCTGAGCCGACCGGCCGGGCTGAGCCGGCCTGTCCGACCTGCCCGGCCCGGTTTTCTACGCCGCGCAACGCTCCCGCCCCTCACTCGCTTCGAGCGCGCGTGCGCCGCGCTCCTCATAGTCCCGGTTCTCCAGCTCCTCGCGGAGCCGGGCCAGCGCCCGGTGCAGCGTGCTCTTGACCGTACCGGCCGACATGCCGAGGGCGGCGGCCGTCTCCTCCGTGGACATCTGCTCCCAGTGTCGCAGCACCACGACGCTGCGCTGCTTGGGAGCCAGCACCTTCATGATGTCCATCAGCAGCGCGCGGTCCGCGTGCTGCTCGGTGGAGTCGTCGACGCAGGCGTCCGGAAGCTGCTCGGTCGGTACCTCTTCGAGCTTCCGGGCCCGCCACCACTCGGTCCGCGTGTTGATCATCACGCGCCGCAGGTAGGCATCGGCCAGCCGCTTGTCCGCGATGCCGTCCCAGCGGCCGTACGTCCGCACCAGCGCGGTCTGTAGCAGGTCCTGCGCGTCGACAGGGTCGGGGACCAGGCGGCGGGCACTGCGCAACAGCGCGTCCTGCCGAGTGCGGACGTACTCCTCGAATTCGAGCACCTCGCCGTGCGCCATGATCAACCGCCTCCATCCCCGTTTCCGACCTACCAGCTGTCGCTGGTAGCCGGTTGTCCGTTGCCTGAGATGAAGCTACGGAGCAGTTGTCACGGGGCTGTCCGAGCCAGCACGCGGAGAACGCTCGGCTGTCCGTCGGTTGTGTAACGGATGTAGGAGGTGAGTAAGGCGGGGTTCAGTTATGTCCCGGTTGTAATTGTTTTGCCGCGTCGGCGAGGTCAGTTACGTCAAGGGGAGCTGATACATACCGCCCGGCAGCGGTTCCACGAGCCCGTCGGCGACGAGGCCGTCGAGGGCGCGGGCCCGCTGCACCGGCTCGTCCCACACGCGGTCCAGGACGGACTGCGGGACCGGGGCGACGGCCTCCCTGAGTACGGCGAGAAGCTTGCCGCGGACCTGGCGGTCGGTACCGGCGTACGTCTGGCCGCGCCGCGGCGGACCCTCGTGCTCGGGCTTGCCCGCCAGCCGCCACGCACACCGCGCCGCGATCGGGCAGCGGTCACAGGTCTCGTTCTTCGCCGTGCAGACGAGCGCGCCCAGCTCCATGGAGGCGGCGGCCCAGCGGGAGGCGGTCCGCTCACTGTCGGGCAGCAGCGCGCGGGCGAGCTTGCGCTCGGCCGCCGTCGTCGCGTTCGGGGGGTACCGCACGCCGGTGACCGCGCGCGCGAAGACCCGTCGTACGTTCGTGTCCAGTACGGCGTGACGCCGGCCGTACGCGAACGACGCGACCGCCGCCGCCGTGTACTCGCCGATACCGGGCAGCGCGAGCAGCTGCGCGTGCTCCGCCGGTACGTCGCCGCCGTGCCGTTCCGTTATGGCCACCGCGGCGCCGTGCAGGCGCAGCGCGCGGCGGGGGTAGCCGAGGCGTCCCCAGGCGCGGACCGCTTCGCCCGGAGGCTCCTTGGCCAGGTCGGCGGGGCGGGGCCAGCGGGACAGCCACTGCTCGTACACGGGCAGCACACGGTTCACCGGCGTCTGCTGCAACATGAACTCGCTGACCATCACTCCCCAGGGACCGGCGTCCGGCCGACGCCACGGGAGATCACGGGCGTGCGCGTCGAACCAGGCGATGACGGGCGTGTGCAGGGTCTCGCCGGGGGCGGCAGTGGTGGCGGTGGGCTGAGGCATGGGTGTGGGTGTGGTGGGTGCAGTCATGGCGGAGTCGATCCTGCCATGTGAGGGGTACCGGGTTGGCGCAGGTCGGTACTTGCCGGTGCCGGAGAGTCTTCGGCCCGATCTTTCAGCCCGTCCGGCGTTTGAGGATGAGGCGGTGCCATCCCGATCCCCCACCCACCCGTGGGGGCCGTGGTTTCAGCCCGTCCGGCGTTTGAGGACGAGGCCGTTCAGGCCGATGGCGGGGGTCTGGGGGCGGCAGCCCCCAGGTACGGGACGGGTAGGGGCGGAGGGGGCGAAAAAACCCAACCCCGTTGCCGCACAAGCGCATACGCCGGGATGATGATCCGGAAAAGTTGCCCCCGGGCGGCGGGTGGGGCAAGCGCCGCGACGGATCTCTCGTACAGTTTGCGCCGTGGGATCACTGCGCAATCCGGTCGGGCCGCTACCCTCCACCATCTACTGGCGTCGGAGGGCCGTTCTGCTGTCTCTGCTCGCGCTGTTGGCGCTGCTGACCGTGTGGGTGGTCGGCGACGGAGGCGGCGGCGGGTCGAACAACGGCGGCGGGTCCAACGGGAAGAATCCCGCGCCCTCGACGATCACTCCCGGCCCGTCCGGCTCGGGCCCCGCGATCAGTGAAAACCCGGGCGGGCGCGACGAGTCGACGGCCGGCACGGGTGGGAGCGGTTCGGGCGACGGCTCCGATGACGGTTCCGGTTCCGGCTCCAGTGCAGGTTCCACCGCCGGTTCCGGGGACTCGAGTGGGAGCGACGGTACCGGGGCCGACGACGGCTCCAACGGCTCCGGAGGCTCGGCCGATCAGCTTCCGGCCGGTTCCACTCTCCCCAACTGCACCGCGAACGCCGTCAAGTTGACGCTGCGCAGCGTGCGCAACACCTACGCACCTGGCGAGAAGCCCACGTTCGAGCTCACCGCCAAGAACTCGACCGGCAGCGACTGCAAGCTCGACCTCGGCCCGAAGAACGCCGTCCTGACGATCACCCAGGCCGGGAGCGACGACGACATCTGGTCCTCCGGCGACTGCCCGACGGGTTCCGGCAGTCTCCTCTTCCGGGTCGCGGCCAACGGGCAGGTGACCCACACCGTGGAGTGGGACCGCAAGGCCAGCGCTCCCGAGTGCGCCACGCCGCCCGCGATTTCGGCGACGGCGGGCACGTACTTGGTGGAGGCGGAGGCGCCGGGACTGACCAAGGCGCAGACGTCGTTCGTACTCTCCAAGGACTGAACGGCGTTAGGCACGGACGGAGCCGCGTCGGGAGGCGCGGCCCCTGAGCAGCAGCTCGACCCGGCAACCCGGACCAGCCGGGTACCTCAGACGTACCGCTCCAGAATCGACGACTCCGCCAGCCGCGAAAGACCTTCCCGGACACTGCGCGCCCGCGCCTCACCCACACCGTCGACGGTCTGAAGGTCGTCGACGCTGGCGGCGAGAAGCTTCTGCAGGCCCCCGAAGTGCTCCACCAGGCGGTCGATGATCGCGCCGGGCAGGCGGGGCACCTTGGCGAGCAGGCGGTAGCCACGCGGGGAGACGGCGGAGTCCAGCGCCTCGGGGGAGCCGGTGTAACCCAGCGCCCGCGCCACGGTGGGGAGTTCGAGCAGCTCGGCGTGGGCGAGTGCGTTGAGCTCGAAGAGGGCCTCGTCGACCGTACGGGAACGCTTGGCGGTCGGCTCGGGCACGTAGTCCCGCACGACGAGTTCGCGCTCGGGCTCGACGCCGGCGATCAACTCGTCGAGCTGGAGGGCGAGAAGGCGCCCGTCGGTGCCGAGCTCCACCACGTACTCGGCGATCTCGGTGGCGATCCGGCGCACCATCTCCAGGCGCTGGGCCACCGCCGAGACATCGCGGACCGTGACCAGGTCCTCGATCTCCAGGGCCGACAGGGTGCCCGCGACCTCGTCGAGGCGGAGCTTGTAGCGCTCCAGGGTCGCCAGGGCCTGGTTGGCGCGGGAGAGGATCGCCGAGGAGTCCTCGAGGACGCGGCGCTGGCCGTCCACGTAGAGGGCGATCAGGCGCATCGACTGGGAGACCGAGACGACCGTGAAGTCGACCTCCTTGCTCACCCGGTCCGCGGTGCGGTGCCGCGTGCCCGTCTCCTCCGTCGGGATGGTCGGGTCGGGCACCAGCTGGACGCCCGCCCGCAGGATCTTGGTGATGTCCTTGTCGATCACGATGCCGCCGTCGAGCTTGCACAGCTCGCGCAGGCGCGTCGAGGTGAACTCGACATCCAGGACGAATCCGCCGGTACACATCGATTCGACGGTTTTGTCCCAGCCGAGCACGATGAGTCCGCCCGTGTTGCCGCGGAGGATCCGCTCGAGTCCGTCACGCAGCGCCGTGCCGGGTGCCACGGCGCTCAGGGCGGCGCGCATCAGGCCATCGGCACCGGAGCTCCCGCCGGACTTTCCGGGAGCTGCTGCCCGGTCGTTGGCTGCCACTGCACTCCTCCGGTCGCGGGTTTCCGGTCGCCCTCAGTTCGTCACGATGGGCAAGACCAGGGCAAAGTCTACCGGCGTGCTTCCTCCTCCCGTGGGGCCTCTCGACGACGGGAGCGCGGGAGGACGCTCAGCGCGGCCCCCATGTCGGCCACTTCCAGGACCTTCATGCCGGGAGGGATCTTGCCCGGGTCGCTCGGGACGAGGGCGTGCGTGAAGCCGAGGCGGTGGGCTTCCGCGAGCCGGCGCTGAACGCCCGTGACCCGTCTGACCTCGCCCGCGAGCCCCACTTCACCGATCGCCACGAGGTTCTTGGGGAGCGGGGTGTCGCTCGCCGCGGACGCGAGGGCGAGCGCGATCGCGAGGTCCGCGGCGGGCTCGGAGAGCTTCACACCGCCGACCGTCGCCGAATAGATGTCCCGCTTTCCCAGGGCGGTGATCCGGCCACGCTGCTCCAGGACGGCGAGCATCATCGAGACGCGGGAGGTCTCCAGACCGGATGTCGTACGACGGGGGGAGGGGATCTGCGAGTCGACCGTGAGCGCCTGCACCTCGGCCACCAAGGGGCGGCGGCCTTCCAGGGTGACCGTCAGGCAGGTGCCGGGGACCGGCTCCGCGCGACGGGTCAGGAAGAGGCCGCTGGGGTCGGCAAGGCCCGTGATGCCCTCGTCGTGCAGTTCGAAGCAGCCGACCTCGTCCGTCGTCCCGTAACGGTTCTTGACCCCTCGGACCAGCCTGAGGCGCGCGTGCCGGTCGCCCTCGAAGCTCAGGACGACGTCCACGAGGTGTTCGAGGAGACGGGGCCCCGCGATCGCGCCGTCCTTGGTGACATGGCCGACGAGGAGGGTGGACATACCGCGCTCCTTGGAGACGCGGATGAGCGCACCGGCGACCTCCCGGACCTGGGCCATGCCGCCCGCTGCGCCGTCGATCTCCGGGGAGGCGATGGTCTGTACGGAGTCCAGGATGAGCAGGGACGGCTTCACCGCGTCCAAGTGACCGAGAACGGCGGCCAGATCGGTCTCGGCGGCGAGGTACAGGTGGTCGTCGATCGCTTTGATGCGGTCGGCGCGGAGCCGCACCTGACCGGCCGACTCCTCCCCTGTCACGTACAAGGTGCGGTGCTCGTCGCTCGCCGCCTTCGCCGCCACGTCCAGCAGCAGTGTGGACTTGCCGACGCCCGGCTCGCCCGCGATGAGGACGACCGCGCCGGGGACGAGACCGCCGCCGAGGACGCGGTCCAGCTCGGGAACACCCGTGCTGCGTGCGGTGGCCTGGCGGCCGTCGACCTGCCCGATGGGTACCGCGGACGTGGTGACCCGGCCCGGTGTCGTCGTACGGACAGGGGGCGCGCCGTACTCCTCGACCGTCCCCCACGCCTGGCACTCGGAGCAACGGCCGAGCCATTTGGCCGTCTGCCAGCCGCACTCGGTGCAGCGGTAGGACGGTCGGTCCTTCGCGGATTTCGTACGGGCAGCCATGAACCGAACCGTAGCCGAGGCCACTGACAGCGTGGCGGGCGCTGTGCACGGGGGTGCCCCGAAGCGTGCCTGGTGGCTATCCCGCTGTCGTCGATGCGTGTCTGGTCGCCATACCGGTGTCGCCTGGCGCGTGTCTGGTCCCCATCCCGGTCTCGCCCGGCGCGTGCCTTGTACAGGCCCGGCACGCGCCCCCCGCATGGCATTGCCATCGCCCGCCGTGACGGTGTAGGCCACGGAATCGGAGCTTCCTGCCCCCTAATGAGGGATCGTTTCACCCGTACGGATTAAATGTACTCAAGGGGGAGGAAGGGGCCACCGATTGGCGCCTACGGTCGCACGGGTGATGAGCAGCAGCCCGGAGACCTCCACGCACACCACCGGCGCACACCGGGCGCACGGAGACGCGCGCAAGCGGGCGGCCGCGCCCCGTGGCGCGTCGCCCCGCACCACCATGGCTCAGCGCCCACCCGCGCGCTACGAGCCCTACCTGGACGGCCTGTTCACCTACTGCCTGTCCGTCCTGTGCGACCACGACGCGGCGACCGCCGCCCTGGGCGACGTTCTCGCGCTGGCCGAACGCCGGGGCACGCGCGCCCCGGAGGCCGCGGGCGACCGCAGGGCCTGGCTGTACGCGCTGGTGCGCTGGGCCTGCCTGCGCAAACTCGCCGAGACGAAGCGCACGCGCCAGGCGGCGCACGCCTCCGTCCGGGGGCGCGCGAGCCACAAGGGCGCCCCAAAGAGCGACCCCAAGACCGCGCGCGGGACGGCGCAGGAGACGGCGTACAAGCCGACGGACAAGGACGCCGCGGACCGGCGCGCGGCAGAGGCCCTGAGCGCCCCCGCCCCCGCATCCGCCTCCGCATCCACATCCGGTTCGGCGTCCGCCACCGCCACCGCCGTATCCGAAGAGGCCCAGGCGCACCGCCGTCGCGAACTCGCCCTGCTGGCCTGGCCGGAGGCCGCCGGCACCACCCCCGAGCAGCGCGAGGCACTCGAACTCGCCGTACGCCACCAGCTCGCCGCCCACGAGGTCGCCGCCGTCCTCGGTATGGACCTCGCCTCCGCGCGTGAACTGCTCGGCTCCGCCGCCTGCGAGGTCGAACGCACCCGCGCCGCGCTCGCCGTCGTGGAGACCGGCACCTGCCCCAGCGTCGCCCGGCTCACCGGCGACCACCAGCTCGTGCTCGGCACCGCCCTGCGCCGGGAGCTGGTCCGGCATGTCGACGACTGCCCACGCTGCCGCCGTACCGCCGAGCGCGCGGTCGCCGGCTCCTGGCCCGGCACCAGCGTCACACCCGCAGCGCTTCCCGTCCTGGAGGCCCCACGCGCCGCCCTGCACGTCGCGATGGTGCATGCCCCACGCGCGCGGGGCGGCGCTCCGCGCTTCGACCGGCGCGGTTTCCCGATGGACCCCAAGGACCGTGCCGCGCGAAGGGACCGGCTACGCGCGCGTGCCGTCACGACCACCGTCGTCGCCACCGTCGTCGCCGCCCCCGTACTCGCCCTCTGGGCGGCCTACCGGGGCGCACCCCTCACCGGCGAGGGCGCGGACGGCCGCTCGGCCATCGCGACCGAGGAGCAGGGCGCCAACGGGATCGACGGCATCGGCGACGGGTCGGGCGGCTACGAGAACGCCGGCAACGCCAGCACCAAACCCGACAGCCCCTTCACCAAGGGCAGCCAGTCCCCCGACGTCTCCGTGGAGGTCATCAGCGCCCCCGGGAGCAGCCCGGCACCGGGCGCCGGACAGCTCTCCGTGGCGGCCGGCAACAGCGGCGACACGACCCTCATCACGCTGACGGCGTCCGGGAGTTCACCGGTTCACTGGTCCGCGCACACCGGCGCCCACTGGCTCTATCTGAGCCAGTCGGCGGGAACCCTCGAACCCGGCGAATCGTTGACGATCAAGGTGTACGTCGACCATCTTCGCGAGCCGGTGGGCCCCTGGAGCGCGCGGGTGTCGATCGCACCGGCGGGCGCCCTGGTCACGATCGGGGGGTACGGGAACGCCCGCCCGACCCACCCCGGGTGGCCCGGCGGCGAGCACCCCGGCCCTCGCCCCAGCGACCCGAGCCCGTCCGACCCCGACCCCACACCGAGCGACCCGAGCCCGTCCGACCCGGATCCCACGCCCAGCGACCCGACTCCGTCCGACCCCGAGCCCACGCCCACGGACTCGGCGCCGTCCGATCCAGGGGGCTCGACCCCGCCGCCCAGCGACAGCGGCGACCCGAGCCCGTCCTCGTAAACCAGCGTCCGCCGCGTCCGCCGGACCTCAGTACCCCATTACCTCAGCGGACCGGGTCGGCCGGATGCGGAGCCAGCAGGGGCAGCTGCGAGGCCAGCCTCTCCTCGCAGAGCTCGACCAGCCGGTCGTACCCCTCCTTGCCCATCAGCTCGACGAGCTCCGGGCGGTACGAGACGTACACCGGGTCGCCCGCGCCGTGCGCCGAGGTCGCCGACGTGCACCACCAGTGCAGGTCGTGGCCGCCCGGACCCCAGCCGCGGCGGTCGTACTCACCGATGGACACCTGGAGCACGCGGGTGTCGTCGGGCCGGTCGATCCACTCGTACGTCCGTCGTACGGGCAGCTGCCAGCAGACGTCCGGCTTGGTCTCCAGCGGTTCGAGGCCCTCCTTCACGGCGAGGATGTGCAGCGAGCAGCCCGCGCCGCCCGCGAAGCCGGGGCGGTTCTGGAAGATGCAGGACCCCTTGTACGGGCGGGTCTGCCGCTCGCCGTCCTCGTCCTCCGAGACCCAGCCGGTCTTCGTCCCAACGGCATGGTGCTGCCAGAGCTCCGGCGTGAGTCTCGCCACGTGCCCGGCCACCCGCTTCTCGTCGTCCTCGTCCGAGAAATGGGCCCCGAGCGTGCAGCAGCCGTCGTCGGCGCGGCCTGCCTGGATGCCCTGGCAGCCGCTTCCGAAGATGCAGTTCCAGCGAGAGGTCAGCCAGGTCAGATCGCACCGGAAGACCTGCTCGCCGTCGGCGGGATCCGGAAACTCCACCCACGCGCGAGCGAAGTCGAGCCCCTTCTCGTCGCTCCTGCCCGGAGACTTCTTGGACTTGGTGGCCTTCGCCTGCGAAGAACCCTTGGCCGATTTGTCGGGCTTCGCCTTTTTCGTCTTTGGCACTCGTCCAGGGTAAGTCGCGCAAGCCCTCTCCGGGGACGTCCCACCCGCCGTCCGACCACCGTCCTTTATCGAGGGGTTATGCCCCGCCCCACTTGAAGGGCCGGACTCGCAGTAGCGTTCCGTATATGAGACTCGGTGTCCTCGATGTGGGTTCGAACACGGTGCATCTGCTGGTGGTGGACGCGCACCCCGGCGCACGGCCGCTGCCCGCGCATTCGCACAAGGCCGATTTGCGGCTCGCCCAACTGCTCGACGCGAGCGGGGCGATCGACCCCGAAGGCGTGGACAAACTGATCGAGACGGTCAAGGTCGCGCTGGAGGCCGCCGAGGACAAGGGCGTCGAGGCCCTGCTGCCATTCGCGACCTCCGCCGTGCGCGAGGCCAGCAACGCCGACGACGTACTCGCCCGCGTCCAGGCCGAGACCGGCGTCGAACTCCAGGTCCTGACCGGTGCGGAAGAGGCCCGGCTCACCTTCCTCGCGGCCCGCCGCTGGTTCGGCTGGTCGGCGGGCAGGCTGCTCGTCCTCGACATCGGCGGCGGCTCCCTGGAGATCGGCTACGGCATGGACGAGGAGCCGGACGCCGCGGTGTCGCTGCCGCTGGGCGCGGGCCGGCTGACCGCGGGCTGGCTGCCGAACGACCCCGCCGATCCCGCCGACGTCAGAGCGCTGCGCCGTCATGTGCGGGCCCAGATCGCCCGTACGGTCGGGGAGTTCAGCCGCATCGGGGCTCCCGACAACGTGGTCGCCACCTCCAAGACCTTCCGCCAGCTCGCCCGTATCGCCGGTGCCGCACGCTCCGCCGACGGCCTGTACGTGCAGCGCGAGCTCAAGCGCCGGTCCCTGCAGGACTGGGTACCGCGGCTCGCCTCGATGACCGCCGAGGAGCGCGCCGAACTCCCCGGCGTCTCCGAAGGGCGCGCCGGCCAGCTCCTCGCGGGGGCGCTGGTCGCCGAGGCCGCGATGGACCTCTTCGGCGTGGAGACGGTGGAGATCTGCCCGTGGGCACTGCGGGAGGGCGTGATCCTGCGGCGGCTTGACCAGCTGGCCTCGGAGTAACCGAACTGTCCGGCCAGGTAACCGAGCTGTCCGGCGGGGTAACCGAGCTCGCCCGACGCCCCGACAGGGGCGCGGACCGGACCGGGGCGCGGGGAACTGCGCGCCCAGCCACACACGACCTGCCAGTCGCACACAGGGAGCCCCCGCAACGGCGAACAGGCGCAAGGCCGGGGTCCACCAGTCACCCCCGACCGCAATGGCCGGGGTCCACCAGTCACCCCCGACCGCAATGGCCGGGGGCCACCAGTCACCCCGGCCAAGCCCACCACCCCCGCCAAACCGCCGGAGGCAACCCGTACGCTGTCCCTCGTGGCAGAACCAGTTGTGCGCATCCCGGATGCGAAGGTCGCGCTGTCCACGGCGTCCGTGTATCCGGAGTCGACGGCGACGGCCTTCGAGATCGCCGCGCGCCTCGGGTACGACGGCGTCGAGGTCATGGTGTGGACCGACCCCGTCAGTCAGGACGTCGAGGCGCTGCGCAGACTCAGCGACTACCACCAGGTTCCGATCCTCGCTGTCCACGCCCCTTGCCTGCTGATCACGCAACGCGTGTGGTCCACCGACCCGTGGATCAAACTCCAGCGCGCTCAGGCGGCGGCCGAGAAGCTCGGCGCCGGCACGGTCGTCGTACACCCGCCCTTCCGCTGGCAGCGCCAGTACGTCCGTGACTTCGTCACCGGTATCTGGCAGATGGCGAACGAGACGGACGTACGGTTCGCCGTCGAGAACATGTACCCCTGGCGCTACCGCGACCGCGAGATGCTCGCGTACGCACCCGACTGGGACGTGACGAAGGAGGACTACCGTCACTTCACGATCGACCTCAGTCACACGGCGACGGCCCGCACCGACGCCCTGCAGATGATCGACCGCATGGGCGACCGCCTCGGCCACGTCCACCTCGCCGACGGCAACGGATCCAACAAGGACGAGCACCTCGTGCCGGGACGCGGTACCCAGCCCTGCGCCGAACTGCTCGAACGCCTCGCGTTCACCGGCTTCGACGGCCACGTCGTCATCGAGGTCAACACCCGCCGCGCCATGTCCAGCGCCGAACGCGAGGCCGACCTGGCCGAGGCCCTGGCCTTCACCAGGCTCCACCTCGCCGCCGCGCTGAAGGTGCCGCGCCGCTGATGGACGCTTCTCCGCACGACGCGGCCGCCCCCCGCCGCAGGGGACGCCCCTCCCGTACGCAGACGGAGGCGGCCCCCGCGACCCGCGACCGCATCCTCGACGCGGCCCGCGAGGAGTTCTCCGAGCGGGGGTACGAGAAGACGTCGGTGCGCGGTATCGCCAAGGCCGCCGGTGTGGACTCGGCGCTCGTGCACCACTACTTCGGCACCAAGGAGCAGGTCTTCGCGGCGGCCATCGAGGTCGCCTTCGCGCCCGCGCTGGCCGCCCCGGCCGCGGTGGACGGCCCGATCGACGGCGTGGGCGAGCGCCTGACCCGCTTCATGTTCGGGATCTGGGAGAACCCGACGACCCGTTCGCCACTGCTCGCGATCCTCCGCTCCGCCTTCAACAACGAGGCCGCGGCCACCGTCTTCCGCCGCCTCCTCGTCGCCCAACTATTGCGCCGCATCGCGCAACAGCTCGACCTCCCGGACGCCGAACTGCGCGCCGAGCTCGCGGCGGCCCAGCTGGTGGGGGTCGCGATGCTGCGATACGTGATCAAGCTGGAGCCGCTGGCCTCGGCGGACGTGGAGCGGATCATCGAGCGGGTGGCGCCGGTGGTGCAGGGGCATCTCACGGGCTCCTGACGGGTGACGTAAACGCTTACGTAAGCGTTTACGCGACCGCTGCCGACCGCTGCCGACCGCTGCCGACCGCTGCCGACCGCAAGTGGACCGTTTGCGACTACCGGCGACCGCTTCTGGGCCGTTCACGCGTGACCGCCGGCCGAGACACCCGTCCCGCATACCGGACACCCTGTCCAGCCCTTGGAGCACCGGCGTAGGCTCGAATCAGTCACGACCAGCAGTCACGACTGCCGGCCCGTACGAGCCGGTATCCCTCCGAAGGAGCGAGCGACGATGCCCGAGCTGAGGTCCCGCACAGTCACCCACGGACGCAACATGGCGGGCGCACGCGCCCTTATGCGCGCCTCCGGTGTACCGGGCGCGGACATCGGCCGCAAGCCGATCATCGCGGTCGCCAACTCCTTCACGGAGTTCGTGCCAGGTCACACCCACCTCCAGCCGGTCGGCCGGATCGTGAGCGAGGCCATCACCGCCGCTGGAGGCATCGCGCGCGAGTTCAACACCATCGCGGTCGACGACGGCATCGCGATGGGCCACGGCGGAATGCTGTACTCGCTGCCCTCCCGCGACCTGATCGCGGACAGCGTCGAGTACATGGTGGAAGCCCACTGCGCCGACGCCCTGATCTGCATCTCGAACTGCGACAAGATCACCCCCGGCATGCTGATGGCGGCCCTGCGCCTGAACATCCCGACGGTCTTCGTCTCGGGCGGCCCCATGGAGTCCGGCCGCGCGACGCTGGTCGACGGCACGGTCCGTACGCTCGACCTGGTCGACGCGATCTCCGACGCGGTGAACGACAAGATCTCGGACGAGGACATCCTCCGTATCGAGGAGAACGCCTGTCCGACCTGCGGCTCCTGCTCCGGCATGTTCACGGCCAACTCCATGAACTGCCTGACCGAGGCCATCGGCCTGTCCCTCCCCGGCAACGGCTCGGTCCTCGCCACCCACACGGCCCGCAAGGGCCTGTACGAGGACGCGGCCCGCACGGTCGTGGACATCACGCGCCGGTACTACGACCAGGACGACGAGTCGGTCCTGCCCCGCAACATCGCCACCATCGCGGCCTTCGAGAACGCCATGGCCCTCGACATCGCGATGGGCGGCTCCACCAACACGATCCTGCACCTGCTGGCCGCCGCCCAGGAAGCGGGCGTCGCCTTCGGCCTGGACGAGATCAACGAGGTCTCGCGCCGCGTGCCCTGCCTCGCCAAGGTCGCGCCGAACGTCGCCAAGGACCGCACGTACTACATGGAGGACGTGCACCGCGCGGGCGGCATCCCGGCCCTGCTGGGCGAACTGCACCGCGGCGGCCACCTGAACGAGGACGTGCACTCGGTCCACAGCCCGTCCCTCTCCGACTGGCTGAAGACCTGGGACGTGCGCGCCGGCTCCCCGTCGCCCGAGGCGATCGAGCTGTGGCACGCGGCCCCCGGCTGCGTCCGCTCCGCCGAGGCCTTCTCCCAGTCCGAGCGCTGGGAGGCCCTCGACGAGGACGCGGCGGGCGGCTGCATCCGCTCCGCCGAGCACGCGTACTCCAAGGACGGCGGCCTGGCCGTCCTCAAGGGCAACCTGGCCGTCGACGGCTGCGTCGTGAAGACGGCCGGCGTCGACGAGTCCATCTGGACCTTCGAGGGCCCCGCGGTCGTCTGCGAGTCCCAGGACGAGGCCGTCGACAAGATCCTCCGCAAGGAGATCACCCACGGCGACGTCGTGGTCATCCGCTACGAGGGCCCCAAGGGCGGCCCCGGCATGCAGGAGATGCTCTACCCGACCTCCTTCCTCAAGGGCCGGGGCCTCGGCAAGACCTGCGCCCTCGTCACCGACGGCCGCTTCTCCGGCGGCACCTCCGGCCTGTCCATCGGCCACGCATCCCCGGAGGCGGCTTCGGGCGGCACGATCGCCCTGGTCAAGGACGGCGACCGCATCCGTATCGACATCCCGAACCGCACGATCGAGCTCCTCGTCTCCGACGACGAGCTCGCCTCGCGCCGCGACGCCCTGAACGGCGTCTACGCTCCCGCGAACCGCGACCGCAAGGTGTCCGCCGCCCTGCGCGCCTACGCGGCGATGGCGACCAGTGCGGACAAGGGCGCTGTGCGGGACGTTTCCCTGCTGGGCTGAGGCTGTTTCCCTGCTGGGCTGAAACTTGTGCGCGGGGGCCGTTCCTTCGGGGGCGGCCCCTTCGCGTGTCACCAGTGCGACGGGTCGTCACCAGCGCGACGGGTCCCCCGCGGCCACGGCGAAGACGGTTCCGTCGGGGGCGGCGGCGTAGACGTGACCGTCGATGACCAAGGGAGCCGGCAGCCCGAGCACGACGAACTCGGAGTCCGAGCCAAGTCGCGCACGCGTCTGTCCCGCGAGTTTCCCTGTGCGGGCATCCACCGCGAGCAGTCGCCCGTCGGCGGCGGTGAGGTACACGTATCTGTCGTCGGCCACGGGTGCCGAGCCTTGGCTGACAGAGGTCTCAAGCCGCCAGCGCAGGGCGCGCGTCTCCATGTCGACGGCCACCAGCCCGCCACCGGTGGCCAGCAGATACATGGTGTTCCCGTGCACGGTGGCCAGAGCGGTGGGAAGTGAGGTTTCGAGCGGCACGCGCTGTACCGCGAGGCTCTTCGGGTCGTACCGGACCAGCCCGTCTGTCTCGCCGTAGCCGTTCACCGACATGAAGAACACCTTGCCGTCGTGCGCGCCGACCGGCTCCAGTTCCCCCGCCAGGCGGGCGTCCCACCGCACGTCGCCGGTCTGCGGATCCACCCCGCTCACGAGCGTGTGGGTCCCGTCCACGGTCGTACTCGTGGCGTAGGCGAGTCCGTCGGCGCTGAAAGCTGCAAAGGTCGGTTCGCTCTGGCCGGCGATCCGACGGCTCCAGACCTGTTTGCCCGACGCGCCGTCCACCCCGGCGACCGTTCCGTCGGCGCGTGTGAGCAGCACCATGCCGCCGGCGTACTGCACCCGCCCATACGCGGAGATGTCCATCGTCCAGCGCGTCGCGCCCGAGGCGGGGTCGAGGGCCACCAGCCGCTGACCATCGCTCGTGACGGCCTGCACCAGACCGCCCTCCGCGACCGGCGGGCCGTCCGGGGCGTCCCGATCGGCAAGGGTGTGCCGCCACAACACCGTCCCGTCGGCCGGGTCGAGGGCGGAGAACAGCCCCGCAAGCGCGCAGAGCAACTTCCCTCCGCCGTACGAGCATTGCGGCATCCCCCGGCTTCCGGAACCGGGCTTGGTGTGCCAGCCGTCGAACACCGCCGGTGCGGCCGGTATGGCGCTGTCCTCGGGTGCGCCGCCGCTGTCGCCGAGCAGCTGCCCCGAGGCGAACGTCCCGCCCGCGGCGAGGAGCAGCGCCCCGGCCGCCAGGATCACCCCTCTGCGGAGGCGACCCATGGCTCTGTCGGGTCGCCGACCGGGCGACCCGACAATGTCCTCTTCCGGCTCCGGATCACGACTGGGCAGCTGGGCCGGAATGAACACCTGGGTGTCGTACGAGGCGGCCACCGACCGCAATTCGCGCATCAACTCGTCAGGAGTGGGCCGGTCGTCGGGCTCCTTGGCAAGGCAACGCAGCACCAGTGGTGCGAGATTCTCCGGTACGTCGGTCAAGTCCGGCTCGTCGTGCACCACTTGATAGGCGACGACGTACGGACTGTCGGAGTCGAACGGCCCGCGCCCGGTGGCGGCGTGCACCATCACGGAACCGAGCGCGAAGATGTCGGCGGCCGGTCCCACCTCGCGCGGCCGTCGGAACTGCTCGGGTGCCATGAACGGTGGCGTGCCGATCAACTTGCCCGTTTCGGTGCGCAGTTCGCTGTCTTTTGGCCGGGAAATACCGAAGTCGATGACCTTCGGACCGTCCTCGGCGAGCAGGACGTTGCTCGGCTTCAGATCCCGGTGCACGACTCCCACGCGATGTATGTCGCGCAACGCCTCGGCGAGCCCGGCCATCAGCCGGCGCAACTCCCCGGAGAGCATCGCCCCGTTCCGCTTCACATGGTCGGCGAGGGTGGGACCTGGGATGAACAGCGTGGCCATCCAGGGGCGTTCGGCCTCGGGATCGGCATCGACGACGGACGCGGTGAAGGCGCCGCTCACCTGTCGGGCCGCCGCCACTTCCTGCCGGAAGCGGCCCCTGAACTCGGGATCCTTGGCGTACCGGGCGTGTACGACCTTCACGGCCACCCGCATCCCCGACGTACTACGGGCGAGATGCACGATGCCCATGCCGCCGGATCCCAGGCGTGACTCCAGCCGGTAGTGACCGGCGTACTCGGGAAGTTCCGCTTCCACGCCCGCTCCGTTGTTCCGCTGTGGCGCCATGGGACCCACCCCCGTGCTGTTCCTTCGCGCGCGCGACGCACGGAGCCTAGTCGATGCTTCGTGCGATACGGAGGCGGCTTGCTAGCCTCCGAGTGCGAGAAACGAACGTGTGTGCATGGCCTGATTCAGGGGAATCAAAGGGGTCCCATGGCAGCCATGGGGTCCAACGGGGGAGGTTTTTCATGTCTGTTGACCGAGTTGAGGAAATCGAGGGCCACGGCGAGGAAGCGGTCGAGGCCAAGGTCGAGACGGCAGCTCTGCGGTACTACCCGGTCGCACCGGGTGTCAGGCTCAACGTCCGCAGCGGCCCGGGTACCACCTACCGCATCGTCCGCGTCCTGTCCGAGGGTGCCCACGTCCCGATCTTCTGCCAGAAGCCGGGTCAGTCGGTCACCGGCCCGTACGGCACGTCGAACATCTGGGACGGCATCGCAGTCAGCGAGTACGTCGCGGACGCGTATGTGAATACGGGCAGTGACGGTTACGTCGCCCCGCGTTGCGCCTGACCGACCATCGGCAGGGCCCCGCGCCGACCGGAGCGATAATCGACGCGTGAGCGACGACAGCACCGGCACCCCCGCGGGGCCCCAGCCCGAACCCCTTCGTTTTTTCGGCACGACCTGGGTGGACCACACCGATGGCTACCCGGCCCGCCGAGCCGCCGTGGCCGTCGGCTCGCTGGCCGCCGCGGTGGCCGCCTGCTTCGTCCTCCGCTTCGCCTACCAGGGCCTGGAGATCGCGGACGTGGGCAAGCCGGTGAGCATCCTGGTCGTCGTGATGTTCGCGGTGTCCAGCGCCCTCGCTTTCCGTCACACCTCGGCCGCGTTCACCAAGCGCCCCGACCCCGACCGCCAGGCCTCCCTCCGAGGCCTCCTGACGATCGGCTTCATCGGCTCCCTCCTCGCCTACTTCTTCCGCTCCCTCACCGAGGCCCCGGGCGAGAAACTCCACCGCGAGGAGTACGAGACGGCTCGCGAACAGTACGAGCGCCGCAGCAAGCGCCGTACGAAAAACCCTTCGAAGAAGCGCCGCAACTCCTAGCCGGTGCTTTCAGCCCGTCCGGCGTTTGAGGACGAGGCCGTTCAGGCCGATACGGGGGTCTGGGGGCGGAGCCCCCGGATACGGGACGGGGAGGGGCGGAGGCGGCGAAAAACCCTTCAGTCACCTACCCCCAACGCTCCCCTCAGCCCCACCCCCGCCACCATGACCACATGACCGCGCACTCCCACTCCCACACCACCCGAGCCCACTCCTTCAACGCAGCCGCAGCCCAGTACGCCGCGAACCGCCCCTCCTATCCCCCCACCCTCTTCGACGCGATCGAAAACCTCGCGCACCGCCCCCTCACCGGAGCAAGGGTCGTGGACGTCGGCGCCGGCACCGGCATCGCGACCGCTCTCCTCAAGGCGCGGGGCGCGAACGTGGTCGCCGTCGAGCCCGGCGAGGGCATGGCGGCCGAGTTCCGCCGCACGCTCCCCGACACCCCCGTCATCCGAGGCAACGGCAACGCTCTCCCGCTGGCCACCGCCTCCGCCGACTTCGTCACCTACGCCCAGTCCTGGCACTGGACCGACCCGGCCCACGCCATCCCGGAGGCGTTCCGCATCCTGCGCCCGGACGGCGGCGCGCTCGCCCTCTGGTGGAACACCGAAGCCCTGGACATCCCCTGGATCGAGGCGGCAGCCAACCGAGTCGAGCGCTTCTTCGGCCTCGACGCGGTCGTAACGAAGAACGGCAGCGGCGCCAAAGCCGCAGCCGCCCTGTCCACGACCGCCTTGTCCACGACCACCTTGGCCACCACCGCCCCGACCACCACGGGCACCGCCCCCACCCCGACCGCCCCCCTCCACATCGACCGCCACCAGGTCCGCTGGAGCCGCCGCGTCCCCCTCGACACCCACCTCGCCAATATCGGGAGCCACTCGGCCTTCCTGGTCCTCGGTGAGGAGGGCACGAACGCCTTCCTCACCGAAGAGCGCGCCCACCTGCTCGCCACCTTCCCGGACGGCGTGGTCGAGGAGGTCTACGACGTCGAACTGATCGTCGCCACGCGTTCGTGATCCCGCCCGGCGGCCCAATCCCCAAGGGCCGCCGCACACGCGTGATCCAGGTGCCGCAACCCACCCAGCTCCAGCCGTACGTCCCGGTCGTGCGGCAGCGCCTCCAACGCGTCAAGCAGCTTCGGCAGTCGCAGAAACGGTCGCATGCCTGACGACTCGTACGACCATCCCCGCGTCCCCACGGTCCTGGGTCTCCACCTGCACCTGACTGATGTCCCAAGCGGTCTCGGCGACGGCAAGGGCAAGCCCCACGATGACCCCCGCGAACAGATTCCCGACCACGATCGCCACCGCCGTCACGACAAGCACCACCAGCTCCCCGCGGTGCTCCCGCCAGAGCGGACCCAACTCCCGTACGGGCACAAGCTTGCAGCTTGCGTGCACCAGTAGCCCCGACAGCGCGGCCACCGGAATCACCCCGAGCACCCCCGGCAGCGCAGCGGCGAACTGAGCAACCACGCTCCGTGGAGCACCAGCACACCGAGCGCCTGGACCCCGTACGACTGCACCGCCTCGTACACGAGCACCGTCAGCCCCGCCGCGGGCCCGCTCACCCGCAGGCTGCCGACTGGCATCACTCCGGCCACCAGGCCACCGACGATCCCGGTCACCAGCCCCAGCTCGGCAGGCACACCGGAGGCCCTGGCGACCCCCACGCACAAGGGCAACGCGACGAGATGGACGGCAAAGGACGGCAAAGGACGCGAGCAGATCGGCTTTACGGATGACGGCAGCACCTCTGGTGACGAGCGGGAGATGCGCGGGCGCCGAGCCGGGGGAGGATGCGGCGGATCAACAGGCCCGGGCACATGGCCGCGTACTGAAATCCATTGTCAGGAACGGGAGTTGGACACTCACCCCTTTCGCGTGACCACCACGTGAACGCGGAAGCGCGACACCCCGGAGCGCCCCCTTCCGATCGCACCGCCGCGCGCTTGCGCCGCCGGATGCGACGGGGCTTGCAGCCGACTTGATGCCGGGCTTGACGACCCCGACCCCGCAGGAGCAATATTCATCACATGATGAATATTGCTTCGAGCCCGCCCGACACCGCAGAGCCACCCGACCCCACGAGGCAGCCCGCCATCCGCGCCGAAGCCCTCACCGTCGTACGCGGCACCCGCACCGTCCTGCGCGGACTCGACTTCGCAGTACCGCGCGGCCAGATCACCGGGCTGCTCGGACCTTCCGGCTGCGGCAAGTCGACCCTGATGCGCGCGACCGTAGGCACCCAGGCCAAGGTGACCGGCATGCTCGAAGTCCTCGGCCTCCCCGCGGGCGACGCCGCACTCCGCTCCCGCATCGGTTACGTCACCCAAGCCCCCTCCGTCTACGACGACCTGACCGTCCGCCAGAACCTCGACTACTTCGCCGCGATCCTCGACCCCGGGCACGCCGACGCCGAACGCCGCCACGCCAACGTCACCCAGGCCATCGCCGACGTCGATCTCACCTCCCAAGCCGACTCTCTCGCCGGCAACCTCTCCGGCGGCCAGCGCAGCCGCGTCTCCCTCGCCGTCGCCCTCCTCGGCACCCCGGAACTCCTCGTCCTCGACGAACCGACCGTCGGCCTCGACCCGGTCCTGCGCCGCGACCTCTGGAACCTCTTCCACGCCATCGCCGCCGAACGCGAGGCCACCCTGCTCGTCTCCTCCCACGTCATGGACGAGGCCGAACGCTGCCACCGCCTCCTCCTGATGCGCGAGGGCGAGATCCTCGCCGACGACACCCCCGACGCCCTGCGCGAGCGGACCGGCTCCGACACCGTGGAAGCCGCCTTCCTCCACCTGGTGGACGAGGCGAACGCAACGGGCAACAGGCCCACGACGGGCGAGACGGCCGACAACGCCTCCCGGTCCGACAACGCGCCCGGGTCCGACAGCGCCTCCCTATCCGACAGCGCCTCCCTATCCGACAACGAGTCCCCCTCCGGCGACCACCCCCGCAAGGAGACCGTCCGATGAGCGCGACGACCACGCCCACGACCGCACCCCGGCCCATGGGCACCCACGCAGGCCAACGCCCGAGCGCGATCAACTTCTCCCGCACCACCGCCACCGCGGCCCGCGTACTGGGCCAACTCCGCCACGACCCGCGGACCATCGCGCTGCTGATCCTCATCCCGTGCCTGATGCTCGTACTGCTTCGCTACGTCTTCGACGGCAGCCCGCGCACCTTCGACTCCATCGGCGCCTCCCTCCTCGGGATCTTCCCGCTGATCACGATGTTCCTGGTCACCTCCATCGCCACCCTGCGCGAACGCACGTCCGGCACCCTGGAACGCCTCCTCGCCATGCCCCTCGGCAAGGGCGACCTCATCGCCGGCTACGCCTTGGCCTTCGGAGCCCTCGCCATCATCCAGTCGGCCCTGGCCACCGGGCTCGCGGTCTGGTTCCTGGGCCTCGATGTCACGGGATCCCCCTGGCTCCTCCTCCTGGTCGCCCTCCTCGACGCCCTCCTGGGCACAGCCCTCGGCCTCTTCGTCTCGGCCTTCGCGGCCTCGGAATTCCAGGCGGTCCAGTTCATGCCGGCCGTGATCTTCCCCCAGCTCCTCCTCTGCGGCCTCTTCACCCCCCGCTCCGACATGCACCCCGTCCTCGAAGCCATCTCCAACGTCCTCCCCATGTCCTACGCCGTGGACGGCATGAACGAAGTCCTCAAACACACCGACATGACAGCCACCTTCGTCCGCGACGCCCTGATCGTCGCGGGCTGCGCCCTACTGGTCCTGACCTTGGGCGCGGCAACCCTGCGCCGCCGGACCGCGTAACCGACGAGCCAACGACCGACCAAGCAAGCAACCGACCAAGCAACCGACCGACCAAGCAACCGACCAAGCAACCGACCAAGCAACCGACCAAGCAACCGACCAAGCAACCGACCGACCAGCCGTCCGCCCAACGGACAGCGCGCCCCGTCCCGCACCCCCGGTGCGAGGATGGACACCGGACGACGCACCCCCCGGAGGGCACCCGCACCATGACCCAGAAAGTCGCAGTCCTCGGCACCGGCAAGATCGGCGAAGCCCTGCTCAGCGGAGTGATCCGGGCCGGCTGGCCCCTCGCCGACCTGCTGGTCACCGCACGCCGCCCCGAGCGCGCCAAGGAACTCCAGGAGCGCCACGGAGTCGCGGCGGTCACCAACGCCGAGGCCGCCAAGTCCGCGGACACCCTCATCCTCACGGTCAAGCCGCAGGACATGGGCGCTCTCCTCGACGAACTAGCCCCGCACATCCCCGCCGACCGCCTGGTCATCAGCGGCGCGGCAGGCATCCCCACCTCCTTCGTCGAGGAGCGTCTGGCCACAGGCACTCCGGTCGTCCGCGTGATGACGAACACCCCCGCCCTCGTCGACGAGGCCATGTCCGTCATCTCCGCCGGCAGCCACGCCACCGCCGGGCACCTTGCCCACGCCGAGGAGATCTTCGGCGCCGTCGGCAAGACACTCCGTGTCCCCGAGTCCCAGCAGGACGCCTGCACCGCCCTCTCCGGCTCGGGACCGGCGTACTTCTTCTACCTCGTGGAGGCCATGACGGACGCGGGCATCCTGCTCGGCCTGCCCCGCGACAAGGCCCACGACCTCATCGTCCAGTCCGCGATCGGCGCCGCCGTGATGCTCCGTGACAGCGGGGAACACCCCGTGAAGCTCCGCGAGAACGTCACGTCCCCCGCGGGCACCACGATCAACGCCATCCGCGAACTGGAGAACCACGGTGTGCGCGCAGCCCTGATCGCCGCACTGGAGGCAGCCCGCGACCGCAGCCGCGAACTGGCCTCCGGCAACAGCTAACGGAACCGGGGCCGGGCCCGCCCCCGGCCCCACCGTCCTTCAGCCCACTGCCCGTCAGCCCGCCGTCCTTTAGCCCGCCGGCAGCAACCCGATCGCCCGATAGGCCGCGTCCACCCTCGGCCGTGCCATCGCCCTGGCCTTCTCTGCTCCGTCCCGCAACACCCCCTCCACATACGCAGGATCCGCGCACAACTCCTTGTGCCTCTCCTGTACGGGTCTGAGGAGCTCGACCACGGCCTCGGCGGTGTCCTTCTTCAAAGCTCCGTACGATTCATATACACCGCCCAAGGTCTCGGGGTTCCCACCCTCACAGGCGGCGAGAATCTCCAGCAGATTCGAGACCCCCGGCCGAGCCTCCCGGTCGTACGCGACGTCCTGCCCACTGTCGGTCACAGCCCGCATGACCTTCTTCCGCACGGCTTCCGGCTCGTCGAGCAGATAGACGACTCCGGGCCCGACGTCATCGCTCTTCCCCATCTTCGACGTCGGCTCCTGCAGGTTCATGACACGCGCCGCAACGTCCGGACGCGTGGCCCGGGGCACCACGAACGTGTGCCCGTACCGCTGGTTGAACCGCACAGCCAGATCCCGGGTCAGCTCCACATGCTGCGTCTGGTCATCACCCACCGGCACCTCATCGGTCCCGTACGCCAGAATGTCCGCCGCCATCAGCACGGGATACGTCAACAGCGACAGCCGCACACTCCCGCCGCGCTCCCGTTCCCGAGCGGCCTTCTCCTTGTACTGGATCATCCGCCGCATCTCCCCGTCGGTCGCGACGCACTCCAGCAGATACGACAGCCGCGCGTGCTCGTCCACATGACTCTGTACGAACACGGTGCACAGCTCCGGATCCAGCCCCGACGCCAGCAACAACGTCGCCGCCTGCCGACTGAGCCGGCGTACCCGCCCCGGATCGTGGTCCACGGTCAGCGCGTGCAGATCGACGATGCAGAACAGAGCATCAGCCCGATGCTGATCGACGTCGGCCCACCGCCGCACAGCACCCAGATAGTTCCCCAGCGTCAGATGCCCGGTCGGCTTGACCCCACTGAAGATCCGCGTCATCTCTCCACCTCCTGGTCGAGGCCGCCGCACCCGCCGGCCGGTTCTCCAGGAGGGAGACACAAAAACGGCCGCCGAGGCGGCGGCCGTTGAGTACATACGTGAGTACGGCCGCCGTCAGGCGGCCCACCACTGTTGGGTGCACGTATGCGTAGTCACGAGCCCAGACTACGCCGCCGGGGCGCCTCCTGGAGCGGAGTTGACACACCTCCACCCCGTACGTAATGTTCTCCGAGCTGTCCGACGTGAGCGCCGACTCCGGTCGGTCCCCGGACGGCCATTCCGCAACTAGCACTCAACGAACGACGAACCGTCGTCGACTCGTTTTGCTGCGCGTTTGCGAAATGAGGAATCCGCGTTCGAAAGGACGCCACCCCGATTAGCTCGGGAGCCAAGATTCCGCTAACGTCTCACTCGTCGGAACAGCCCAAGGGCCGCGAAGACAAGCCCCGCTGACTGGGAATCAGGCCCGAAAGGATCTGATAGAGTCGGAACCGCCGGAAAGGGAAACGCGAAAGCGGAAACCTGGAAAGCACCGAGAAAATCGGATCGGAAAACGGTCTGATAGAGTCGGTAACGCAAGACCGAAGGGAAGCGCCCGGAGGAAAGCCTGAGAGAGTCTCTCGGGTGAGTACGAAGGAAGTGTCCGTTCCTTGAGAACTCAACAGCGTGCCAAAAATCAACGCCAAGTTTGTTGATACCCCGTCTCCAGCTGTTATGGCTGGGGCGAGGTTCCTTTGAAGAAAACATCAGCGAGGACGCTGTGGACCGTGGGGATTATTCCTCCCTTCGGTTCCGCTCTCGTGGTGTCGTCCCG